>NZ_JAYMXF010000025.1:0-389 GCF_048055755.1 Phaeobacter sp. JH204B
TAGTTCGCGAAGAACGGGGTGTGACGACCGCCTTCTTCCTTGGTGAGGATATAGGCCTCAGCTTCGAACTTGGTGTGCGGCTTCACGGAACCCGGCTTACACAGAACCTGACCACGCTCAACGCCGTCACGGTCAACACCACGCAGCAGCGCGCCGATGTTGTCGCCTGCTTCACCACGGTCCAAGAGCTTGCGGAACATTTCCACACCGGTACAGGTGGTGGTGGAGGTGTCACGGATACCAACGATCTCGATCGAGTCGCCAACGTTGATCACGCCGCGCTCAATACGACCGGTCACAACGGTACCACGGCCGGAAATCGAGAACACGTCTTCGATCGGCATCAGGAACGGCTGGTCAACAGCGCGCTCAGGCGTGTCGATGTAATC
>NZ_JAYMXF010000026.1:0-345729 GCF_048055755.1 Phaeobacter sp. JH204B
TATACCAGACAAAATAAACAACATGGCGCCCCAAGGGGCGATTCTGGCGTTCGTAGCACTGGATGTGTGGAAACACAGATTTGGCCCGAGAAATATGGACAGTTGAGCTAGGTGGATTTCCCGCTCCTGATCCGGCAGCGTGCCGGGACGAAGGAGCGACGATGGCCAGACGACCCAGACGGAACCACAGCCCTGCATTCAAGGCGAAAGTCGCATTGGCAGCTTTGAAGGGCGACAAAACGATGAGCGAATTGGCGACGCAGTTTGACGTTCATCCGAACTAGGTCAAGCAATGGAAAGACCAGCTCCTAGGCCGCGTGACAGACGTTTTTGACGACAAGCCGAAGGCGTCGAAGGAGACCGAGATCGATGTCAAATCGTTGCACGCGAAGATAGGCCAGTTGACGCTGGAAAACGATTTTTTGGGCGAAGCGCTCGCCAAGGCCCGTCTGTTGAGAACGCTTGCGGGGTCTCACGGCAGACGCAATGCTCCAGCCCTTGTCGCTCCCAGTCCTGCCAGCCGACAACCACCATCCCTTTCGTCCTTCCTCATATGAGCTGTCTTGAAATCGTAGGCTGCATCTCTTTGACCATAAAGGACGAGCGGCTGTGAACCGTTCTGGTGATGTGGCTTTTGTGGGCGGGCGGTTTCTGTTAACGTTGGTTTAACAACAATACCGCCAGAGACAGGCAGTCGAGCATATGCAAACAGGCTTTCGAGGCACCTACGTCATTTCGTGGGGGCAGACCGAAGTGGATGGTCTGCCGGGGGCGCCGGTGTCGGCACTGGCCGCCGGGGCAAGCTGGCGCTGGCGCGGGGCGCCGCTGCGGGTCGACGGGCCTGGCAATCTCCTGGAACTGGAACCTGGCGATGCGGAGCGGGATCTGCGGCGCAATGCGGCGCGGTCCGTGCGCCGGTTGGTCGGGCTCGCGATCGAACCCGGACCGCAGGGGCGGGACCGCCCGGCTGACCGGCCGGAGGAGGACCGCCCGCAGACGGTGCTGCGGGATCGCTATTTCGTGGTGACCGACGGGCGGCGCAATTACACGGTGACGCTTATTGATGTCGGGCCCGTGCAGCGGCCGCTGTTGATGTTTGTCGATTCTCAACCTCCGAACGACAGGGATCTGTGGGTCGTCGATGTGCGGCTGGACACAGGCGACCGACGCGATGTGCGGTCGCATACCGGCGTGATCTGTTTTACCCCCGGAACCATGCTGCGCACCCCTGCGGGGGCGGTACCGGTTGAACGGCTGCAGGAAGGCGACTGGATCCAGACCCGCGACAGCGGCGCCCAGCAGATCCAGTGGATTGGCGCGCGGCGGATGACCGGCGCACGGCTGTTCGTCGCGCCTGAGCTGCGCCCGGTGCGGATCAGGGGAGGGGCGCTTGGCATCGAGCGGCCCGATGCGGATCTGCTGGTCTCGCCGAGCCATCGCATGCTGCTGCGGGGGCCGCATGTGCAAAGCCTGTTCAACACGCCCGAGGTGCTGGTTGCGGCGCGCGATCTGATCAATGGTCGCGAGATTGCGGTCGATACGCAGCTGCGCGAGGTCACCTATATTCATGTCTTGTTGGCGGAGCATCAGGTGCTGTGGGCCAATGGGGTCGAGACAGAGAGCTTTCACCCCGCCCAGGCGGCGCTGAGCGCGCTGCGCGATGAGGATCGCGCCCGGCTGTTGCAGCAGCTGCCGGATCTGGAAGTCGATGCGATGCGCTATGGCGAATTCGCGCGCCGCAATCTCAGCCAGCCGGAGGCGGCAATCCTGCGACATGCAGCAGCCTGACCGCTTGTCGGCCGCGCGCTGAGACCGTGCGACCGCGCGGCTGGCGGAGCCGTTTTTCCCTCTGCCTTTGGCAACGCGCGATAGGGGCGGAAAAGCTGGTTGACTCTCTCTCGCCCTCGTCTATACACGCGGCTTCATTGGTGTTGGCGGCTCCCGCAAGGGAATGCCTGTCATGCCCGAAGAGCGCAAGGATCATCCGGTCCTTCGCGACACGGAGCAAGAGGACAACGCCCTTCGATGCAGCCCTTTGGGGTGCGACCAAAACTGAAGGAGATCAGCCGTGACCAAACGCACGTCTGCCAAGTACAAAATTGACCGCCGTATGGGCGAAAACATCTGGGGCCGTCCGAAGTCCCCGGTGAACCGTCGTGAATACGGCCCCGGCCAGCACGGCCAGCGCCGCAAGGGCAAACTGTCCGATTTCGGTATCCAGCTGCGCGCCAAGCAGAAGCTCAAGGGCTACTACGGCGACCTGACCGAGAAGCAGTTCCGTCGCATCTACGCCGAAGCTGAGCGTGTTAAAGGCGACACCGGTGAAAACCTCATTGGTCTGCTGGAGCGCCGCCTGGACGCGGTTGTGTACCGTGCCAAATTCGTTGCAACCGTTTTTGCGGCCCGTCAGTTCGTGAATCACGGTCACGTTCTGGTCAACGGCAAGCGCGTGAACATCCCCTCCTACCGCGTGAAGGAAGGCGATGTGATCGAGGTTCGCGAGAAGTCCAAGCAAATGACCGCACTGCTGGAAGCTGTTCAGCTGGCAGAGCGTGACGTTCCTGACTACGTCGAAGCCGACCACTCCAAGATGACCGCCACTTTCGTGCGCGCACCGGGCCTGTCCGACGTGCCGTACCCGGTTGTGATGGAACCGAACCTGGTCGTCGAATTCTACGCCAAGAACTAAGTCCTGTCCGAACCCGGACACGACAGAAAGGGGCTGCCATCTGGCGGCCCCTTTTTCATTTGCTACCGCAGCGGAAGGTCACTGGTGATCGCCTGGGATGACAGGCGCCACCCGCCGCTGCCGCCATTTGCGATTGCCAGCTGCCCCCTTGCGGACCTATCCTTTTTGCAGACGCCCGCTCAGAGGTGATGAACAGGAAGGTAGACGATGAAAATGACCCGTATTCTGGGGATGGCTGCGATGGCAGCTGTCACCGCAACACTCACAGCAACACTCTCATGGGCGGCGCCCCTGCGTCTGACCCCGGCCAACCCGCAACCGACGGGGCTGAAGCCGGGTCTGACGGTGCGCTATGCCTATCCCGACGACGTCAAGACGCTGCGCGCCGCTGCCAAGGCGCTGGAGGCCGGAGCCGAGGTCGGACCGCCGCTCAAGGGGCTCGACTATCGCGACACCAGCATCGGGCAGAATGCCCTCACCTCCAAACGCTCGGAGCATGTCGCGGCTGACATCCGTGGCTATGTGCGTTTTGATGCGCCGGGCATCTATACGATTGATTTCCTCACCAATGATGGCATCCGGGCGACGATCGGCGGCAAGGTGGTCGGCAAATTTGATGGTCGGCAGACCTGTCAGGAGACCTTTGCCCAGCAGGTGGAGGTGCCGCAAGCCGGCTGGTATCCGATCCATGTGCTGTATTTTCAGCGGCTGAATACCTCCTGCCTGCATATGCGCATGGGGCCGCAGGGCAGCCGTGTCACCTGGATGCCGAACAAGGCTTTTGGCCGCTGACAGGACTGCGGATTGGCGGTGACCGGTTGCGGGCGCCTGCGGCTATAGCGGCAGCGGGCGTCCTTCGGCGATGGCTTCCATGGCGAAATACGACGTGACGCTGTCCAGCTCGACACCTTCGATCAGGCGCTGGTAGACCTTGTCGTAACTGGCCATATCCTCGGTCACGACCTTCAGCTGGTAATCGTAATCGCCGCCGATGCGGTGGAAATCGACCACCTCGGGGATGGTCAGCACATGGCGGCGAAAGGTCTGCAACCATTCCGCCGAATGGTGACGTGTGCGCAGCATCACAAAGACCACCAGATCCAGCCCCAGCTGCTTGCGGTCCAGACGGGCGGTGGTGCCCTGCATCAGGCCGCTTTCGCTCAGGGTTTTCAGGCGTCGCCAGCAGGCGTTCTGCGACAGGCCGACCTGCTCTGCCAGATCGCGCTGCGAGAGGCTGGCGTCACGCTGCAGGGCGCGCAGCAGGGCCAGGTCGATGTTATCCAGCTTATGGGTCATGGCCCCATCATGGCGGCGGGCATGGCGGAGTTCAATCACTCAGTGCAACCAACGGACGGGACCGGGACATTGCAATCCGGCAAGAGGCGTCTTGCCGCTTTCCCATTGCTGCCAAGGCGGTTATTACGAGGCGGCATCAAGGAGCATCTACCATGACCCACATCGCGCCGCAGCCTGGCATATTGGACATCGCCCTTTATGAGGGCGGGGCTGCCCATGTGAAAGGGGTGAGCAATGTGACCAAGCTCTCCTCCAATGAAAACCCATTGGGGCCAAGCCCGAAAGCCATTGAGGCAATGCAGGCGGCGGTCTCTCAGATGCACCGGTATCCGAGTTCCGATCACAGCGCCCTGCGTCAGGCGATTGGCGAGGTCTACGGCCTGCCGGCGGAGCAGATCATCTGCGGGGCGGGCAGTGACGAGATTATCACCTTTCTCTGTCAGGCCTATGCGGGGCCGGGGGATGAGGTTCTGTTCACCGAGCATGGCTTTGCCATGTATCGCATCAGCGCCCTGGCGGCCGGGGCGACCCCGGTCGAGGTGGCGGAACGCGAACGCGTCACCGATGTCGATGCGCTGCTGGCCGGATGCAGCGAGCGCACGCGGCTGGTGTTCATCGCCAATCCCAACAATCCCACCGGCACGATGATCGGCACCGCTGATCTGGCCCGGCTCGCCGATGGTCTGCCACGGGGAGCACTGCTGGTGCTGGATGGCGCCTATGCGGAATATGTCGAAGATTATGACGCCGGGGCCGAGCTGGTGGCCAGCCGCGACAATGTGGTGATGACGCGCACCTTCTCCAAGATCTACGGGCTGGGTGGCGCTCGGGTCGGCTGGGGCTATGCGCCGAAAGTCATCATTGACGTGCTGAACCGGGTGCGCGGTCCGTTCAATCTGTCGTCCACCGCTCTTGCCGGGGCGGAGGCAGCGGTGCGGGATACGGAGTATACCGAACATTGCCGTCAGGAAAACGCCAGATGGCGCGGCTGGCTGGCCGAGGCGCTGGCGGAGTTGGGTGTGCCCTCAGACACCTCCTGTGCGAATTTCATTCTGGCGCGCTTTGCCAGCCCGGAAGAAGCGGGCGCCTGCGATGCCTTCCTTCAGTCGCGCGGGCTGATCGTGCGCCGGGTGAGCGGATACAAGCTGCCCGCAGCGCTGCGGATCACCGTGGGTGATGAGACCGCATGCAAGCAACTGGTTGCGGCTGTGAAGGCGTTCAAGGATGGCGCGGCATGAGCGCGCCGATCTACAACCGCATCGCGCTGATTGGTCTTGGCCTGATCGCCTCCTCCATGGCACATGCCATTCGCCGTGGCGGGCTGGCAGGCGAGATCACCGGCTATGCCCGCAGCGCACAGACCCGCGAGACCGCGCGCCGTATCAACTTGTGTGATCGTGTCTGCGAGACGGCTGCGGAGGCGGCGCAGGACGCTGATCTGGTCGTGCTCTGTGTGCCTGTGGGGGCGATGGATGCTGTGATGGCGGACATTGCGCCGGTGCTGAAACCCGGTGCCACGGTTTCCGACGTGGGGTCGGTCAAACGCCATGTGATCGACGCGGTGTTGCCGCATATCCCCGACGGGGTGCATTTCGTGCCGGCCCACCCATTGGCGGGCACCGAACATTCCGGGCCCGAGGCCGGGTTTGCCGAGCTTTATGATAACCGCTGGTGCCTGCTGGTGCCGGTAGAGGGCTGCGAACGCGCCCCGGTGGACCGGTTGCGCCGGCTCTGGGAGGGGATGGGCTCCAACGTCGATGAGATGGACGCGGATCACCATGATCTGGTTCTGGCGGTGACCTCGCATGCGCCGCATCTGATTGCCTATACGATGGTCGGCGTGGCTGATGACCTGCGCCGGGTGACCGATAGCGAGGTGATCAAATACTCGGCTGCGGGATTTCGTGATTTCACCCGGATTGCCGCCTCCGATCCGACCATGTGGCGGGATGTATTCCTGACCAACAAGGATGCGACGCTGGAAATTCTGGGACGTTTCACCGAGGAGCTGTTTGCCCTGCAACGGGCCATCCGCACCGGGGATGGGGAGCATCTGCACCAGTATTTCACCCGCACCCGGGCCATCCGCCGGGGCATTATCGAGGCCGGGCAGGACACGGCGGCGCCGAACTTCGGCCGCGAGACCAAGTCATGAGGCGCGGCTGGCGGTCGGGGGCGCAGGCGGTTGCGACGGCAGCCGGGCTGATCGTCATGATCGCCGTCAGCGCCGGGGCCACTGCGGCCAATGCGCCTGACCGCTCGCTGCGGCCCAATGCGCGCCCGGATCCGGCGGCTGTCGCCGCTTTGACGCCGACACCCGCCGCTGCTGCGGTCACCGTTTCATCGGATCTGCGCCCGCAAGGGCGACCGCCGTCTGAACAGGCCGTCGCCATGGCTGCGCTGCGCCTGCCGATGATGCCGACCGGTCCAGAGGCCTCTCTGCGTCCACATCTGCGGCCCGGCGATCTGGCGGAGAAAATCCTGTTCGGCAAACGCAAACGCCGCAAGACCTCGGTCTGCGGTGATATCGACATTCAGGGAGCAGAGGTGGGTGCCGTACCGGGGCGTCTGAACGGCTGCGGCGCAAAGAACGCGGTGCGGGTGCGATCGGTTGCCGGGGTGACGCTCAGCCAGCAGTCGGTGATGACCTGCGACACCGCCCGCGCGCTCAAGAAATGGGTGGAGCGGGATGTGGTCAAGGCCTTTGGCCGGCGTGACAAGGTGGTGGCCCTGAGGGTGGCGGCGCATTATTCCTGCCGCACCCGGAACAACCGGCCGGGCGCAAAGATCTCAGAACATGGTCGGGCCAAGGCGATTGATATCTCGGGCTTCGTTCTGGAGAGCGGCAAGGTGATCACGGTGCTGAAGGGCTGGACCGCGCGCGCCACGCGCAAGGGGCTGCGGAAGATGTGGAAAGGTGCCTGTGGCCCGTTTGGCACCGTGCTGGGGCCGCTTTCGGACCGGTACCATCTGGATCATTTCCATCTGGACGTCGCCCGTCATCGCGGCGGTCCTTATTGCCGCTAGCGCAGGATCAGACGGGGCGCTGGACCGATCGGCAGCGGACCGAGCGTGACATAGCCGGAGCGCAAAGTCAGCGGCAGATCAAGGTCGCGATGGTTGCCGCCAAGCCCGGCAAAGACCCGCAAAACCCGCTCAATCCCGGAGCGCGCAGTCGGGTGCAGGCTGCCTGAGGCTTCGGCCATTTGCAGGATGTCCTGCCAGTTTTCAACCTGAAGCGCGAGATCGCCCTCTGGCAGGCCGGTCTCATCCAGACGCAGCTCGCCTGTGCCTTGATGCGCATCGGGCCCCAGCGGGCCTCGGCAAGATGCAGCGATATCTGGCGCGGCTGCGGGCGGCGCAGCTCAATCGCGCTGCGGTTCCAGCTGGTGTCGAAGCCCACATTCATGTCGAGCGTGACCGTCTCCAGCCGCTCCGGAAGCCCCTCGGTCGCCGCTAACCGCTGGCGCAACAGCGGGTGAGGGGAGACACCCTGCGCATCGGCGTGGATCTGGTAGTGGTTCTGCGCATCGGTCCGCGTCATCTCCAGCAGGACCGCCTGACCGCTCAGCTCGGGTTTGCCATTGCTCTGTACCGTCCAGTTTCTGGACATCATGTGCAGCTGTTCCAGGTCCAGCGCGGATCCCGGTGCCAGTTGCAGCTCGGCCCGCAGCCCCTCGGCGTGCAGGATCGCGGTGCTGTCGAAATAGGAGAACCGTTGTGGTGTCGGCGGCAGCAGAAGCGTCACGGTGCCGGGCCAGAGTGCAAGGCTGCGGATGTCGAGCCAGTCGGCACGCCATGCGGTGCCGGTGCCCGGATCGGCGAGGGCAGGGGTGGTGATCCGGTGATGGTGATAGAGTGGATAGCCCGAGGTGCGCAGCGTGGCATAATCGGCCTGCCAACCCTGCCGCTGCTGCTCGGCAAACCAGCCATCCAGCCCCTGACGCAGGCCCCAGGCGGCAACCGCCCAGTAAAGGCTCCAGACGGAGACCGAAATGAGCAGCATTTTTGTCCAACGGATCATCATTCGGCCTCTTTTCTGGACGTGGGATTTGATGTTTATAGACCGCGATCAAAAAAGGGCCAGCGTCATGACCATGTGGGTATTTGGATACGGATCTTTGTTGTGGAATCCAGGTTTTCCGGTGGCCCGCCGCGAAGTTGCGACCCTGCCGGGCTATGCGCGGTCCTTCTGCATGAAGTCGATCCATCATCGCGGCAGCGAGGAGAAACCCGGTCTTGTGCTGGCGCTGGATGCCATCGAAGGGGCGGCCTGTACCGGAATCGCGCTGGCGGTCGAGGCTGGCCACGAAGAGCAGACCTTGCTGGAACTGCGGGCGCGGGAGCTGATTTCCTCGGCCTATGTGGAGAAGGATCTGACGGTGCAGCTGGCCAGCGGCGGGGAAGTTACCGCCGTGACCTATGTGATTGATCCCGATCATATCCAATATTGCGGCGGCATTAGCCTCGAAACTCAGGCGCAGATCATTGCCGAAGCGGTTGGGGGACGTGGCCCCAATACCGAATATCTGTTCAATACGGCCGAGCATCTGGCGGAGATCGGGCTGCGCGACGCTGATTTGGATTGGCTTGCGGCGCGTGTGCGGGATCTTGCGTCATAAAGCCTTGGCTCTTTTGAGGATTTGCCTATAGGCTCCGGTTCTGCAAGAGCACCAAAAAAAAGTGTCAGGAGCCACAGCTATGGCGCAGCCAGACCGCGAAAGCAGACCGCAGTTTTCCCAACCGGTACGCCAGATTATCATGATGCTGATCGCTCTCGGGCTGTCAGGGTTCGGGGCCTTTGTGGCGCTGCCGCGCGTTTTGCCGGTGTTTGAAGCCAACCCCTGGCTCAACGGGTTTATCGGTCTGGTGTTTGTTTTCGGCGTGATGGCCTGTTTCTGGCAGGTGCTGCAACTGATCGGGTCGGTGCGCTGGATCGAGGCTTTCGCTGCCGGGGTCGCCAGAGAGGATGTTCGCCCACCGTCGATGCTGGCTCCGCTGGCGTCACTGTTGCGGTCGCGGGGCGCGCGGATGCAGCTTGGCTCATCCTCGACCCGCTCGATCCTCGATTCCGTTGCGACCCGGATCGACGAAGAGCGTGAAATTACACGCTATATCGTTAACCTGCTGATTTTCCTTGGCCTTCTGGGGACGTTCTATGGTCTTGCGACCACGGTGCCAGCGGTGGTCGATACCATCCGCAGCCTCGCCCCGCAGGAAGGCGAGGAAGGGATCGCAGTGTTCAACCGGCTGATGACCGGGCTTGAGGCGCAGCTGGGCGGCATGGGCGTTGCCTTTGCCTCGTCTTTGCTGGGGTTGGCGGGATCGCTGATCGTCGGGCTGCTTGAGCTGTTCGCAGGCCATGGTCAGAACCGGTTCTACCGTGAGCTTGAAGAATGGCTGTCGTCTTTTACCCGCGTCAGCTTTTCCTCAGGCGAGGAGACAGGCGGCGGTGAAAACACGGCACTTGCAGGTGTGCTGGACAGCATGACCGAGCAGATGGACGCGTTGCAGTCGATGTTTGTGCAAACCTCCGAAGCCCGTGCCGGGGTGGATCAGAAACTGTCCGAGCTGGTGGATGCGATTACAGATATGAACCGGCGGCAGGACCAAACCGAAGGCACGGCCCGGGCGCTGGAGCGGGTCGCAGTGGGGCAGGAGGCCCTGACCGAACTGATGCGCGCCCATGGCGATGTCGGGCTGGATGCCGAAAGCCGGATGCGGCTGCGCTCTATCGACGTCCAGATGCTGCGCATCCTCGAAGAAATCTCCGCCGGCCGTCAGGAGAGCCTGGCGGAGCTGCGCAAGGATATCGACCTCCTGGTCAAGGCCTTTGCCCGACCGCGTGGATTGGGTCGCACCGCACGCGGCTCCGAGGACTAAGCGATGGCCCTGTCACGTCGCACCGGACAGCGTTTTCAGGCCTCGATCTGGCCCGGGTTCGTGGATGCGATGACGGGCCTGTTGCTGGTCCTGATGTTTCTTCTGACCATCTTCATGGTGGTTCAATTTGTGCTGCGCGAGACGATTTCGGGGCAGGAAAGCCAGCTGGATGAGCTGGCCGCGGAAGTCGGGGCGCTGGCGGATGCGCTTGGGCTGGAGGAGCGGGCCAACAGCCAGTTGCAGGCCCGTCTTGGCGCCTTGTCGGCGACGCTCGGCACCACGCAGGGCGCGCTTGAGGCTGCCGAGGCGGAGCTGTCGGCGGCGCGCGGAGAGATCAGCGATTTTGAGGCGCAGGTTGCGCAGCTGTTGCTTCGCCAGGAGGAGGCCAATGCCACGATCAGTGATCTGACCGCACAGCGCGCGGCGTTGCAGGCCTCGCAGTCTGAACTGGAAGGCGAGCGTGACGCGCTCTCGCAGGCGCTGGCTGCCAGCCGCAGTGAAATCGACGCCCAGACGGAGGCGGCCAGGCTGGCTGCGGCCAAACGCGAGGCGCTGGAGGCACTGGTTGCCGATCTGGAGACTACGGCGGCGGATGCCACGGCAGCGGCGCAGCAGCTGGAAACGGAGCTCACCTCTGCCGAGGCAGCGCGCCTTGCGGAGGCGGCTGCCGCCGAGGCGCTGCGCAACCGGCTGCAGGATGCGGATGCCGAACTGACCGCCATGACCCTCGCGCTTGAGGCGCAGCGGCAGGCCGCCGAGGATACGCTGACATTGCTTGCCGCTGCTGAAACGGCCAAGGACCAGCTGGATGCGCGGCTGGCCGAGGTTCTGGACGCGCTCGACAGCGCACAGGCAGCGAGCGCGGACCGGGATGTTCTGGCCGAGCGGCTGACCCGTGTCTTGGCGCAGCTCGATGCCACACAGACACGCGCCGACAGCGAGGTCGCGGCATTGCAGGAAGAGCTGGACCGGCTGCGGCAGAGCCGTGACACCGCGCAATCGGATCTTGAAACCACCACGGCGGCGCAGGCCGAATTGGAACAGCGCCTGCTGGAGGCGCTGGGCAAATTGGAACAGGCCAATGCAGCTGCTGCGGACCGGGATCTGTTGCAGCAGCGATTGCTGGCGGCCCTGAGCGACGGCAAGGATCAGGCCGCCGAAAGCGCCGAGCTGGCGAGCCTTGCAGAGCAGCGTGCCGCCCTGCTGGCACAGGCCCGCGAGAGCCTGAACGCCGAGCAGGCCATATCCGAGGAGGCGCGGCGTCAGACCGCACTGCTGAACCAGCAGGTCGCCGCCCTGCGCGAACAGCTTGGCGGTTTGCAGGCTCTGCTGGACGATTACAAAGCCCGTGATGCAGCACAGTCGGTGCAGATGCAGAACCTTGGTCAGGATCTGAACGCTGCCCTGGCCCGGGCCGCCGCCGAGGAACGCCGACGTCGGCTGCTGGAAGAGAGTGAGCGCAAGCGACTGGAGGCTGAGGCAGAGCAGCTCAGCTCCAAGGCGCAGGATCTTGAGCAGTATCGTTCAGAGTTCTTTGGCAGGCTGCGCGATGTGCTGGGTAATCAGGAAGGGGTGCGGATCGAAGGCGACCGTTTTGTCTTTGCCTCGGAAGTGCTGTTTGCCCCCGGAAGCGCCGATCTGTCGCTGGAAGGGCGGGCTGAAATCGCCAAGGTCGCAGGGATCCTGCAGACCGTGGCAGCGGCCATTCCGCCGGAAATCAATTGGATCATCCGGGTTGATGGGCACACCGATGACACCCCGCTGGGGGTGCACCCGAAATTTGCCGATAACTGGGAGCTGAGCCAGGGCCGCGCGCTGTCGGTGGTGCGCTACATGGTGCAGGCGCTGGGCATCCCGCCCGAGCGCCTGTCTGCCAATGGATTTGGTGAATATCAGCCGGTGAATCCAGCCCCGACTGCGGCCGCACGGGCGCAGAACCGCCGGATCGAGCTGAAATTCACCGAGCGCTGAGGTGCCATTGCCGGTGCTACCGGCGCGTGATCTGCGCTGCTGCCTGGGTGCGCTGTTTGCGGCGGGCTGCCAGTCGCGAAATCAGTGCTTTGGCTTCGGCGGTGGGCTCCTGTTCGATACGCCTGTAGTCGCTGCCATCGCGTTGCCGGGTCAGCAATCCACAGGAAATCATGGTGCGCCGCAGGGTTGCGGGATCCCTGAAGCGATGTTCGCCGATCAGCAGCGCATTCACCTGCGCCTCCTGCAACGCCCTGTCGGCCGGAAAGACCGACCAGAGCCCAAACAGCGCAAGCGTCTGCACGGCGCGTTTTGACGGCCAGCGCAGCAGCAGCCCGTCGTCATCGAAATGGCCCAGCGTGCGCGCGATCAGCCGATGATCAGCCGCCGGCGCCATTGTGGTTTTCGCGAGCCGTCGGGCCGCTGCCTGTATGGCGCGCTGGTGTTGCAGGTTCTGAAAACCGGCGGCGCGGGCGAGCATGTTCATCAGTGTCAGATGCGAGGGGCTGGCCTCGCCCAGTTGCCGGGACAAGGCGCGGGAGAAATGGGACAGGTCATCCACCTGTAGGGGAAGCGGTTTTCGGGTCATATTGCATCCTATCGGCGCCTGTGCGGGTCGTTGGTCGCTGTCCTGACGACGCGGCGCCATCTGCAATGGAAACCGTTCGGTGATATGGCAGGTTTAGCTCTCCCATGCGGGAGCAGCGACGCCTCGGTGTCTGCCGACCGTGGCAGCAGATTAGCCGCTGAGAGCGGCAAGGCCAAGAGGGCTTGGCCCCGCCGTGTCGGTGAAGCCCTATTTCACCGTCATTTCCTGGCGCTGATCATCTACGACCTGGCCGTCGCGCAGCAGTGTCGCGGTTGCGATGTAGCGGCCGGGTTGCAGCCCCGATCCACGGATCCGTTTGCCCGCGGCGCGGTACAGCTGCGCTTGGGTTTTTTCCAGCGGTTCTGTCTGCTCCAGCAGGGTGCCCTGCGGCCCGTCGATACGCAGCACCAGCTGGTCACCGCTGCGGGCGCCGAAGGCATAGGCCCAGAACACGATTGCGCCGCTGCCGGATGCCAGCGGCGACTGATCGGCGATCCCGGCCTTGATCGCGGCAAATTTCGGAACATGGTCGGCAAAGCCGCTGCCTAGAAAGCCGCCGGCCTGATAGGTGATCTCCTCGGCCCAGAGCGGCGCGCCGATGTCGGCACCGCAGCCCTGCTCCATCCGGGGGCCAAAGGGGTCTATGGTGATACCATCCTTGCGCACGGAAAGATGCAGATGGGGAAACTGGGTGTTGCCGGAGAGGCCGATTTCCCCAAGCGGTGTGCCGGCCGTGACCCTGTCGCCGGAGCTGACCTGGATGGACCCACGTTTCATGTGGCAATACTGAGTTTCCCAGCCGCCGCCGTGGCGCAGCAGAACCCCGTTTCCACATTCCCGCCCCTCGATCGCGGGGTCGTCCGGCCCGCTGGAATAGCGGTCCTCCATCCCGTCGCGGCTGCCGACCACGGTGCCATCCGCCGCGGCAAAGACGGCGACGCCGGCCTCCATGTCGCTGAGATAGGGCAGGGCGATATCCGTACCCTTGTGGCCGTCATAGGTGAGGGGATTGCAGGTGAAATCCTGTGTCGCCGGTCCGATGGCGCGGTCGACATATTGCTGGATCTGGCAGCTGTCGCCGAGGGTGCAATCGACCGGCCAGTCCAGAACGAGATCGCTCGCCGCGACGGGCGCGGCGAGCGAGGAGAGAAATGCCAGGGGCAGAAGACGCATTGGCTGTTACTCGGCCGTAAGCAGCGGCGGCCTGTCCCCCGAGATGCGAGGCTTGGCCGGGCCTTCGATCCTGAGATCCAGTTTGCCATCCTTGATGCCGACCTTGACCAGGCCCCCCTTGGAGAGTTTGCCAAACAGCAGCTCTTCCGCCAGCGGTTTCTTGATGTGCTCCTGAATGACACGGCCCAGAGGACGCGCGCCCATGCGGTCGTCGTAGCCTTTGTCAGCCAGCCATTCTGCCGCCTTGCGGGTGAGTTCGATCGAGACATTGCGGTCCATCAGCTGGGCTTCCAGTTGCAGGACAAATTTCTCGACCACCTGCAGGATGACGTCCTTGGGCAGCGGTGCAAAGGAGATCACCGCGTCCAGACGGTTGCGGAACTCCGGGGTGAACGTGCGTTCGATGGCGGCTGTATCCTCGCCTTCGCGGCGGTCACGACCAAAGCCGATGGCGGCCTTTGCCTGCTCGGATGCGCCGGCATTCGAGGTCATGATCAGCACGACATTGCGGAAGTTCACGGTACGGCCGTTGTGATCGGTCAGCTGGCCATTATCCATGACCTGCAACAGGATGTTGAACACATCCGGGTGCGCCTTCTCGATTTCATCCAGCAGCAGCACGCAGTGGGGATGCTGGTCAACACCATCGGTCAACAGCCCGCCCTGATCAAAACCGACATAGCCCGGAGGCGCGCCGATCAGGCGGGAAACCGCGTGTTTCTCCATGTATTCGGACATGTCAAACCGCAGAAGCTCCACACCCAGCGTATCGGCGAGCTGTTTGGCGACCTCTGTCTTGCCGACGCCGGTTGGGCCTGCAAAGAGATAGTTGCCGATGGGTTTTTCCGGTTCGCGCAGACCGGCACGGGCCAGTTTGATGGCGCTGGACAGCGCCTCGATCGCGTTGTCCTGACCAAAGACCACCCGTTTCAGCGAGCGCTCCAGATCCTTCAGCACCTCGGCGTCGTCCTTGGAAACGTTTTTGGGCGGGATGCGGGCGATCTTGGCGACAACCGCTTCGATCTCCTTCACACCGATGGTCTTGCGGCGTTTGCTTTCGACCACCAGATGCTGTGCGGCACCGGCCTCGTCGATGACGTCAATCGCCTTGTCCGGCAGTTTGCGATCATTGATGTAGCGGGCGGAGAGCTCCACCGCAGATTTGATCGCATCGCTGGTAAAGCGGATGCCGTGATGGTCCTCGAAATAGGGTTTCAGCCCTTTCAGGATCTCGATGGAATCCTCGACCGACGGTTCATTCACATCAATTTTCTGGAACCGGCGGGACAGCGCGCGGTCCTTCTCGAAATGTTGGCGGAACTCCTTGTAGGTGGTGGAGCCCATGGTGCGCAGCTTGCCGCCCTGAAGCGCGGGCTTCAGCAGGTTGGACGCGTCCATGGCCCCGCCGGAGGTGGCGCCTGCGCCGATCACCGTGTGGATTTCGTCAATGAACAGAACTGCATCGGGGTGATCTTCCAGCTCGGTAACGACGGCTTTCAGACGTTCCTCGAAATCGCCGCGGTAGCGGGTGCCCGCCAGCAGCGCGCCCATATCCAGCGAGTAGATGGTGGTTTCCGACAGAACCTCGGGCGTTTCACCGGCGACAATCTTGCGCGCCAGACCTTCGGCGATGGCGGTCTTGCCAACGCCGGGATCGCCAACCAGAAGCGGGTTGTTCTTGCGGCGGCGGCACAGAACCTGGATGCAGCGCTCAACCTCGTGGCTGCGCCCGATCAGCGGGTCAATGTCGCCCTCGCGCGATTTTTCATTGAGATCGACGCAGTATTTCGCCAGCGCGCTCTCTTTCTTGTCGCCCTCGGTGGTGGGCTGGGGCTCTTCCTCGACTTCGGGGGAGCCGGTGACGGGCCGGGACTCACCAAAGGCCGGATCCTTGGCCACGCCATGGGCGATGAAATTCACCGCGTCATAGCGGGTCATGTCCTGATCCTGCAGGAAGTAGGCCGCGTCGCTCTCGCGCTCGGCGAAGATGGCGACCAGCACATTGGCGCCCGTCACCTCGGTCCGGCCGGAGCTTTGAACATGGATGGCGGCGCGCTGGATCACGCGCTGGAAGGCAGCGGTCGGTACCGCTTCGGAGCCGTCGATGTCGGTGACCAGATTGGCGAGATCCTCATCGACAAATTCGACAAGGGTTGCACGCAATTCGGTGAGGTCGACACTGCAGGCGCGCATGACGCGGGCCGCGTCCGGCTCATCCAGCAGGGCCAGAAGCAGATGCTCCAGGGTTGCGAATTCGTGACGCCGTTCGTTTGCCAGCGCAAGCGCGGCGTGAATGGCCTGTTCCAAAGTGCTCGAGAATGAAGGCACGGGCGTGCTCCTCTTGGTCTTGGGTTGGCGTTGAGGCTGTGGGACGGATGCCTAGCCTTCCACAGTCCAACCATGTCCTGATAGTATTAGAGTTTGGTTGATACGTGCCCGGCTTCAAGTTCTTTCTTGCAATTTCTTGTCACATTTCTCGTGACTGTGCCGTGAAACGGCAGCCGGGGCGCCTAAAACTTGTCCTTTCGCGCCCGGATTTCAGCAAAGACCTTGGTCGCCGGCGCCCCGCCCATGCCAAGGGCATCCTTGACGCTGTCGAGATGGGCCCGCAGGAACGGGTTGGTGTCCAGCTCCTCTTGCAGGCGTGACGGGACTGTTGGTCGCCCTTCTGCACGGTCCGCATCAATCGCGGCACAGCGCTGTTGCAGCGCCGGGTTGTCCGGGTCGATGGTGAGCGCGAAGCGGGCATTGGACTGGGTGTATTCATGGCCGGAATAGACCGTGGTGTCGCGGGGCAGGGCGGCGAGTTTCTGCAGGCTCTGCCACATCTGGTCGGCAGTCCCTTCAAACAGGCGGCCACATCCCAGCGCCATCAGGCTGTCGGCTGTGAAAACCGCTGAGGACGCCGGGAGGTGAAAGGCAATATGGCCGAGGGTATGGCCGGAGACATCCAGCACATGGACCTCCTCGCCGAGGCAGCTGAAGGTCTCTCCCTCGGCCACCGCCAGATCTAGATCCGGCAGGCGATGGGCATCGGCGCGCGCACCGACGATCTGGCAGTCATAGGATGCACGCAGGTCGGCGACCCCGTCGATATGATCCCAGTGGTGGTGAGTCAGCAGGATCTGATCCAGCCCCCAGCCGCGCCTGTCTAGCTCCGACTTGATAGCCTCCGCTTCCGGCGCATCAACCAGCGCGGTCTGACCGGTGGCCGCATTGTGTAGCAAAAAGGCATAGTTGTCGGACAGGCAGGGCAGGGTGACGATTTCAAGGGGCATGGTCATTCGCTTCTCGATGGGTAAACTGACGGCGACTGGCCTCAGATTGGCCCAAGCAACGGACGCCCGCAATGCATGTTGATGTTCAGGATCTGAGGAATTTCTACTATCGCAGCACCCTGGGGCGGGCGGCGCAGGCGTCTATCCGCGGTCGGCTGCTGGAACTATGGCCCGAGGCGGCCGGGCTGACGGTCGCGGGGTTTGGGTTTGCGGCACCGCTGCTGCGCCCCTATCTGGCGGAGGCGCGGCGGGTGATTGCGCTGATGCCCGGGCCGCAGGGGGTGATGCAATGGCCGGCCGGGCTGCCCAATGTTTCGGTGCTCTGCGAAGAGACCTCCTGGCCGATTGAAACCGGGCATGTGGATCGGCTGGTGCTGCTGCACGGGCTGGAGACCTCGGACCGGCCGTCGCATCTGCTGGAGGAATGCTGGCGGGTGCTGGGACCGGGGGGGCGCGCCGTCTTTGTGGTGCCCAACCGTGCCGGTCTCTGGGCGCGCTCGGATGTGACCCCGTTTGGCTTTGGCCGCCCCTATACGCTGAGCCAGGTGGAAAATCAGCTGCGCCTGCATCAGTTCACCGTCGAGCGGCACTCAGCCGCGCTTTATCTGCCGCCCAGTCAGCGCCGCTTCTGGCTGAAGTCCGGGCCTTTGTTTGAGCGGATGGGGGATCGTCTTCCGGCGATGCTGGGGGGCGGTGCGTTTCTGGTGGAGGTCAGCAAGCAGGTGCATGTCCAGCGCGGCGAGATGACCCGCCTGCGCCGTCCCAACCCGATCCGGGTGCTGGAAGGGTTGTCCAATCCGATGCCCGAACCGGCGTGACGGGGGCGATTTCAGGGGCGGGCGGATGTGTCCGGGCGGTCGTCGA
Organism: Phaeobacter sp. JH204B; assembly: GCF_048055755.1. Classification (NCBI taxonomy): domain Bacteria; kingdom Pseudomonadati; phylum Pseudomonadota; class Alphaproteobacteria; order Rhodobacterales; family Roseobacteraceae; genus Phaeobacter; species Phaeobacter sp. JH204B. The sequence continues at coordinate 17,741 of NZ_JAYMXF010000026.1, forward strand.
TGTCGTTTGCGGCATATGCACAGGGTGACGGCAGGTCGCCTGCAAACGACGCCGCGTCGCGGCGTCTGCGGGCTGGACAGGTGGCGCAAAATGGGGCGCGATGAGAGGCTATGAAATAGGCGGTTCTTAATCTTTGGCAGGAGGCGCAGGATGACCTTGCGGAAGGCGGCTTCGGGTGCTCTGGTGCTTGATTCCCCGCATATGGTTCAAAATCGCGCTTTCAGTGCTCGTTTTCGACGGTTTGGAGGTTTTTTTGTCCTCAGGGCGTGATTTTTGCTGATTTGGAATCGCAAAATTGACGCCTAAAGTCGGTTTTTTTGACGCATGTTCTGTCGTTTCATCGAGTGTTATTGCCTAATCACTTGAAAACGCTTGAAACTTCCTTTTTTACCTCGCTGTCCAAGGCAGTTGATAGGTTGCCAACGCTCTGCTACATCCACGCTGATTTTGACGCCCCACCAGATTGTGGGGAGACCTCACGCCCCCGGACGCCACCTGCAAGGGTTAGCCAACCGGGGCCAATATCGGAAGGGTGGACGTGTCCGAACCAGCTTCGATCTCCGCAGGCATTGCCGCGCGCTATGCCACCGCGATCTTTGAGATCGCCGAAGAGAGCAAGGCGCTTGATAGCCTTGAAACCAGCATCAATGACCTGTCTGCCGCTCTGGCGGATAGTGAAGATCTCCGCGACCTGATCACGTCACCTCTGGTGTCGCGTCAGGAGCAGGGGGCTGCGATCACCGCAATTGCCAAGAAAATGGGCCTGGCCCCGGTTCTGGCAAATGCGCTGTCGCTGATGGCCGAAAAGCGCCGCCTGTTTGTGGTGCCTGCGCTGCTTGAGGCTCTGCGCGCACGCCTGGCCGAAACCCGTGGTGAGATTACCGCCGATGTCACATCGGCAAAGGCGCTGACCAAGACCCAGAGCGAAAAGCTGGCCAAGACACTGGCCGAACGCACCGGGAAAAAGGTCGTGATCAATGCAACCGTCGATGAAAGCATCATTGGCGGTCTTGTCGTTAAAGTGGGCTCGAAGATGATCGACAGTTCGATCCGCTCCAAGCTCAACTCCCTACAGAACGCAATGAAAGAGGTCGGATAAATGGGTATCCAAGCAGCAGAAATTTCTGCGATCCTGAAAGACCAGATCAAGAATTTTGGTCAAGAAGCCGAGGTGGCAGAAATTGGCCGCGTGCTGTCCGTTGGTGACGGTATTGCCCGCGTCTACGGTCTCGACAATGTCCAGGCCGGCGAGATGGTCGAATTCCCCGGCGGCATCATGGGCATGGCGCTGAACCTCGAATCCGACAACGTCGGTATCGTTATCTTCGGCTCCGACCGTGACATCAAAGAAGGTGACACCGTCAAGCGCACCAACTCCATCGTGGACGTTCCCGCTGGCCCCGAGCTCCTCGGCCGCGTAGTCGACGGTCTGGGCAACCCGCTGGACGGCAAGGGTCCGATCAACGCATCCGAACGCAAGGTTGCCGACGTGAAGGCACCGGGCATCATCCCGCGTAAATCGGTTCACGAGCCGATGGCAACCGGCCTGAAATCGGTTGACGCGATGATCCCGATTGGCCGTGGCCAGCGAGAGCTGATCATTGGTGACCGTCAGACCGGTAAAACCGCCGTTGCGCTGGACGCCATCCTGAACCAGAAAGTCTACAACGACGCCGCTGGTGATGATGAATCCAAGAAACTGTACTGTGTTTACGTCGCGATCGGCCAGAAGCGCTCGACCGTGGCCCAGCTGGTGAAGAAGCTGGAAGAAACCGGTGCGATGGAATACTCGATCGTGGTTGCCGCAACCGCGTCCGAACCGGCTCCGATGCAGTTCCTGGCGCCTTACGCCGCGACCGCGATGGCCGAATACTTCCGCGACAGCGGCAAGCACGCGCTGATCGTTTATGATGACCTCTCCAAGCAGGCCGTGGCCTATCGCCAGATGTCGCTGCTGCTGCGTCGTCCGCCGGGCCGTGAAGCCTATCCTGGTGACGTTTTCTACCTGCACTCCCGCCTGCTGGAGCGTTCCGCGAAGCTGAACGAAGAATTCGGTGCCGGCTCGCTGACCGCGCTGCCCGTGATCGAAACCCAGGGCGGCGACGTGTCCGCGTTTATTCCGACCAACGTGATCTCGATCACCGACGGTCAGATCTTCCTGGAAACCGAACTGTTCTACCAGGGCATCCGTCCTGCTGTGAACACCGGTCTGTCGGTGTCGCGTGTGGGCTCCTCGGCTCAGACCAATGCAATGAAATCCGTTGCTGGTCCGGTTAAGCTGGAACTGGCTCAGTACCGCGAAATGGCAGCCTTTGCACAGTTCGGCTCCGATCTGGACGCCGCGACCCAGCAGCTGCTGAATCGTGGTGCCCGCCTGACCGAGCTGATGAAACAGCCGCAGTACGCACCGCTGACCAACGCCGAGATCGTTTGCGTGATCTTTGCAGGTACCAACGGTTACCTCGACAAAGTCGACGTGAAAGCAGTCGGCCGTTACGAGGCTGGCCTGCTGGCGCATCTGCGCAGCAAGCACCAGGACCTGCTGGATTGGATCACCAACGAAGACCCGAAGATCAAGGGTGATGCAGCCGACAAGATCAAAGCAGCTCTGGACGCGTTCGCAGCTGACTTCGCTTAAGGGGGGATCAGGCGTTGCCTAACCTTAAAGACCTTAAAAACAGGATCGCGTCGGTCAAATCGACCCGCAAGATCACCAAGGCCATGCAGATGGTCGCGGCCGCAAAACTGCGCCGCGCCCAAGAGGCCGCCGAAGATGCACGTCCCTATGCCGAACGGTTCAACGCCGTTATGGCCGGGCTCGCCGCATCTGTCGGTGGCAGCGATTCTGCACCCAAACTGCTTGCCGGCACCGGTAGCGACCAGGTTCATCTCCTGGTCGTGCTGACCGCCGAACGCGGGCTTTGCGGGGGCTTCAATTCCAACATCGCCAAGCTGGCCCGGGTGGAAGCCCAGGCGCTGAAGGCAGCGGGTAAGACTGTCAAGATACTGACAGTCGGCAAAAAAGGCCGGGACGCGATGAAGCGCGACCTTGGCGAATATTTTGTCGGCCACGTGGATCTGAGCGACGTCAAACGTGTTGGCTATGCCAATGCGCAGGACATCGCCAAGGACGTTCTGGCCCGCTTTGATGCCGGGGAATTCGACGTTGCGACGCTCTTTTATGCGCGGTTCGTGAACGTTGTGACCCAGGTGCCGACAGCCCAGCAGGTGATCCCGGCGTCGTTCGATGCCACGGAAGACGCGGCTGCGACCAGCTCTGCGGTTTATGACTACGAGCCCAGCGAAGAGGCCATTCTGGCCGACCTGCTGCCGCGCGGCGTCGCAACTCAGATCTTTGCAGCGCTGCTGGAAAACGGGGCCTCCGAACAGGGTGCCCGGATGAGCGCGATGGACAACGCGACCCGCAACGCGGGCGAGATGATCGACAAGCTGACCATCGAGTTCAACCGCTCGCGTCAGGCCGTGATCACCAACGAGCTGATTGAAATTATTTCGGGCGCCGAGGCGCTCTAAAAGAAAACCGGAGACGAAACATGGCAAATGCAAAAGGCAAGGTGACCCAGATCATCGGCGCCGTTGTGGACGTGCAATTCGACGGCCACCTGCCGGCGATCTTGAACGCGCTGACCACCGACAACAATGGTAAGACCCTGGTTCTGGAAGTTGCCCAGCACCTCGGTGAAAACACCGTCCGTACGATCGCGATGGACGCGACCGAAGGTCTGGTTCGCGGTCAGGCTGTTGCCGACACCGGCGCACCGATCTCGATCCCCGTCGGCAACGCGACCCTGGGCCGCATCCTGAACGTTGTGGGTGAGCCCGTGGACGAGCAGGGCCCGGTGAACGCAGCGGAGACCCGTTCGATCCACCAGCCCGCACCCGAGTTCAGCGACCAGTCCACCGAATCCGAAGTGCTGGTAACCGGCATCAAGGTGATCGACCTTCTGGCCCCCTACGCCAAGGGTGGTAAAATTGGTCTGTTCGGCGGCGCCGGCGTTGGCAAAACCGTTCTGATCATGGAACTGATCAACAACATCGCAAAAGTGCACTCGGGCTTCTCCGTGTTCGCCGGTGTTGGTGAGCGGACCCGTGAAGGCAACGACCTCTACCACGAGATGATCGAATCCAACGTTATCAAGCCCGATAACCTGGAAGAATCGCAGGTGGCCCTGGTTTACGGCCAGATGAACGAGCCTCCGGGTGCGCGTGCCCGTGTTGCTCTGACCGGTCTGACCCTGGCGGAACAGTTCCGTGACCAGTCGGGCACCGACGTTCTGTTCTTCGTGGACAACATCTTCCGCTTCACCCAGGCGGGTTCCGAGGTTTCGGCTCTGCTCGGCCGTATTCCTTCGGCTGTGGGCTACCAGCCGACGCTGGCCACCGACATGGGTGCGATGCAGGAACGCATTACCTCCACCAAGAACGGCTCGATCACCTCGATCCAGGCTGTGTATGTTCCCGCGGACGACCTTACCGACCCGGCACCGGCAACCACCTTTGCCCACCTGGACGCGACCACCGTTCTCAACCGTTCGATCTCGGAACTGGGTATCTACCCGGCTGTTGACCCGCTCGACTCCACATCGCGCCTGATGGACCCGTCCATCGTGGGCGAAGAGCATTATGCTGTGGCCTCCGACGTTCAGCAGATCCTTCAGCGCTACAAGTCGCTGCAGGACATCATCGCGATCCTCGGCATGGACGAACTGTCCGAAGAGGACAAGCTGACCGTGACCCGCGCGCGTAAGATCCAGCGCTTCCTGTCCCAGCCGTTCGACGTTGCAAAGGTCTTTACCGGCGCAGACGGCAAGCAGGTTCCGCTTGAGGACACGATCGCGTCGTTCAAAGCCGTTGTGGCTGGCGAATACGACCACCTGCCCGAAGGCGCCTTCTACATGGTTGGCGGCATCGACGAGGTGATCGCTAAAGCCGAGAAAATGGCTGCTGACGCGGCCTAAGGAGGGCCCTGATGGCTGATACGATGCAATTCGACCTCGTGAGCCCGGAGCGCCGCCTGGCGTCGCTCCCGGTGACCGCGGTAATGATCCCCGGCGCGGAAGGCGACATGACGGCTATGGCCAACCATGCGCCGACCATCACCACGCTGCGTCCGGGTGTCCTGCGGGTTGAAGGCCCGCAAGGCACATCGGAATATCTGGTCACCGGTGGCTTTGCTGAAATCGGCGCTGACGGTCTGTCTGTCCTTGCTGAAAAGGCAATCCCCATGGACCAGCTGACGCGCGCGCAATTGGACGAGCTGATTGAAGAGGCCCGCACGACCTACAAGACCGTGCAGGAAACCGATCAACCGCATGGTCTCGTTGAAGACGCGGCCAAGCTGCTCGCTGACATGGAAGCCCTGGGCACCCACATGAGCCTCTGATCCGTCAGAGCCATGGCAAAACACGATAAACCGGCCCCTTGCGGGCCGGTTTTGTTTTTTGGCAGAGTTGCAGGACAGGCGGCGCACTCGCCCGCGCCCTGTGCACCAGGCTATGCGCAGGTCGGGCGGTGCGCAGAGCGGGCAGGGAAGAGATCGGGCAGGGGTTCAGGGGGCGGAAACAGTATGAAACGTGTACAGAGCCCCCGCCTTGGGGTGGATCAGGGCGATATCGAGATCTTCTCGGAGTTCGAGAATGGCGGCAGCATGTGGACCGGAACCGGCCCGCGCGAACGCCGTCGCGAGGTGCGCTTTTCCGAGCCCTTTGCCGAGCTGCCTGCGGTGCATCTCTCCAGCTCGCTGGTGGACATCGATTCAGGGGCCGCCATCCGGGCGGAGCTGGTCGCCGAGAAGGTCACCCACCAAGGATTTGACGTGGTGTTTCGCACCTGGAATGACAGCCGCGTCGCGCGGATCCGGGCCTCCTGGCTGGCGATCGGAACGCTGCCCTTTGCCGATGACTGGGACGTTCCCTAACACGGGTCTTTGTCGCGGTCAAAACGGGTCAGACCCGGAAACGCGGGCAGCCAGCTTTCGCGGCGCAGGCACCAGCCTTCATAGCTTGGCAGCAGCCCGTCCGTGGTTTCGAGCGCACCCAGATGCAGCTCGATCTCATCGCCGCTTCGGGAAAAAACCGACGAGCCGCAGATACCACAGAAATGGCGGCCCCTGTAATGCTGCGGCCTGCCATCAACAGTGACAGCCGATGCCGGGAAAATCGCAGCCGCGTAGAACAACGCGCCATGGTGCTTGCGACAGTCGCTGCAATGGCAGATGCCAACCCGGAGCGGCGCACCGGAGGCGCTGATACGGATGGCGCCGCATAGGCAGCTGCCCTGATGGTGCTGCATCCTCCTGCCTCCCCGCTTTAAGCCACGCGCCAAGCCTAGCGTGCTGGGCGGCGTGCCGTCGATAGCGGCAAGACGAAAAACCCCACGCGCCGGGTTCCGGGTGTGGGGTCAAAGAGCTTGGCCGATTGGCGGCGCGGTTTAGCCGTTGCGCGACAGCGACTCGTAGATCGGAACCAGCGTCTTGTCCTCGAACAGAGAGGACACGGAGGTGCCGTGCCAGATATTGAGAATGGCCTGAGTGAACAAGGGCGCGGTCGGCAGGATGCGAATATTCGGCGCGCCAAGGACCGCTTCGGTCGGCTGAATGGTGTCGGTCAGCACCAGCGATTTCATCACCGAGTTTGTCACGCGCTCAACAGCCGGGCCGCTCATCACACCATGGGTGATATAGGCGTGGACCTCCTTGGCCCCATTGTCGAGCAGCACCTGCGCCGCCTTGCACAGGGTGCCGGCTGTGTCGCACATGTCGTCGATGATCAGGCAGATCTTGTCGGTGACATCGCCAATCACGGTCATTTCGGCGACCTCGCCGGCTTTCTCGCGGCGTTTGTCGACGATCGACAGAGGCGCGTTGATGCGCTTTGCCAGTTCACGGGCGCGGGCCACACCGCCGACGTCCGGTGACACGACCATGAGTTCGTCCATGCTGTCCTTGAACTGGTTTTTCACATCCAGAGCAAAAATCGGCGAAGCATAGAGGTTGTCGACGGGGATATCGAAGAAGCCCTGGATCTGGGCCGCGTGCAGGTCCATTGTCAGAACCCGTTCGATGCCCGCACCGGTCAGCATATTCGCCACCAGCTTGGCCGAGATCGGCGTGCGGGCCTTGGTGCGGCGGTCCTGGCGGGCATAGCCGAAATAAGGGATCACGGCGGTGATACGCTGGGCAGAGGAGCGGCGCAGGGCATCTGCGATGATCAAGAGCTCCATCAGGTTGTCATTGGCCGGGTTCGAGGTCGGCTGAATGATGAACATGTCCTCACCGCGGACGTTCTCATAAACCTCGACGAAGATTTCGCCGTCGTTGAACCGCTCGACCCGGGCATCTACGAGGCCCTGATCAACGCCGCGGTGCATCGACATGCGGCGGGTAATGGTTTCGGCAAGCGGAAGATTGGCGTTCCCAGCAATCAGCTTGGGTTCGTTCAAAGTCGGCATTGGCTGTTATCCCCAGGCAGCAATGGCAGTGTGACAGATTCGTGATGTTGAACCCCGCTTAGCATGGGCGTACCGTCGCGCCTAGATTTAATGCGGGAGAACAGGCCCATGGTGGCAAACGACAGGGCAGGGGAAACCTGCTGGAGTTGCGCAGAGGAGCAGCGAAGAAGGACCTTGGTTGACGGTGGCATCGCGACCGCAAAAGGGCAGTCATGATGGCGGAAATCTCGGCCGGGCTGGCGCAGCCCGTGGTCACCCATTCCTTTGGTCGCGGCAATCGGCAGGTTCTGGGAGTCCATTGCTCCCTTGCCCATTCCGGTGCCTGGCGTGGTCTGGCGACCATTCTGGAAGAACATGTGACGATCTCAAGTTTCGACATGCTGTCGCACGGGCGCAGTCCCGATTGGGACGGTGAGGGGCTTTTGCAACTGCGCAATGCCGAGGCCGGGCTGGCCCTGATCGAGTCGGAGAACCTTGCCAAGGACGGGCCGATTGACCTGCTGGGCCATTCCTTTGGTGCCACGGTGGCGCTGGCAATGGCGCAGATGCGGCCTGACCTGGTGCGCTCTCTGGTGATGATCGAACCTGTGTTTTTTTCGCTGGGGACAGCGACGACGACCGATCCCGAGGCGCTTGAGGCGCTGCGCCGGGACCACATGACCGTTCGCGAAACCTATCTCAACGGCGATGTGGAGCAGGCGACACGCCTGTTCAACCGGGCCTGGGGAGCAGGCCATCCGAAATGGCCAGATTTGCCCGAAAGCGCCCGCAGCGCCATGGTCCGCAGTTTCCCGGCGGTGATGGCCTGCGATACGCAGATCTACGACGATATGCTGGGCGTGCTGGAACCGGATAAGCTGGCGTTGCTGACGATGCCCTGTCTGCTGATTGATGGCGGCAAAAGCCAGCCCATCATGCATGAGATCATTCGCGCTCTTGCCGCACGACTGCCGGAGGTGACCTGCCGAAGGGTCGAGGCGGCGGGACATATGCTGCCGATCACACATCCGGCCGAGACGGCGGCTCTGCTGCAAAGCTTCTGGCCGGACGTGGCGCTGGCGCAGGCCTAGGCCCTAGCCGATGCTGCACGGTCCCGAGGGGGCGTTCCCGTAGCAAGAACCCGAAGCGCGCCAGAGGCGGCTTCGGGTTTTTCAGCTTGCGACGTCAGGGCGCGTGAGTTGGCCTCAGAGATCGGTCACCGTGGTGACGGTTTCGCGGAAATAGTCAATCTTGCCGTCCTTCTGATGGGACAGGATGAAGGTCACGCTTTCCACCATACGATCCCGCACCGCGTAGTGATAGCGCTGCTGGAACCGGGTGTTATACCAGCCATCCCCCAGATCCTGTGATGTCAGATCCACGATTTTTGTTCCCTGAGGGAAAACTTCGGGGCCAAGCCGGGACAGGATCACGCCAAAGCCCTCGATATCGGTGGCCTGTTGCCAGCTGACGTCGACGCCATCGCTGTCGCGGTAATGGTCGATGCGAAAATCGATATCCGGCGCGATAAAGCCCATCAGGGCGGGGTCGCCTGCCTCGAACAGGCGCAGCAACTGCTCGATTTCGGGGGCGGTTGTGGCTTGGGGCGCGGGGGCGAGGGTGGTTGCGGACATGATGCTCTCCTGTTGAGTGGTGCCGACAGGATGGCAAAGATACCGACTATAGGGAATTGCTCTGGAGGCTATCCATGTTATAGTTTGAAGCTATGGATGATCTGACACCGCTACGATATTTCCGGGCTGCCTATGAAATGGGAACCTTCAGTGCTGCGGCACGGGCCTGCGATGTGCGCCAGCCCTCGGTCTCGGCGGCAATTGCCCGACTTGAGCAACGGTATGGCGGCCCGGTGTTTCGGCGCGGTCGGGATGGTCTGACGCCAACCGCGCTCGGGCATGAACTCTATCAGCAGGCAGGTGGGGTGCTGGCGCAGATGAGCCAGCTTGAGGCGCGGCTAAAGGGGCATGTCGCGCAAACGGTAAGGGTGTTCTGCGCGCCCGACGTCTTGATGGCGGCATTTGAGGATGGGCTGGCCCGGATCCGGCGGGCGGAACCACAGGCGCAGTTTCAGTTCACCGAGGATCCCACGCAGGCGGATCTGCATTTTGCGGCTGAGAGCTGCCTGCCACGGGGCTGCGGTTTTCATCCGCTCTGGCAGGAGCGCTATGGTCTCGGTCTGCCCTCTGGGCATCCTCTGGTGGCAAAACCGCAGCTGACGCTGGCAGATCTTGCGGATGAGGCCCTGATTGCGCGCCCCTATTGCCCCAGCGCGGACCGGTATCTGGCTGAACTGGCGCGGGATGACGGCGGGACGGGGCTGCGGGTGGCGGCCAGCGCGATACATGATGCCCAGCTGATGGATCTGGTGGCTGCCGGTTTGGGAATGGCGCTGATGCCAATGTCCCATGGCGATGCTCACAGGGGCATTGTGCTGCGGGAGATTTCGGACGTCGACCCGGTAACGCGGGTGGTTGGTGTCGGCTATCGCAAAACAGGATTTGCCGACGCTATGGCGCGGCATTTCCTGAGCCGCCAGAGCTTCATGGGTGCTGGCGCCGGGGGTGGCAGCGCTCCGGGTGGCGGGCCCGCGATGACCGCTGAGCCGATGTGACCGGGAGCCGCCGGTGGGCGGCAAACCGGCGTCCCATTAGGAGGTGGCGGCCCAACCGCGATATGTGTCAGAGAAGCGCGAGAAACGCGTCTATCTGGTCGTCTTCTATGGACCAGTCGCAGACGAACCGCGCGGTGACCTCTTCGTCCGCTGCGCCTTCCAGGCCGCCGTCCCAAAGGTGATAGACCGCGCCGGCGTCGAACAGCCGCTGGTGGGTGGCGCGTGGCAGGGCGGCAAAGATCATGTTGGCCTGCGGATCATGGCTGAACCGGGCGCCTTTGCTGCGCAACCCGTCCGCCAGACGCGCTGCCTTGGCATTTGCCGCGCGGGCGTTGTGCAGCCAGAGATCATCGGTCAGATAAGCCAGCATCTGCGCTGACAGATAGCGATGCTTGGAGAACAGATGCGCCCCGCGTTTGCGGCGATATTCGAACTCCTGCGCTTTGGCAGGGTCAAAGAAGATCACCGCCTCAACCCCCATGCAGCCGTTTTTGGTGCCGCCAAAAGACACCGCATCCACGCCTGCTTTCCAGGTCATCTCGGCGGCGGTGCAGCCCAGCGTCACCAGCGCATTGGTGAAACGTGCACCATCCAGATGCACCGGCAGACCGTAGGATTTTGCAACCTCGCAGAGCGCGCGCAGCTCTTCGACCGAATAGACCGTGCCAAATTCCGTCACCTGCGTGATCGAGACGGGACCGCGCTGCGGCCCGTGGACGCCGCGATTTTCCTCGCCCTCAAGGGCTTGGCGCAGATCGGCGGGGGTCATCTTGTCAGCATCGGTCACCAGCGTCAGCTTGGCGCCGCCGGTGTAGAACTCAGGCCCGTTGCATTCATCGACGTTGATATGGGCCTGTCGGGTGCAGAACAGCGTCTGCCAGGGCTGCGACAGGGTCGAAAGGGCCAGTACATTGGCGGCCGTGCCGGTTGCGACGAGGTAGACCGCTGCGTCCGGGGCGTCAAAGATCTCGCGGATGCGGGTGGTGACCTGTGCCATCTCGTCATCTGCACCGTAGCCCATGGCATAGCCAGTGTTGGCCGTTGCAAGGGCTGCCAGAATTTCAGGATTGGCCGGACCGGAGTTGTCAGAGGCGAAATGCATTTAGAGCGGCTCCTCGATTATATGCTCTTCCCAGTCTTCTTCGGGAGTGTCGAATTCCGATACGGTCCAGCCCCGCACCGAGACACCGGCCTCATGCACGCTTGCGGGATCACCGGTGATCAGCGGGTGCCAGTCGGGCAGCGGCTTGCCTTCCCAGAGCAGGCGATAGGCGCAGGTCTGTGGCATCCAATAGGCGTGGGTGTCCAGATTGTCGGGCTTCAGCACGATACATTCGGGGACAAACTGATGGCGGTTCTCGTAGTGGGCGCAGCGGCAGGTGGCATCATCCAGCAGACGGCAGGCAACCCGGGTCAGCGCCACTTCGCCGCTGTCTTCATCCTCCAGCTTGTTCAGGCAGCATTTGCCACAGCCATCGCAGAGCGCTTCCCACTCGCGGTTGTTGAGCTTTGTCAGCGGCTTCTTTTCCCAGAAGCGCTTGCTCAGCCCGTTGCGGTCAATGCCCTGGCTCATAGCGCCGCCAACAGCTGGCGCGCCGTGATGCAATCAGCGTCCATCTGGGCCAGCAGCCCCTCCAGCCCGTCAAAGGTCATTTCCGGGCGCAGGTATTCGACCAGCCCCACAGACAGCGTCGCGCCGTAGAGGTTGCCGGTGAAATCGAACAGGAAGGTTTCAATATTGGGATGGCTGCCATCGAACATCGGGCGCACTCCGACGGAGGCTGCGCCATGATAGCTGCCCCGATAGGGGCCATCCAGCACATCGACCAGCACGGCATAGACGCCAAAGGCGGGCTGATGCAGCCCGTCGATCGACATGTTCGCGGTGGGATAGCCCAATTCGCGGCCGCGTTGTTCGCCGCCAATGACCTCGCCTTCGATCCGGTGCCAATGGCCGAGCATATTGGCGGCATCGCGCGGCCGCCCGTCGCTGAGCGCGCGGCGGATGGCGGTGGAGGAGACCGTGTCCTCGGAATATTCCATCAGCGGCGCCACGGTGACGCCGAACCCCATCTGGTCGCCAAAACGCTGGAGATCGTCGGCAGAGCCGGCGCGACCCTTGCCGAAACAGAAATCCGAGCCGACGACGACATGGCGCAGGCCTAGACCGTCGGCAATCACCTTGCGGGCAAAGCCCTCGGGCGTGAGACCTGAGAGGGCGGCATTGAAATTCAACTGGTAGAGACGCTCCACCCCCAGTTTTTCCAGCCGCGATGCCCGGGCTTCGGCCGACATCAGGCGAAACGGCGGGGCATCGGGGGCGAAGAACTCCCGCGGGTGAGGTTCGAAGGTCAGGACCCCGAGCGGCGCCTCGGGCACAGCGTCGCGGGCCAGGTCGATGACCGATTGATGGCCGCGATGGACACCATCGAAATTGCCGATGGCGGCAGAGGCCCCACGATCCTTTGGATCTACGAATTGAAAGTCACGGATAATGCGCATGGCCACTGCCTAGCCGCGCCGGGACGCGCTTGCAAGAGCCATGCCACGGGGCGCCACAGCTTGGCGGCCATCGCGTCAGTCGAACTTGCGTGACGGCGCCATCACCATGGCTTCGCCGACCAGCACCTTCTTGCCCTCCACCATGCAGCGGCAATCCAGCTTGACCCGGCGTTTGTCGATCTCGATGCCGGTCACCTCGACCTCCGCAAGCACGAGATCGCCGGGGCGGACGGGGGCAAGAAACTTCAGGGACTGGCTCATGTAGATGGTGCCATGGCCGGGCAGTTGCTCGCCAATTACGGCAGAGATCAACCCGGCAGTCAGCATCCCATGGGCGATGCGCCCCTGAAACATGGTGTCCTGCGCGTAATCTTCATCCAGATGCACCGGGTTATGGTCGGTTGAGACCTCGGCAAACATCTCGATATCCTTGTCCGTCACCTCTTTGCGCAGATAGCGGACCATCCCCATTTCGATATCTTCGATGCAGATCGTTCCGCGCGGAAAATTGTCCAACATATGCCTCTCCTGTTGCCGTTGCTCTGCGAAAAATTGCGCGGTGCTGTCTATGGGTTGCGGGTCGAACCTGAAACAATCGGGCAAATGCAGACTTGTTACGGCAACTTTATTACTTTGCAGTCGCAGAAAGGCAAGTGTTTTCTCCGTTAGCGCAATCTGCCGATAGAATAGGTCGGTGCAGATTTTTCCTTTTCCAAATAGGTGCTTAGCGCGGCTTCATCGGGCTGGTGGTCGGTTTTGGTCTCTTTTGCTGCAAGTCCACCTGTAATGAAGAGTGAGTCCAGACCTTCGCCCATTGCGCCCGAGATATCGGTGTGGGGGCCGTCACCGATCGCCAATATGTCACGGTCGGCGATATCCAGGCCCAGCTCCGCCAGACGCCGCCGCGCCAGATCGTAGATCGGCGGGTGGGGCTTGCCGAAGTACAGGCTCTCGCCGCCCATTTCCGAATAAAGCCGCGCCAGCGCCCCGGCGCACCATTCGCGCGTCTCGCCGCGATCAACCACGATATCGGGATTGGCGCAGAGTAGTTTCAGCCCCATCTGCTTGGCATAGAGGAAATCCGGGCGGTTCACATCCGGGTCGGCCTGCGTATCGAATGGGCCGCAGCAGACAATGCCTTCGGCCTCCTTCAACGGAACGTGGGTCACATCAATCGGATCGTCCAGCATCTTCAGCGGCTCAAAGAAGCCGGCATCGCGTTCCCATTCACCCATGAAATAGACCTTGCGGCCAACGGCACCGCTGAACATGGCGGCGCGTGCGGAATCGCCGGAGGTGGCAATGGTGTCATAGGCATCCTGAGGGACGCCGAAGTCGCCAAGCTGTGCCGCAACCCCTGCCCTTGGCTTGGGCGAGTTGGTCACCAGCACAACAACACCGCCAGCCGCGCGATAGGCCTGCAAGGCAGCCACGGCCTCGGGGTAGGCGGTGATACCGTTGTGCACACAGCCCCAAAGATCGACAAACAGGGCTTTGTACTGGCTTGAGACCTCGGCGAGGGAGGCAATGAGTCGGGTCATGGGACAGGTCTTTCACATGGGATTTCGGCTGTTCAAGCTATGCCAGAGCCTGCGGAATTTGACCAGATCGGCGATGTTTCCGGTTTTTTAACAACAGAGGCGTAGAACAGGTCGAGGCTACAACCCAGAGGTGTGCGGTAATGTTTCGAACGATGTCAACAAAAACCCGATTTATTATTTCGGGTGCGGTATCCGTTTTTGCGATTGTTATATTGGCTCTGATATCTGTCTACAGCCTGTGGCAAAGCGAACTGGAGCTTGAGCGGCAGATTGATGTAACCAAAACGGTGCGCCACGAGCTGAAGGTCGACCTCCTGCATGAAGAGTTGCACTCGGAAGTGATCTATCTCGTGTTTGCCGGGGATCATGCGACCGCAGCCGAGAAAGAGGCGCTGCGCGCACAAGTGGTCCAGGCCAGCGAGGAGCTTCGCAAGAATCTGGAATTGCTGAAAAACGATTCCTTGCCACCAAAGGCGCTGGCGCAGGTCGAGGGGATGGTGGCGGAGGTTGATACCTTTGTCGGTCAGGGCGTCGCCCTGGCAGAGCTGGCCGTCACCGACCCGGTCGCCGCGGAGGCTGCTGTCGATGCCTTTCAGGACAGTTACGCGGCCCTCAATGAGAAATTGCACCCGTTGAGTGACTGGATTGAAACCTCGGCGGTCGAAACCGCAAAGGCGGCGCGGGCACATGACATGCTTCTGCTTTATGTCCTCCTGGGAACATCCGCCCTGTTGGTCTTGGTGACGCTCTATAACGCGCGCAAGATGACCATGAACATTGTGCGCCCGATTGATCGGCTGCGCGAAGCCCTGCGCGAAGTCGCAGAAGGGGATTTTGGCATCAAGGTCGCTGAGCGGATGCGCGGTGACGATTTTGGCGAGATCGCCCGCGATATCGACCGTGTGTCGGCCCGGGTCATCAGCGAGCTGGAGAAACAGAATACCCTGCGTGTGGAGGGTGAGCATGTCATCGACCGGCTGCGTCAGGGCCTGCAGGCGCTGGCGTCCGGGAACTTCAGCGTTCGCATCGCAGAGAGCTTTGGCGAGGCCTATGATCCGCTGCGGATGAATTACAACGAAACGGTCGATAAACTGAATGAGGTGATGGCCCAGGTGGTCAAGGCAAGCGCCGCGATCCAGGCGCAATCCGATGAAATCCGGTCCGGTGCTGAAGACATGTCTGCCCGCACCGAAAGCCAGGCGGCCACGCTGGAGCAAACGGCTGCCGCACTGGAAGAAATGACGGTCAGTGTCAACAACTCCGCCCAGAACGCCAAAGCCGTCGAAAGCGCTGTGGATTCCGCGCGCAAGGATGTTGAAAACAGCGGCCGGGTCGTGGAGGGCGCGATCGAGGCGATGAATGAGATCGAACGCTCGTCCGGGCAGATTTCGCAGATCATCGGCGTGATCGACGACATTGCCTTCCAGACCAACCTGCTGGCATTGAACGCTGGTGTCGAGGCGGCGCGGGCAGGTGAGGTCGGGCGCGGTTTTGCCGTCGTCGCCTCCGAGGTGCGCGCTTTGGCGCAACGGTCATCGGATGCCGCCAATGAGATCAAGTCGCTGATTTCGGCCAGCACCAGAACAGTGGAAGAGGGCGTGGAGAAGGTCGATAGCGCCGGCAAGGCCCTGTCGCAGGTTGTCGGCGAGGTGGTCAATATCGCCACGCTTGTCTCTGGTATCTCTTCGGAATCCGGTGAGCAGGCGCAGGGGCTGAACGAAATCAACATCGGTGTTGCCCAGCTGGACAATGTCACCCAGCAGAATGCCGCGATGGTTGAGGAATCCGGCGCTGCCATCCTGAAGATGAACAGCGAGACCTATGGTCTGAACCAGATCGTCAGCCAGTTTGTTCTGCTCTCAGCAGATGGTGCCGCAGGCCGCGCACCCTCAGCGGCGGAGCGCGCAGCGGCCGTTGTCGAGGCAGGTCACCCGGATGAGGAGCGTTGGGAAGACTATAACGAAGTCTCCGCCCATGGGCCTGTTTCCGGCGATGGCATCGATGACTGGGACACCGACCGCGCATCGCTGCACAAGTCCGTGGGGTCGAAAGCAGGGGATGCCGGTGACGATTGGGCGGATCGGGATGCGGTTGCCAATTTCGCCTGACGGCCTGAGCGCCTGATAGTCGTCTGTGGGGCACGGTAGGCAGCTGACCACGCGCCGGTTTCGGGCTTGCCGCCTGCCGCGCGTGGCGGCCTGTCACCTGGGATCGGGCGTCAGCTTCGCCCGGTGCAATCTGAACCGACCGGCCTCGGTCAGCCGATGCCTGTGAGCGAATCGGGCGCCCGCGACTTTATGGCAGGATTGCCAGCGCCAATGCCTTTGCATGACGGAAATGCCAATGCCGGTCGATAGATCCACGTCACCTCTGGCGGTGCTGGCTCCTTTGCCGAGGCGCTGACGCCGGTCGCGGCGCTTTGGCCCCTTTTGCACCGGGGCGGGCTGGGATGACTTAGGTATCCGTGGCTTACTTTCGCCCTGAGGCGTGATTTGCTGGAGTGTCATCCGGGGACCGCGACACGGGCAACCACAGCAATTGGTCAATGCGCACAGCAGATGCGGCAAACAGAGGTCCGGGGGGATCCGCAAGAGGGTGGCGATCGCTCTGCGCGTGCTACCAGCACCTGGTTGCCGGTCGATCGAAACACGCGGTGGTATCACCCGAAGATCGGATCGCCGGCTACTGCAGGTCCATCATAAAAGATGCGGGCCACCTCAGAAAACCCGCATCTTTCGCATTTCATAGGCTCGAAGGCGCCGGGCCTTAGATTGCCAGATTGGGGATGATCTGTTTCTTGCGGCTCATGATCCCCGGCAGCACAACGCTATCGCCCTCCGCTGTGGCGCCAAAGCTCTTGGCCGCGAGGGTTTTCACCAGGTCGTTGGGCACCAGAAGAGTGGCTTCTTCCTTCAGGATATCCACCACAAAGAGCAGAACCTGATCAACGCCATCTTCGGCAGCGACGGTTGTCATGGTTTCCATCAGCGACGCCTTGCGATCCAGCACCACGGCGGGAGCGGTGGTTTCCAGAACCGAGACCCGGAATTTGGTGCCTTCGACCGCGTATTCCTTGGAATCCATCCGCAGCAGCTCTGCGTCGGAGAAGGCCGAAACATCGGATTTCGCGGCAAACATCTCGGCGGCATAGGTGGCGATATCGACGCCGAGATCTTCGGCCAGGCTATAGGCCACGGCTTTGTCTTCCTGGGTGGTGGTCGGCGAGCGGAATTCCAGCGTGTCGCTCAGAATGCAGGTCAGCATCGCGCCTTTGATCTCGCGTGGTGCCTGCGCCAGATCGCTGCCGATCATTTTCCACATGATGGTCGCGGTGCAGGCGACCGGCTCGATGCGGATGTCGATGGGGCCTTTGGTTTCCAGCCCGCCGACCAGTTTATGATGGTCGATGATCGCACGAACGTCAGCGCCATTGATATTGGCGGGCAGTTCAGCCGGGTTGTTGGTGTCGACGATGACGACAGGCTGATCATCGGCCACATCGCTGATGATCTCCGGCTTTTCCAGCCTCCAGTGTTGCAGCATGAAGGCCGCTTCGGTGTTGGGCTCGCCCAGCAATTTCGGAGCGGCTTCGACGCCTTTGATCTGGTTCAGATACCACGACCAGATGATGGCGGAGCCGGTGGAATCGGTATCGGGGGATTTATGGCCGAAGACGAAGGTAGTCATTGAAGTGTGTCCTATGCAGATGCCGGAATTTTGCGCGTCTTATAGGTGGGGGCGGCGATCTTGTCACCCCGGCCCGTTGTCTCGTCAATGCAGCTATGCCGTCCGTGCAGATCAGGGCAGCGCACGCGCGCCAGGGGAGCCAATGGCTGCGGATCATAGCCCTGATTTGGCGAATGGCTTTTCCTCTGCTGCGGCTGGGGGTAGCATTGCGTCATGACCCGCGAAGATCAGCTTTATCCGCCCGTGAAGGCCCTGTTGGAACAGCAAGGGTATACCGTGAAGGGGGAGGTGGGGGCCGCTGATGTGGTTGCCTGCCGGGGCGATGAACCACCGGTTATTGTCGAGCTGAAGTTGCGGTTTTCACTGTCGCTGTTCCATCAGGCGATCACGCGGCTTGCGCTGAGCGACCTCGTTTATATCGCTGTGCCGAAACCCGCTGGCCGCCAGGCGCGGCGGGTGCTGAAGGACAATCTGGCGATGTGTCGGCGTCTAGGGCTGGGGCTGATCACGGTTCTGCCGGACGGTCGGACGGAGGTCCAGTGTGATCCGGGGCCTTACGCGCCGCGAAAATCGGCCAAGAAACAGGCGCGGCTGCTGCGCGAATTTCAGCGCCTGCAGGGGGATCCGAATGCCGGTGGGGCCACCCGCCACGGGATCGTGACCGCCTATCGCCAGGACGCCTTGCGCTGTGCCGCCCATCTGGCAGACCACGGGCCGAGCAAGGGGGCCGCCGTGGCCAGGGCAGCGGGCGTCCCACAGGCCACCCGGATCATGGCGAGCAATCACTATGGCTGGTTCATGCGGGTCGCCACCGGCATTTATCAACTGACCGAGGCCGGTCAGGCGGGGCTGGTTCATTGGGCGCATAGCTGGGAAGCGCTGGGGGCCGACGATGGGACAGCGGCCGAGGTGGGCCCTGCGTGATAGCCGCGGCAGAATATTGCCATAAAATTTCCCAACCAACCTGTTGACAGGACCGCACGCCCTGCCTAGCTATTCCTTCGTTAGCACTCGGCAGTATTGAGTGCTAACACCCTCTGCGGGGAGCAGGGGGGCGAGACAACAACCTTTGAGCCTTTAAGGAGCTACAAAGATGGCATTGAAACCGCTTCATGACCGCGTGCTGGTCCGTCGCACCGAAAGCGAAGAAAAAACCGCCGGTGGTCTGATCATCCCTGATTCCGCCAAGGAAAAGCCGAGCGAAGGCGTTGTCGTCGCAACCGGCGAAGGCGCACGCAAGGACAGCGGCGAGCTGATCGCAATGGCTGTTTCGGCTGGCGACAAGATCCTGTTCGGCAAATGGTCCGGCACCGAGGTCACCGTCGACGGCGAAGAGCTGCTGATGATGAAGGAAAGCGACATCATGGGCATCATCGAGTAAGACACCGGGTTTTTCCCAAGTCTGCTCTGATCCCTGATCGCTTAAACCCACAGAATTTCTCTAGGAGAGTAAAAAATGGCTGCTAAGGACGTCAAATTCGACACCGATGCCCGCAACCGTATGCTGCGTGGCGTCAACATTCTGGCCGACGCCGTGAAAGTGACCCTGGGCCCGAAAGGCCGCAACGTGGTTCTGGACAAATCCTTCGGCGCACCGCGCATCACCAAGGACGGCGTGTCCGTGGCGAAGGAAATCGAACTGGAAGACAAGTTCGAGAACATGGGCGCCCAGATGGTGAAGGAAGTTGCTTCCCGCACCAACGACGAAGCCGGTGACGGCACCACCACCGCAACCGTTCTGGCCCAGGCCATCGTCAAAGAAGGCCTGAAGCAGGTTGCAGCCGGTCTGAACCCGATGGACCTGAAGCGCGGCATCGACCTGGCAACCTCCAAGGTTGTTGAAGCGATCAAAGCCTCGGCCCGCGACGTGAAGGACAGCGACGAAGTTGCGCAGGTTGGCACCATCTCCGCCAACGGTGAAGCAGAAATCGGCCGTCAGATCGCTGACGCGATGCAGAAAGTCGGCAACGAAGGTGTTATCACCGTCGAAGAAAACAAGGGTCTGGAAACCGAGACCACTGTTGTCGAAGGTATGCAGTTCGACCGTGGCTACCTGTCGCCCTATTTCGTCACCAACCCCGACAAGATGGTTGCAGAACTCGACGACTGCATGATCCTGCTGCACGAGAAGAAACTGTCGTCGCTGCAGGCAATGGTTCCGCTGCTTGAGCAGGTGATCCAGTCGCAGAAACCGCTGCTGATCATCGCTGAGGACGTCGAAGGCGAAGCGCTGGCAACCCTGGTTGTCAACAAGCTGCGCGGCGGTCTGAAAATTGCTGCTGTCAAGGCACCGGGCTTCGGTGATCGCCGCAAGGCCATGCTGCAGGACATCGCAATCCTGACCGGCGGCCAGGTCATCTCCGAAGATCTGGGCATGAAGCTCGAGTCCGTCACCATGGACATGCTGGGCACCGCCAAGAAAATCGAAATCACCAAAGACGAAACCACCATCGTTGACGGCGCTGGCGAGAAGGCCGAGATCGAAGCACGCGTTGCCCAGATCCGCACCCAGATCGAAGAGACCACCTCTGACTACGACCGTGAGAAGCTGCAAGAGCGCGTTGCCAAACTGGCAGGCGGTGTTGCCGTGATCCGCGTCGGCGGCATGACCGAAGTGGAAGTGAAAGAGCGCAAAGACCGCGTCGACGATGCTCTGAACGCAACCCGCGCAGCCGTGCAGGAAGGCGTCATCGTTGGTGGTGGTGTTGCTCTGGTTCAGGCCGGCAAGGCACTGGACGGTCTGGAAGGTGCAAACTCCGACCAGAACGCCGGTATCATGATCGTTCGCAAGGCCATCGAAGCGCCGCTGCGCCAGATCGCCGAGAACGCCGGTGTTGACGGTGCCGTGGTTGCGGGCAAGATCCGTGAATCCTCTGACACCAGCTTTGGCTACAACGCCCAGACTGATGAATATGGTGACATGTTCTCCTTCGGCGTGATCGACCCCGCCAAAGTGACCCGCACCGCGCTGGAAGATGCAGCCTCGGTCGCAGGCCTGCTGATCACCACCGAAGCCATGGTTGCCGACAAGCCCGCCAAAGAAGGCGCGGCAGGTGGCGGCATGCCCGACATGGGCGGCATGGGCGGCATGGGCGGCATGATGTAATCACAAATCCCCTTGGGATTTGGGATGAGGCAAAAGGCGATTGGCTGCAGGTTTGTTATCTGGGCCAATTCGCCGGAAGCCCACCGCTGATGACTGGAAGAATTAGGGGCTGCCTTCGGGCGGCCCCTTTTCGTTTCGGCGGGGAGAGAGAAGGCCCGCCTTGCGGGCCTGCCTCCGGCGGGAGTATTTTTGGAAAGGTGAATGAGGGGGGGCGTCGCAGCGTCGGCATATTTGGCCAGAAAGAGGGGATGATGCCTCTTGTCTCTTCTCTTTTCGTTTTCGAAACAAAGACCTAAAGTTTCCGCCATGGTCAAAGCAGTTTTTATTCAGTCCTCGCATTCGGGTTATGACGACCAGCCTGGAAAAGCGTATCATTTCCCGAAGAAGCTCTATTTGAGCCGGGTCGAGCAAACCGTGGGCGACTGGGTCATCTTCTATGAGGGGCGGCGCGGCGGCGGTAAAGGGTACCATTCTGTACAGCGTGTCCTGAAGGTGCAGGATGACCCTGAGGACCCAGCATTGGCCTATGCGCTGCTGGACACAGGCAGTGAGCTGTCCTTTGAGAATTTTGTTCCCCGATGGGTAGAGGGGCAGGGACCCTATGAAACCGGGCTGCCACGGTCGCGCGGCAGCAACACAAGCGCGGTGCGGCTAATCTCCGACGCGGATTTTGCGCGCATTATCAATGCCGGCCTGACTGCGCGCGAAGAGCCGAATGCCATTCCGCGAACCGGGGATTTCACCGCAGAGCCTGGTTTTGCCGAAGCACAGGTCGCTTTTGAAACCCCAAATGGACCTCGCGAAATGCTGCTGTCCCAGCGGGCCTTCCGGGATCGTAGTTTTGCAAGACAGGTCAAACATGACTATGGCGGCCGCTGTTCGGTGTCGGGGTTGGAGTTGCGCAATGGCGGCGGGCGGCCTGAGGTCGAGGCCGCCCATATCGTGCCGGTTTCGGAATCTGGTCCGGACACGGTGCGCAATGGGCTGGCCCTGTCGGGAACGGTGCATTGGATGTTTGACCGAGGTCTTCTGTCGATCAGTGACGACAATGAGGTGCTTGTTGCGAAGAAGGCGGTGGATGACGCGACGCTGGATCGTTTGCTGCTGCCGGACCGGCGATTGATTGAGCCTGTGAACCCCGCATTCAAACCACACAGATCATATCTCCGCTGGCATCGGGAGAATGTCTTTAAGGGTTAGAGGCGCTTCGGGGCACATGTTCAGTCGAAGATAGATCTCTGACACGAAAATATCACTGGTCCGAAGTTGGTTTGCACGATAGCAGCCAGTTCATGCGCCTGTTTCTTCTTGTCTTCCTCACCATGGTGGCCTTTGCCGCCAATTCCATCCTCAGCCGACTGGCGATCGGAGGCGGGCATATGGAGGCTACAAGCTTTGGCCTTTTGCGCGTGCTGTCCGGGGCGGTCACGCTGGTTGGGCTCTGTGCCCTCAGCGGGCTGTCGCTGAGACGTGATCGACGCCAGACCTTCTGGGGGGCGGCGGCGCTTACGACCTATATCGTCGGGTTCTCCATCGCCTATGAGGACCTGGATGCAGGGCTTGGCGCGCTGATCCTGTTCGGCGTGGTGCAGGTGTCGATGTTCCTGTGGGGGGCGCTGCGGGGCAGTCCGGTCGCGCCGGGGCAGGTCGCTGGCGCGGCAATTGCTCTGGTCGGGCTTGCTGCGGTGGTCTGGCCGACCGACGGTGTGCCAGCGGCGCCGCTGGGGGCCTCATGCCTGATGGCGCTGGGCGGTCTTGGATGGGCGGGCTACAGTCTGCTCGGACGGGGCGCAAAGGCACCACTGGCGGCAACGGCTGTGAATTTCGCGGCGGCGAGCGTGATCATGGTGCCCGCGGTGCTGATCTTCGGCGCGGACATCGTCATCTCTCCATGGGGCGTGGTGCTGGCCATTGTGTCCGGCGCAGTAACCTCGGGCCTTGGCTATGCGCTCTGGTATCACGTCTTGCCACAGCTTGCGGCCGCCGTGGCTGCCACGGTTCAGCTGTCGGTGCCGGTGATCGCGATCCTTGCCGGTGCGGTTGTGCTGGGAGAGGTGATTGGCCTGCAGTTGACCATTGGCGCGATCGCTGTTCTGGGCGGTATTGCAATCGTCGTCCTGTCTGGGCCGGGGCGCAGGCGGGCGGCGGGCATCCCGGCGGGCAAAGAGGGCTAAGGCGCCGCGTCACGGCTCTGGGAATTGCGGTCTGCTCTTTCCGTTGAGGTGAAATGCCCCTATCTGCGGTGTCACGACCCCTTGAGACCGCGAGCACAATGACCCGACATTCCACCACCTTCTTAGCCAGTATTTCGGCATGTGTCGCCGCGATCCTGTGTCTTGCTCCGGGATTGGCCCGTGCAGATTGCGCGATCCTGCTGCACGGTCTGGCGCGCAGCGAAATCTCGCTGGCGGTTATGGGGCAGGTGCTGGAGGCGCGCGGCGTCAAGGTCGTGACACCCGGGTACCCGTCAACCGACAAACCGGTGGCGGTGCTTGCCGCGGAGACGCTGCCGGATGCGGTCGGGCAATGTGCGGAGCAGATATCACAAGGCGAGCAGATCCACTTTATCACCCATTCGATGGGCGGCATCCTGCTGCGCCACTGGTTGCGGGAAAACCGACCAGAGGCGCTGGGGCGGGTGGTTATGCTGGCTCCTCCCAACCACGGCAGCGAATTGGTGGACGAACTGGGCGACTGGGAGGTCTTTGGCCTGTTGAACGGGCCTGCGGGGCTGCAGCTGGGAACCGGCGAAGACAGCCTGCCCAACCAGCTGCCTGCTGCCAGTTTCCCGGTTGGGGTCATCGCCGGGCGCTTCTCGCTCAACCCGGTGTTTTCGGCCATCATTCCGGGGCCGGATGACGGCAAGGTGTCGGTGCTGAGCACATATCTGGAGGGCATGGCGGATCACATCGTGTTGCCCGTGACCCATACTTTCATGATGAATAATCCGCAGGTTATTGCGCAGGCGTTGCATTTCCTCGACAGGGGGCGCTTTGACCCCGATCTGACATGGTTTGAGTCCATCACGGGTGAAATAGAGGAGGCCTGTGCCGGTGGTCGGTGCAGCGCCGATGGGGATCAGCTGCAAGGGGAGGCCCGGCCATGAGCACGCTTGAACTTACATTGACCGGTGCAGATGTACTGCGCCCGGACGGGATGGAGCGCGGTGGCGTGCTGGCGCTGGCAGCAGGTCGGATCCAGGCCGAGCGGGCGGGGCGGCAGATTGACCTGACCGGATATCGGATCCTTCCGGGGATCGTTGACTGTCACGGCGATGGGTTCGAACGTCACCTCGCGCCCCGGCGCGGTGCCATGAAACAGATGGTCGAAGGGGTGATCGCCGCAGAGGCAGAACTGGCGGCAAACGGCATCACAACCGGTGTTCTTGCCCAGTTCTACTCCTGGGAGGGGGGGCTGCGCGGTCCCGACTTTGCAGATCAGGTCTTTGAAGGGATCAAATCCGCAAAACCCCGTGTCGTTACCGATCTGATTCCGCAGCTGCGGTTTGAAATCCACCTGCTGGAGGCCTACGATGATCTGCCGGCACTGATCGCGGGGTGGCAGGTCCCCTATGTCGTCTTCAACGATCACCTACCTCATGACCGGCTTGCGCAAGGAAAAAAGCCCCCGCGGTTGACCGGCCAGGCGCTCAAGGCTGGGCGTAATCCGGAGGTTCACTGGCAGATGTTGCAGCAGATGCATGCCCGCAGACCCGAAGTGCCCGCGGCGCTGGATCAGCTGGCCGCAAAGCTTCAGGCCGCAGGCGTCTGTTTGGGCAGCCATGATGACCATACAGCGGATGACCGCATCACCTGGCGCCACCGCGGCGCGCGGATCTCCGAGTTTCCCGAAACAATGGAGGCCGCAGAGGCCGCGACATCAGCGGGCGACCCTGTCATCCTCGGCTCACCCAATGTGGTGCGCGGAGGCTCGCACAAGGGCAATGCCTCGGCGCTTGATCTGATCGCCATGGGGCTCTGCGATGCGCTCGCCTCCGACTATCACTACCCCAGTCCGCGCCGGGCGGCTCTGATGCTTGAGAAAACCGGTGTTCTGGATTTTGCCTCAGCCTGGAGGCTGGTGTCAGCAGGCCCGGCGCGTATCCTCGGGCTGGAGGATCGCGGAGAGCTAAGGCCCGGACAACGCGCCGATCTCGTGATCCTTGACGCCCAGGGTGGTGTTGCAGCCACGCTTTCGGGCGGCAGGGTCAGCTATATGAACGGCGATGTGGCAGGCCGCTTTCTGGCCTGACAGATCCGCCGCGTCGCCGGGAGGGGAGCGCCGCGCATCAGGCCGGATGGCCCTCTTTGCGGCGCGTAAAACCGGCGGGGCCGCTTTTACTGCCCTGCCGCCATCTTCTGGCTCAAAATATCCCGGGGTTTGGGGCAGAGCCCCAATTGGTCAGGTCTGTGGCAGTAGCACCCGGTTCACATGGCCCATCTTGCGGCCCGGCTTGGCTTCGGTCTTGCCGTAGAGATGGATGGCGCAGCGGGTTTCCTGAGCCAGCTCAGGGATCCGGTCCACATCGGCACCGATCAGGTTCTCCATCACCACATCGCTGTGGCGCTGCCCGTCGCCAAGGCTCCAGCCAACAATTGCGCGGATGTGTTGTTCAAACTGATCCACGGCGCAGCCATTCTGCGTCCAATGGCCGGAATTATGCACCCGGGGAGCGATTTCATTCACGATCAACCCCTGTGGCGTGACAAAGAGTTCGACCCCGAGGACGCCCACATATTCCAGCGCGTTCAGGATCTTGCCTGCCATCAGGACCGCGTCCATACGCTGTCCGGCGCTGAGGCGCGCGGGCACTGTCGTTGTATGAAGAATGCCGTCGCGGTGAACATTCTCACCGGGATCAAAACAGGCGATCTCGCCGCTGACGCCGCGCGCGGCGATCACTGAAATCTCATGGCTGAAGGTGACAAACCCTTCCAGGATCGAAGGGGCGCCTCCCATCTCGCTCAGCGCGGTGGCTGCGTCATCAGGCGCCTTGATCCGGGCCTGCCCCTTGCCGTCATAACCGAAGCGGCGTGTTTTCAGGATCGAAGGGGTGCCGATTGTTGCCAGCGCCGCGTCGAGGCTGGCCTGATCGGCAATATCGGCAAAAGCTGCGGTGCTCAGGCCGAGATCCTGCAGAAAGGTCTTTTCGGTCAACCGGTCCTGGCTGATCCGCAGGGCCTCACGGCCGGGGCGGATGGGTTTGTGCTGTTCCAGCAGGTCCAGCGCCGACGTCGGGATGTTCTCGAACTCATAGGTGATCACATCAACAGAGGCGGCAAAGCCTGCCAGCGCGTCCGCGTCCTCATAGCTCGCGGTTGTCACCTTATGGGCGACATCTGCGGCCGGGGGATTTGCACTCGGCTCGAAGATATGCGTGCGAAAGCCGAGGCGGGAGGCGGCGACCGACAACATGCGGCCCAGCTGGCCACCACCGAGAATGCCGATGGTGGCGCCTGTGTTCAAACGATCAGTCATCAACCGGTTCCTCTGGGATCGAAGCGGAAAGAGCCGCGCGCCAGTCGTCGAGACGCTGGGCAAGTTCGGGATCCTGCAAGGCCAGAATTCCGGCGGCCATCAATCCGGCATTTGCTGCACCGGCGGCGCCGATGGCCATGGTCGCAACCGGGAAGCCCTTGGGCATCTGCACGATGGAATAAAGCGAATCAACACCAGAGAGAGCGCGGGTCTGAACCGGCACACCAACCACCGGAACGCGGGTTTTCGACGCGACCATACCGGGGAGGTGGGCGGCCCCGCCGGCGCCTGCGATGATCACCTGCAGACCACGTTCGGCGGCAGATTTGCCATAGCTCCACAGCCGGTCCGGGGTGCGATGGGCCGAGACGATCTTGGCCTCATAAGGCACGCCCAGTTCGTCGAGGAGGGTGGCGGCTTCTTTCATGGTTGGCCAGTCGGACTGACTGCCCATGATGATGCCCACTTTGATGTCGGCGGTATGCTCTGGCATAGGCTCGGATCCTGTCATGCCGCGGGCCTGCGAACCCGCTGGGTTGGAGGAAGCGCGCACTATAGAGAACCCTGTGCATCGCGCAATGCGGCATTGGAGCTGTCGGGCGCGTTGGCTGGATGGGGGATCAGGCGATGATATCCGGTGTCAGCCGGTCTTCGATCAAGGCAATCTTGTCTTTCAGGATCAGCTTCTGCTTCTTCAATCGCTGAATGGTCAGCTGATCGCTGGTCCCGCGCTCCTGCAGGGCCACGATTGCTTCGTCCAGATCGCGGTGTTGCCTGCGAAATACCTCCAGCTCCACCTGTAAAACATCGTCGGTTTTCATGGAGATATCGGTTGGTGCGTTCATTGGCGACTCGTCGGCTGGCGGGTTAATCTTTGGCGAATATTACGCTTTTAGAGGCTTTTGCGCCAGCGCCGCGGTGCCTTGGGCTTGTGAAAACAGATAAAACATCCATATTCTTAGGGAAGCGGTCGCCATAATGGGGCCGTCACCATACGTCGCTTTAGAATCAAGGACGAAACCCGTGTCTAAACTCACACTTGGCTCGTATCCGCATATGTTGGGATTTGAGCAGCTGGAACGCCTGTTGGAACGCTCGGCCAAATCCGGGAACGAGGGCTATCCTCCCTATAATATCGAACAAACCTCAGATCATTCCTATCGCATCACGCTGGCGGTGGCCGGCTTCGGCGAGGCGGATCTGGCGATCACCGTCGAGGACCGTCAACTGGTCATCCGGGGACGCCAGAGCGATGACAGCGATGGCCGGGTGTTTTTGCACCGGGGCATTGCCGCGCGGCAGTTTCAGCGCATGTTTGTGCTGGCGGATGGGGTCGAGGTGGGGGAGGCCATTATGGAAAATGGCCTCTTGCATGTCGACCTGACCCGATCGCGGCCCGAAACCGTGGTTCAGACGATCAATATTAAGAAGGGGTAAGACAGATGCATACAGCCTATCAGTTCAACGATGCCGACAGCCGCATTGTCTATGTCAAGGCGGTTGATGTCGCGGATCTCCCTGCGGAGGTTCAGGCCGGTGCCGCCGGGCGCAGCCACCTCTATGCGGTGCATGATGCCGCCGGTGAACAGCTGGCCCTGGTCAGCGACCGGAAAATGGCCTTTGTTCTGGCGCGGCAGCATGATTATGCGCCGGTGCCGGTGCACTAATGGATATTGCCGCACGGCGTGAGCAACGCCCGCGCAGGTGATTGCAAGCGGATCGGGCGCCATATCCATGGCGCCCTTTTTGTTGGGCGGGCAACAGCTGCGGCGGGGCTCTCAGGCTGTCCGGCAGGCGCTGCGCGCAGGTGCAATCAAAGGGGCAGGCGGCAACTCCGGACCCAAATCCGCTTGCGATGCCGCGTGCGGCGTGATCTTGCTGACGCAGGACCGTGATCACGCCGGGGAGGGTACATTGCGATACGATTTTGACTGGGTAGATGCCTTTTCGGGCCGGGCCTTTGGTGGCAACGGCTGCGCAGTGGTCCATGGCGGCGCCGGGCTGAGCGAAGAGATCTGCATGGCCTATGTGCGCGAGACCTCGCTGGTGGAATGCACCTTCACCGGCCCGTCACAGGTTGCCGATGTGCGGGTGCGCTATTTCCTCGCCAGCCGCGAGATCCCTTTTGCAGGCCATCCGACTATTGCCACCGTGGCAGCCTTGCGCGACCGTGGCCTGATGGAGGGCGATGCGATCACGCTGGAGACCGGAGCCGGTCTGGTGCGGGTGAGCATGGCGGATGATCTCATTGAAATGACCCAGATCGCGCCAGAATTCGGCGCCTTTGCCGATCCGCAGCTGGTCGCGGCGGCGGTTTCGCTGCCGGTGGAGGCGATTGTTGGCCGACCGCAGCGGGTGTCGACCGGATTGCCGTTCTGTATCACGGTGTTGCGGGACCGTGCCGCGCTTGAGGCCGCGACGCTGGATGTGCCGGCGCTGGCCCGGCTGGGGGCGGCAATGGGTGCCGACGGTATCGACATGATGGAACCGTTTCTGGTGACCTTGAGCGGTGCCACCGCCGAGGGGGACACATTCTCGCGGCTGCTGATGGCCCCGCCGAGCCCGCCGGAGGATCCATTTACAGGCTCGGCGACCGGCGCCATGGCCGCCTATCTGTGGCACCGCGGTCTGATGGAGTCCGACCGTTTCATCGCCGAGCAGGGACATGGCCTTGGCCGTCCCGGTCAGGCTGTGGTGACGCGGGTTGGCCCGGCGGATGCGATTGAGGGCGTGCGGGTGGCGGGCCGGGGCTATGTTCTGATGCGCGGCACCGTAGATCTGCCAGACCTCGGCTGACAGAGGGCGGACTGTGACGCGCGAGCCTGCCATTGCGGTGGTGCCCTATGGGGCAAAGCTGAACCGGGCCTTTGCCAATCGCGAGCTTGCAGGCCTGCACTGGCCGTTCGGTTGCCCCGGCGATCTGATCGGCGGGCGGGTCTCGGATCTTGCAGCGCAAGACCATCTGATTGTCTGGGCAAAAACCGGAATGCACCTGCCGGGGCGCTGGCCCTGTCGTGCGGGGATCTCCATGATGGTGATGGAGCCCAAAATCATGTCGTCGTTGCACCACCGGCTGCTGCCCTGGACCTGGCGGCGGTTCTTTCGGGTGTTCAGCTATAATGAGGACTTGCTGGCAGGCATTGGCAACGGGCTTTTCCTGCCCTTCGGCACCACATGGGTGCCTGAGTGGCAGGAGCTGGCGATAGAAAAACGTGCCGATCTTTCGATCATCGCCTCAGCCAAGCGGGACCATCCGGGCCACAAGCTGCGCCATGACGTGGTCGAACATCTGAGGCGCAGCACGCCCGAGGTGGCCATCCTCGGGCGTGGATACCAGCCGTTTGAGACAAAATCCGACGGGCTGGCGCCCTACCGCTATAGTGTGGTGATCGAGAATGTCCGCGAACGGAATTATTTTTCGGAGAAGCTCATCGACGCGGTTCTCTGCGAAACGGTGCCGATCTATTGGGGCTGCCCGAATATCAGCGATTTCTTTGATCCTGCCGGAATGATGATCTGCTCGACCGGCGAAGAGATACGCGCGGCCATCGCGATGATATCGCAGGATGATTACACGGCGCGGCTGCCGACGCTCAGGGCGCTTAAGCCGGAGGCTGCGCGATATGGCAGTATTGAGCGCCGCGCGGCGGAGGCGCTTCGGGCCAGCCTTTAACCCCATGTTTGAGTCGAAAAAGGCCGCCCGATCGGGCGGCCTTCTGTCAGTCTTGCGGGTGGATCAGCCTGCGATCAGCCCCATGTTCTCCAGCTTCAGCAGAACCTGATGGGCGCAGTTGTCGACGTCGACATTCTCGGTCTCGACACGCAGCTCCGGATCAACGGGGACATCATAGGGATCGGAAATCCCTGTGAATTCCTTGATCTTTCCTTCACGAGCCAACTTGTAGAGACCCTTGCGGTCGCGGCGCTCGCATTCCTCGATCGAGGTCGCGACATGCACCTCCAGGAAAGCACCGAACTGCTCCACATCCTCACGCACGGCGCGGCGGGTAGTGGCATAAGGCGCGATCGGCGCGCAGATGGCGATGCCGCCGTTCTTGGTGATCTCGGAGGCCACATAGCCGATGCGGCGGATGTTGAGGTCGCGGTGCTCTTTCGAGAAGCCCAGCTCGGAGCTGAGGTTTTTCCGCACGATGTCGCCATCGAGCAGCGTCACCGGACGGCCACCCATTTCCATCAGCTTGACCATCAGAGCATTTGCAATGGTGGATTTGCCGGAGCCGGAGAACCCGGTGAAGAATACGGTGAAGCCCTGCTTGGAACGTGGCGGCTTGGTCTTGCGCAGCTCATTCACAACCTCGGGGAAGGAGAACCACTCGGGGATCTCCAGGCCTTCTTGCAGGCGGCGGCGCAGTTCGGTGCCGGAGATGTTCAGGATGGTGACATTGTCGCGATCTTCAATCTCGTCGTTGGGTTCGTATTGGGCGCGTTCCTGCACATAGACCATGTGTTTGAAGTCGACCATTTCGATGCCGATTTCTTCCTGATGCTCGCGGAACAGATCCTGCGCATCATAGGGGCCGTAGAAATCTTCACCGGCGGAGTTCTTGCCGGGGCCTGCGTGATCGCGACCAACGATGAAATGGGTGCAGCCGTGGTTTTTGCGGATCAGCCCGTGCCAGACCGCCTCGCGCGGGCCGGCCATACGCATTGCCAGGTTCAAGAGCGACATGGATGTGGTGGCCGCCGGATACTTGTCCAGCACCGCCTCATAGCAGCGTACGCGGGTGAAATGATCGACGTCGCCCGGTTTGGTCATGCCGACAACCGGGTGGATCAACAGGTTGGCCTGTGCCTCGCGCGCAGCGCGGAAGGTCAGTTCCTGATGTGCCCGGTGCAGCGGGTTGCGAGTCTGGAAGGCCACGATGCGGCGCCAGCCCAGTTTGCGGAAATAGGCGCGCAGCTCGTTCGGAGTGTCGCGACGTCCGCGGAAATCATAGTGGACGGGCTGCTGGATGCCGGTCACCGGGCCGCCCAGATAGATCTTGCCTGCGGTGTTATGCAGGTAGTTGACCGCCGGATGGGCGTCATCATCGGCGCCGAACACCTTTTCGGCTTCGCGCGATTTGTTCGGCTCCCAGCGATCGGTCACGGTCATGGTGCCAAGGATGACACCTTCCTGATCGCGCAGGGCGATGTCTTCGCCGATTTCCAGCGATGCGGCAAAATCCTCGGACACATCCAGCGTGATCGGCATCGGCCAGAGGGTGCCGTCCGCAAGGCGCATGTTTTCGACAACGCCGTTGTAGTCTGCTTCGCTCAGAAACCCTTTCAGCGGGTTGAAGCCGCCGTTCATCAGCAGCTCCAGATCGCAGATCTGGCGCGGGCTCAGGTCATGGCTCTTCAGCTCTGCGGCTTCGACCTTCAGCTTTTGGGCGGAGTCATAGGAGACATAAAGCTCCGGGATGGGGGCAAGATTATTCTGCATCAACTTGGTCCTGTACTTGAAGGGGACGAGGCCACTGGTGGTCCCAGTGAGTTCAGCGTGAAGCGCGTCGTATTCGGCGAACTTGCGGGCGAGAAACTGATCGGTGAGCCGGATTTTTTCGGCAGCACCTCGGGTGGTAAGCGCATAGGCGAAGCGTTGACGTTTGTCGGGACCTGCGCGATGGCTGACCTTGACAAGACCGGCTTCTGCGGCTGCGCGTAGATGTGCATTGAGCCGCCCAAGTGATATCCCGACAGCCGTCGCCGTGGTCCGCTGCGAGGCGTCTGGCGCCTTGTCGAGCTGGCTGAGGATACGAAAGAGCAGGTCTTCGTCCTCATGGCTGAGTGGTGTGGATCGGGATGGCATCGGGTCGACTCAAAGTGTGTTCACGGGTGAACACATGTCATGCTTTGCAGTCGCAGCAAAGTCAAAACCCTTTTGAGTTTCGTGAAAAAGACCGCCGTTCCCCTATTGCAACGCAAGCGGAACGGGCGGTCTGTTGTCTCCGGCGGGCCGGGACAGGGGTCTGGCAGCCGGGGCTGCCTTGGGCTCAATCCTCGGCAAATCCCCAGCCGTCTGGCCGAAACCCATGGTCAAGTGCAGTCCGGGTTGCGACCTCTTCGACCATCCAGATCGCTGATGCGGACAGGATCTGTTCGGGCATCGTCGCGATCAATGTGGCGGGATCATCGCCCTCGGCCTCTGCCCATTGGGTATAAAAGCCCAGATCGGCCAGTGCCTCGGCAAGGGGCATCCAGTCCTTGGCCTCTTCAGCGACAAAGAACAGATCAAGATCCGCCTCAAACGGCAGGTCACCCTCGGCCTGCAAATCGGAGAAGGCCGAGAATGTCTCGGCCTTCTGGGTGTCGAAATCATGCGCCACCGCGCTCACTCCTGCTCTGCGAGGAAGCGTTCGGCATCCAGCGCCGCCATGCAGCCCATGCCGGCGGAGGTCACCGCCTGACGATATTTGTGATCGGTCAGGTCACCAGCGGCAAAAATGCCGGGGATGGAGGTTTCGGTGGTGCCGGGCGTTACCTTCACATAGCCGCCATTGTGGGTTTCCAGCACGTCCTTGACCAATTCATTGGCAGGCGCATGGCCGATGGCGACAAAGACGCCCTTGCAGGAGATTTCGGTGATTTCGCCGGTCTTCACGTTCTTCACCCGCACGCCCTCGACGCCCAGCGGGTTCTCGGTGCCGATCACCTCTTCCAGCTGGTGGAACCACAGCGGCTCAATCTTCTCGTTCTTCATCAGGCGGTCTTGCAGAATTTTCTCTGCGCGCAGCTCGTCGCGGCGGTGGATCAGCGTCACCTTGGAGGCGAAATTGGTCAGGAACAGCGCCTCTTCCACAGCGGTATTGCCGCCACCGATCACCACAATCTCCTGGCCGCGATAGAAGAAACCATCGCAGGTCGCGCAGGCGGAGACGCCAAAGCCCTTGAACTTCTCCTCGGACGGCAGGCCGAGCCATTTGGCGCGCGCGCCGGTTGCCAGAATGACCGCATCGGCGGTGTAGACGGTGCCGCTGTCACCCTTGGCCACGAATGGGCGCGAGGTGGTGTCGAGATCGGTGATGATGTCCCCGATGATCTCGCAGCCCATCGTCTTGGCGTGCTCCTGCATCCGCACCATCAGATCCGGGCCCTGAACCTCGGTGTCGCCAGGCCAGTTCTCTACCTCGGTAGTCGTGGTCAGCTGGCCGCCTGGCTCAATGCCCTGAACCAGAATCGGCTCCAGCATGGCGCGGCTGGCGTAGACACCGGCGGTGTAGCCTGCCGGGCCGGACCCGATGATCAGAACCTTGGTGTGGCGCGTGTCGCTCATCTCATTTCCCCAGTCGATGAAAGGGCGGTCTTGCCGCCGTCAGGCAATGCATATAACTGCACCCGGCGATGTCTTAAAGCCCCGGCTTCAGCGATGTCGGATGCCCCCGGTTTTGATGCCTGGGCTAAGATGCTGAGGTCTCATCTTATCAACGGCAAATATTGTTGCGCGCGTCTGAAATAATATTGCGTGCGCTACGGATGCTGGTATAACAAACGGAAAATTCAACAGGAGCTTCCAGATGGTCACAACACGCCTTGATCCGATTGATCGCAAGATTTTGTCGGAGTTACAGGCCGACGGTCGTATGACCAATGTTGAACTGGCCAAGCGTGTGGGTATTTCCGCACCGCCGTGCCTGCGCCGGGTGCGCTCGCTTGAGGAGGCTGGGCTGATCCGCGGATACCATGCCGAGGTCAACGCACGCGAATTGGGGTTCGAAGTGCAGGTCTTTGCCATGGTGGGGCTGGAAAGCCAGGCCGAGGCCGAGCTGAGCGCCTTTGAAGCGAAATGTCGCGACTGGCCGCTGGTGCGCGAGTGCCACATGCTGAACGGCGAGGTGGATTTCATCCTGAAATGCGTCGCGCCCGATCTCAGCACCTTCCAGAGCTTTCTGACCGGCGATCTGCTGACGACGCCGAATGTGGCCAGCGTCAAGACGTCGCTGGTGATCCGAGGGGCCAAGGACGAACCCGGCGTTCCCTTTGATGTGCTGGAGCAAAGGCTCGCGCGCGAAGCCTGAGGGGCAGAGCCTCGCAGAAATCGGTCAGGCCAGTCTGATCAGAAAAAGCGCCTCGCAATGCGGGCGCTTTTTTCGTTTGGGGCGACCGCCGCAGCGGTCGGCGGACCCGGCTTAGTTCATATCGGGATCTTGCAGCAGGATCCGGGGATAGGCCAGCGGGCCGAAGCCTGCGATCGATTCGACATGCGAAAACAGGTTCAGATAGAGCGTGCGGATGGCGTGGCTCACCAGTTTCAGGGCCTCCGGGCCGGGGTGATAGGTTTCGAACGGCAGACCACCGACACTGATCGCCGCATGGCGCGGCAGGCACAGATGAAAGAGGTCCACGGCGGTCGGGGGCGCGGTTTCGAAAATACTCATCCCGTCATGATATTGCTGCACCGGAACCAGCGAGGCGGCATTGTCCAGCTTGATCCCCGGCAGAGGTGCCCGTTGCAACAGCCGCGCGGCGGGGCCTGCGACAACCGTCGACATCGGCTTTGCCTCGCCAAGGCTATCGGCGGTAAAGCTGGTCAGCCGGTGGCTGCGACCGTGCTGCCCGCTGCGCGATGGGACAAGGCTGGTGCTGCCTTTCCACAACAGGGGGAGGGGATCGCCATCAAAGGTGATCAGCTCATCGCCCGGCAGCAGATCCTCGATTGCAATGGGCCCCTGCGTGGTCTCGATCAGGGATCCGCGGCAAAAGGCGGTAAAGGCGTCTTCGAACAATGGCAGCGACGGTGCGACATGGCGTGTCTCGGCGATCTGGCCGTTTGGCAGCAGGCTACAGACATCGTAACGGCGCAGCTGTGGCCGCGTCCCGCCGCGCTGGGCAGCAGGGTCCTGTAGCAGAGCATTGGCTTCGACCGCATTGGCAGCTGCGCGTCGCAGCGACTGGGGTATGGTCATGGCGAACGTGCCTCTCTCATGACTGTACTTGCATCAACCCCGGCAGCGCGATGAGCAGAAGGCGCGCCGGAATCGCTTGGTCCCTGTCGGGCGCTCCGGTCGCAATACGCGCGGTCCGGGGCAATGCGCCCAATCGGGCAGGTAAATGCGGCGGCCCTGTCTTGGGCAGAGGCCGCCGCCAGAGGTGATCACCGGTGGACGGTGTCAGGCGGGTATTCCCGGCCCCGTCGTGAGAGCGGGCCGTCGAGATTGCAGGGACGCCTCTTCAATGATCTCAGGCACTCTTGGCCTGGGCCGGGCGCCGGAGAGTCTCGCGACGCCGCTCAATCGCGAGCTGCCGGGTGGCGCCACGCGTCCAGGGTAGGCGCACCTCTTCGGTCTTGGCGGCAGCTACAATGGATTTGATGAAGCGCGATTTTGGTTTCATGAGGCGTCTCCTGTAGGAGCGGGGCAGCATTCTGCGGCCCGCGCTTTAGTCCCGTCTTTTGTCGCCTGCCAATGCGCCGGGAATGTGGCCGATCTGTGGAAATCACAGGAACGCCGCAGTGATCCGCGCGCACTCAGCCCCCGCGCGGGCGCGCTTCGGTGGTCACATTGGGCCGCGAATTGCAGGTCGCGGCGCCTACAGGCGAATGCAGGAGATCAGGCGCCCGTAGTCGACCTCTTTGTGATGGGTCGCGCGGCGGAAGGAATAGAACCGTTCCGGGTCGGAGTAAGTGCAATGCCCGGTCCATGCGGCCTCGGCCACGCCGGCGCTGCGCAGTTTGTGCAGACCCAGAGAGGGCAGATCAAAGAGGTAGCGATCGCCCTCGCCATTGGCAAAGAACCGTGCGTTTTCCGGATCCTGCATCATGAAGTCGTCAAAGAACTCAGGGCCGACCTCATAGGCGCGCTGTGAGATCGACGGGCCGATAACCGCGCGGGTGGCCTGCCGCCGCGCGCCCAGCTGTTCCATCGCGTCCAATGTGGCCTCCAGCACGCCATCAAGCGTGCCGCGCCACCCGGCATGAGCTGCGCCGATCACATTGGCCTCCGGGTCGTGAAACAGAACCGGCTGGCAGTCGGCGGTCAGGATCGACAGCACCACGCCGGGCACATCGGTGACCATGGCATCAGCCTGAATATCGCCCTGAATATTGTCCTGCCGGGGATCGGAGATGGTCAGGACATTGGCGGAATGCACCTGATTCACCCGGCCAAGCGCCTCGGGCGATGCCTCCATCGCTGCGGCGACGCGCATCCGGTTGATCTGCACCGCTTCGCGCTGATCCGACGAGCCAAGCCCGCAATTCAATCCGGCAAAAATACCCGAAGAGGCCCCGCCGCGACGGGTAAAGAAGCCGTGTTTGGTGCCATTGAGCAGCTCGGAGATGAGAATTTCCAGCGTCATGCGTTCAATCCCGGTGGGGGTGCGGTCTCTTCGGGGAAAATCCCGAGTATCTTGAACAGGTTTCCCATTTCCTCAGGATGCGTCAACCGTCGATGCGCCGCAATCAGAGATTGCAGCGCGTCGCCGTTTAGCCGCGCCGCCAGCGCCTGTGCCCGATCGGTAATGCCCAGACGCTCCAGAAACACGCCTTGCGGGGTCAGCCGACTATAGGCACAGCCCGCAGATTTCGCAGCCAGTGCAAGCGCTTCGAAATCGACATGGGTGGTCAGATCGGCGCTGCCCGGATCCTTCAGCGGATCGCTTGGCGCATGGGCGCGCAGGGCCTGCAACGTATCCCCCAGCGACCGCCAATCGCCGTAATCGACAATAAGCGCGGTTCCGCCGTAGCGGGCGATCCGGGTGGCGATGGTCTGAACCATCGGTTGCGCGGCTTCACACAGCTCGACCAGATCACCGTCGCGGGTGTCCTCAAGGCGATGCGCCAGTGCAGGCTGTGGCGCCACCGCGCCAAGGCCAAAGCTGAGCGTGCCATCCTGAAGACCCACTGATTTTTCGCGCCAGCCATCGCCATCGCGCAGAAATTGCCGCACCGGCAGCGCATCAAAGAACTCATTTGCGATTAGAAACAGCGGCTGCTCGGGCAGCTCGGCGATATTCGGGTACCAGACCGGGTCATGGCCTGCCAGTTGCCTCGCCTGACGGGCGCGCAGGGTGGGGGAGGCCTCTAGCAGGGCAATCTGCATGGCGGCGTGAAACCCGGGCACGCCTTTTGTGGCGCGCAGCAGATCAGCCATCAGCGTGCCGCGACCGGGACCCAGTTCGGCCAATGTGAACCGCTGAGGTTGGCCCTGATCCAGCCAGCATTGTGCCAGCGCCAGTCCGATCAGCTCTCCGAACATCTGGCTGATTTCCGGGGCTGTGG
Organism: Phaeobacter sp. JH204B; assembly: GCF_048055755.1. Classification (NCBI taxonomy): domain Bacteria; kingdom Pseudomonadati; phylum Pseudomonadota; class Alphaproteobacteria; order Rhodobacterales; family Roseobacteraceae; genus Phaeobacter; species Phaeobacter sp. JH204B. The sequence continues at coordinate 55,351 of NZ_JAYMXF010000026.1, forward strand.
TGAAATCCCCCTTGGCCCCCAGCGGGTCGCGGGTGGTGTAATAGCCATAGCTTGGATGCAGCAGCGCCTCGGCCATGTAATCCGCGACCGAAATCGGCCCCTCGGCACGGATGCGGGCAGTGATATGGTCGCTCAGGCTCATGCCGGAATCACCGCCATGCGTCGGCTGCGCAGCACCAGAATGAGGCCGATGGCGATCATCGGCAGCGACAGCAGCTGTCCCATGGTCAGACCGTAGCCGCCGATATGCCAGGCCAGCCCCAGGGGGTTCTCTGCGGTTACGAATTGGGCGTCGGGCTGGCGCATGAATTCAACCGCGAAGCGCGCCGCGCCATAGCCTGCCAGAAACACGCCGGTCACCCGGCCTGGGTGGGTCAGCGCCGCGCGCCGGTAGACCAGCCACAAGAGCACCGCACCAAGGATCAGCCCTTCCAGCAGTGCCTCATAGAGCTGGGACGGGTGGCGCGCGCAGATCTCCCCCAGCGCCTGCCCGCAGGACTGCGCCGCGCGCCCGGGAAAGGCGACCCCCCAGGGCAGATCGGTTGCCCGCCCCCAGAGCTCGGCGTTGTTGAAGTTGGCAAGTCGGCCCAGCAAGAGGCCCGGCGGCACCGTATGTGCCACCAGATCAGCGATCTGAAGGCGCGGGATCCGGTGGCGCAGCGCATAAATCCAGGTGGCAATGATCACCCCCAGGAGACCGCCATGAAAGGCCATGCCCCCCTGCCAGATGCGCAGGATCTCGGCCGGGTTCTGAAGGTAGTAGCCGGGCTGATAGAACAGCACATAGCCAAGCCGTCCGCCCAGAATGACGCCGAGGATGATCCAGGTGAGCAGATCTTCGACCTGTTGCGGTTTCATCGGGGGCTGTGCGTGGGGCCAGAGCGCGGGGCGCCGCAGCGCCGCGACCGCCAGCCGCCAGGCGATGACAATCCCGACGATATAGGCCAGCGCGTACCAGCGCAGCGCGAATTGGCTGCCGAACAGCTCAATTGTGAAGATTTCCGGGGTCAGATCGGGGAATTGGAGGATGAATGCGTGCATGTGCCGTCAATGCCTTTGCGGGGGCTGCGGTGTCAACGGCTTGCCGCCGCCGGTGTTGATGACCATATAGGGGTCAAGGCAGACATGGAGAAGACAATGCAGACGCGCAACAAGATCATGGATGATATTTCCCAGCTGATGACCAACGCGATGGGTGTGGCCCATGGCGCGCGGGAAGAGGCAGAGACCGCCATGAAGGGGCTGATCGACCGTTGGCTGGCCGATCGCGATTTCGTGACCCGCGAGGAGTTCGACGCCGTGCGCGCCATGGCCCAGAAGGCGCGTGAAGAAAACGAAGCGCTGAAGGCCCGGCTCGACGCGCTGGAAGCGGATAAATCCGCGTGATCCGGTTCCAGGGCTGAGCGGCAGGCACAGCCCGCCGCCCGGCGCTGAAATATCCGATCTGCAACATTTGCTGGCGTGCGGCCCGGTCCGGGTGGCGCGCCATTTTTGCGACCAAGCCCGCGTCGCAGACTCCCACCCGGCGCAGCAGGATCCCGCAGCTGCCTCTCTTCACAGCACTGTCACGATATTTTGAGGGTCATCGCCTTTCGTCCACAACTTATTGCAGTTATCCCCAAATAAAGGGTTGCCAGACGGCCTTGGTGCCTCCACCATATCTGGTAGGAGGACGGGTAAATCCCTCTCCTTATTGAGCAGGCCGCTAGCAATTGGGGGTGCCCCGCATCTCTTTTGCTAGAGATCAGAGAGGTGGCAACATGGCTCTTTCCGAACATTTTCTGGAAGACGAAATTCACCCTATCGACATCGTCGAACACTTGGCCTCGGACCACGATTGGGACTTTGACCGCATAGGCGACGATCAGATCGCCATGGCGGTGGAAGGCCAGTGGCGCACCTATTCGCTGACATTGGCGTGGTCCGGCTATGAAGAAACCCTGCGGATGGTATGCAGCTTTGAGATGGAGCCGCCGAAGGAACAGCTGCCGCGGCTCTACGAGCTGATCAACGAGATGAATGATCAGTGCTGGGCCGGTGGCTTTACCTTCTGGCCCGATCACAAGCTGATGCTGTATCGCTATGGGCTGGTATTGACCGGCGGACAGGTGGCAAGCCCGGAGCAGATCGACACGCTGATCAACTCCGCTGTCGCCAATTGCGAGCGCTACTATCCGGCAATCCAGCTGATGGTCTGGGGCGGACAATCGCCGCGCGACGCGCTTCAGGTCGCCATTGCAGAGGCTTACGGGCGCGCGTAAACCTTTCCCCGAACCGGCGCTGCATGGTGCCGGAGATCCGATCAGGGGAGGGGAAAGATGCAGGTATCACAGATCGCAGCGCGGGGCATCGCGCTCTTGGGCTGCGGCAAGATGGGGTCGGCAATGCTGGCCGGATGGCTTGACCGGGGTGTTGACCCGGATACCGTCTGGGTGATTGATCCCAATCCTTCCGACTGGCTGCGCCAGACTGGTGTGCATCTCAATGCGCCCTTGCCAGAGGCCGGTGACCGGGCGCCGGGGATCGTGCTGATTGCTGTCAAACCCCAGATGATGGGAGAGGCGCTGCCGCAGCTGCAACAGCTGGGCAATGGCGAGACGCTGTTTATCTCGGTTGCTGCCGGAACCTCGATCGCTATCTATGAATCGCTTCTGGGGGCGCAGACGCCGATCGTGCGCGCCATGCCGAATACGCCTGCCGCCGTCGGGCGTGGCATTACCGCGCTCATCGGCAACATGCGCGCGACCGAGGCGGATATAAATCGCGCCGATGCGCTGTTGCAGGCCATCGGCCAGACCGTCCGATTGGAGAGCGAGGCGCAGATGGATGCGGTCACAGGCGTCAGCGGCTCCGGCCCGGCCTATGTTTTCCATCTGATCGAAACCCTTGCCGCCGCTGGCGAGGCTGAGGGGCTGCCTGCCGATCTGGCGATGCAGCTGGCCAAGGCCACCGTCGCAGGGGCCGGTGCCCTGGCAGAAGCCTCCGAGGAAACGCCAGCGCAGCTGCGGGTCAATGTCACCAGCCCCAATGGCACGACCCAGGCCGCGCTGGAGGTGCTGATGGATGAGACCGACGGCTTTCCGCCGCTGCTGCGCCGCGCCGTGGCAGCAGCCACCAACCGGTCGAGGGAGCTGTCCCGTGGCTGACATCAGTTTTGACGAATTTCTAAAGGTCGATGTGCGCGTGGGCGAGGTGGTGCGCGCCGAGGACTACCCCGAGGCTCGCAAACCCGCGATCAAGATGTGGGTGGATTTCGGCGATGACATCGGCATCAAGAAAACCTCGGCGCAGGTGACGGCCCACTACACGGCGGAAACGCTGCTGGGCAAACAGGTGATGGCCGTGGTGAATTTCCCGCCCCGCCAGATTGGCAAGTTCATGTCCGAAGTGCTGGTGCTGGGGCTGCCGGATGCCACCGGAGAGATTGTTCTGATTGGTCCGGATGGACCGGTCCCATTGGGAGGGCGGATGCATTGAGCGGCAAACTCTGGATTACCCGGCCAATGACAGCCGCGGTTGAGGCGCGTGCGCGGGCGGAATTCGATGTCGAGATCCGCCAGCAGACCAGCCCTTTGAACGCCGATGAGCGCCAGCGTGCGCTGCGTGATTTCGACATCGTCCTGCCGACCCTGGGGGACCAGTTCGACGCAGGCAGTTTTGCCGCCGTGCCGCAGCCACGGTGCAGGTTGCTGGCCAATTTCGGCGTCGGCTTCAATCATATCGACGTGGCGGCCGCGCGCCGGGCCGGGATCGTGGTCAGCAACACCCCCGGCGCCGTTACCGATGCGACCGCTGATATTGCGCTGACGTTGATGCTGATGACCGCCCGCCGTGCCGGCGAGGGCGAGCGTCTGGTCCGCTCCGGCGAATGGCAGGGCTGGCATCCCACCCAGATGCTGGGCACGCATCTGACAGGCAAACATGTGGGCATCGTCGGCTTTGGCCGCATCGGTGAGGCCATCGCGCGGCGCTGTCACTTCGGCTTTGGCATGTCGGTCAGCTATCTGGCGCGCAGCGACAAATCACCCGGCTTCCCGGTGTCGCGCGCGGAAAGCCTGACCGCTCTGGCGGCTCAGGTGGATGTGCTGGTGCTTGCAGTGCCCGGCGGTGCGGAGACGCGACATTTGATCAGCGCGGAGGTTCTGGCGGCGATGCGCGCTCATGCCCTGCTGATCAATATCTCGCGCGGTGAGGTGGTGGATGAGGTGGCGCTGATCGCCGCCCTTCAGGCGGGCGCGCTCGGCGGGGCAGGTCTGGATGTCTATGAATTCGAGCCGGAGGTGCCGGAGGCCCTGCGGCAGATGGAGCAGGTCACGCTGCTGCCGCATCTGGGCACCGCCACCGAGGAGGTGCGCAGCGCCATGGGACATCTGGCGCTGGACAATGTCGCCGCCTTCCTTGCAGGTCGGCCGTTGATTTCGCCCGTGTAACTGTCGGTGTAACCGCCAGCGTATCGTGTCGGGGCGTCTAAAGTCCCGCGCGGCGTCAGACGCGCCCGGCCTCCGCTCGGTTTAGGCCGTTTCAGATCAGCCCGCAGCAGAGGTGGGCTGATCGCCGGTGGCCTCGCGCCAGTGACGACGGCAGAGCGATACATAGGTTTCATTGCCGCCGATCTGCACCTGCGCGCCTTCGGTGATGGTCTGGCCGTTCTCATCCTGCCGGATCACCATGGTTGCCTTTTTACCGCAGTGGCAGATGGTGCGGACTTCGCGCATTTCATCGGCCAGCGCCAGCAGGGTGGCGGAGCCGGGAAACAGCTTGCCCTGAAAATCGACCCGTAGCCCGTAGCACAAAACCGGCACCCGCAGATCGTCGACCACCCGCGCCAGATCCCAGACCTGATCCGGCGACAGAAACTGCGCCTCATCGACAAAGATGCTGGCAACACTGCCCCTTGCCAGTCGCTCTGTCACTTTGTCGAACAGGTTCTCACCGGGCCGGAAGATGTCAGCCTCGGCACCGATCCCGATGCGGGAGGCGATCCGCCCCTGACCGGCGCGGTTGTCCAGCGCTGCGGTCAGCAGATAGGTGTCCATATCGTTCTCGCGGTAGTTATGCGAGGCTTGCAAGAGCACCGTCGATTTGCCGGCATTCATGGTGGAGTAGTGGAAGTAAAGCTTGGCCATGGCGCTGATTTAGCCGCAGAGCCGGTCGGAGGAAACGGTTTTCTTCACCAATTCTTCACCGATTGCCCGATGAGCCGACGGCATTTTCGGTCTGAGGATAAAACGCCCTGCGCGCGGATGCCGGTTCGCGGCGAAACAACCCGAGAAACGAACCACATGACATCTGCGGCAGGGCGCCAACTGGACGGAAATTGCCCACCAGCGAAGGCCCACGAAACACGCCTCCGCCCCCAGCGCGTTTCCCTGTCTCGCGACCCGGAACAGCGCGGTAAGTCCCTTAAAAACCTTAGGGATAGAAATAGCTTTGCATTTCCTTTAAGTGTCGTGAATGGGAAATTAACGCGTTTCTTCCCCGATGGGGTCGCGGTCATATGCAGGTAGATTTTATATGGCAGACATAGGTACTTATCTAAAAAAGCACACCGAGGCTCTGGTCAAGGATGTGGGGATCGAGGCAGCCTGCCAGATCACAGGAAAATCCAAGGCGACGTTGGGGCGGTATTACTCGGATAATGCCGAACATGTCGATCGGTTCATGCCCGTCGACGCCGTTGCCAAACTGGAAGCTGCGGCCTCCTTCCCGCATGTGACTTCCGGTCTGGCGGATCTGAAGAACATCACCTTGTCCTACTGTCAGGCCAGCCCGGCCTCAGAGGCGCGCCGCGGTGGCGTCAATGCGGATGTGATTGCGCTCAGCCAGCGCTTTGCCACATTGATGAGCGAATATCAGGAGGCCATGGCCGATGGGATCATCACCATCAATGAGGCCAAGCGGTTGCTGCGCGAAACGGTGATGCTGCAGCAGGTGCTTCTGGATATGAAACTGCATCTGGAAGAAGAAAGTGGCTGAGACACCGACGACCGGGCCTGCTGTTTCGGCTGACGGGCGTGTGGCGGAGGATCTGCCGGCGCTCATCGCCGAGGCCTTGCCGCAGATTGATATCGCCCGCCTGGCAGCGACAGGTGACCCGCAGCATCCGCCCCGGATCCTGCTGCTCTATGGCTCCCTGCGGGCCGTCAGCTACTCACGCAAGGTTGCCGAGGAGGCAGCCCGGATCCTGCGCGCGCTGGGCTGCGAGGCGCGGATTTTCGATCCGAGCGGGCTGCCATTGCCCGATGACACCGGCAGCGAAGATCACCCCAAGGTGAGCGAACTGCGCGATCTTGCGGTCTGGTGCGATGGAATGGTCTGGTCCAGCCCGGAACGGCATGGCGCTATGACGGGCATCATGAAGACACAGATCGACTGGCTGCCGCTGTCGCTGAAAGGCGGTGTTCGCACCACGCAGGGCAAGACGCTGGCGGTGATGCAGGTCTCCGGCGGATCGCAATCTTTCAACGCTGTCAACCAGATGCGTATTCTGGGCCGCTGGATGCGGATGCTGACCATCCCCAACCAATCCTCGATTCCCAAGGCGTGGCTGGAATTTGCCGAGGGGGACCGGCTGCCCGAAGGCCCGTTCTATCGCCGTGTTGTCGATGTGATGGAAGAGCTGGTGAAATTCACCTGGCTGACTCGCGGTCGCAAGGACTACCTGGTCGACCGCTACTCAGAGCGGGTTGAGGACGCCGAGGCCGTGCACCAGCGGGTGTCGCAGAAATAGCGCCGGACGCGAGCTGAAGGCGAGACTGAAAAAGGGCCTGCCAGGATCGGCAGGCCCAAATTCGTTTGGCAACTGGTCCGGCAGGCTCAGGCCGCGCGGCGCAGGATCACCGATCCCACCGAATAACCGGCACCGAAAGAGCAGATCAGCCCCAGATCGCCCTCGGCCAGATCATCCGAATATTTGGAGAAGGCGATGATCGACCCTGCCGAGGATGTATTGGCGTAATCCTGCAGGATATTGGGCTGTTCACCGGCCTCTGGCGTGCGGCCAAGGACCTTTTTGCCAATGAAATCATTCATCGTCTTATTGGCCTGATGTAGCCAGAGCCGTTTCAGCTCGGTGTTGCTGACGCCCTCGGCCTCCATGTGATCCGCAATATGCTGGCTGACCATCGGCAGCACTTCCTTGAAGACCTTGCGCCCGTTCTGCATGAACTGCATGTCCCGACGATCCGCGACCCCATCCGGGCGCGACCGGCGCAGATAGCCATTGTTGTTGCGGATATTGTTGGAAAAGCTGGTGGCGCAGCGGGTCGACAGGATTTCGAAATGCGGGCCGCTGGCGTCTTCGCTGCGCTCGATCAGGGTGGCTGTTGCCACATCGCCAAAGATGAAATGGCAATCGCGGTCGCGCCACTCAAGATGGCCGGAGCAGATCTCGGGATTGACCACCAGCGCCGACCGAATGGAGCCGGAGCGCACCATATCGGCAGCCGCCTGAATCCCAAAGGTGGCGGAGGAACAGGCGACATTCATGTCAAAGGCAAAGCCTTCGATGCCAAGAAGATCCTGAATTTCGATTGCCAGCGCCGGATAGGCACGTTCCATATTGGAGGCCGCACAGATGACCGCGTCGACATCCGCCGCAGTCTTGCCGGCCTGTTTCAGTGCTTTCTTGGCGGCATCCAGTGCCATTTCGGCCATGATGGATGGCTCGTCATCGCTGCGCTGACGCAGCAGCGGGTGCATCACCTCAGGATCAAGAATACCGCTCTTGTCCATCACGTAGCGCTGTTCGATACCGGAGGCCTTCAGGATGAAGTCTTCGGAGGAATGCGCCAGAGGATCCATCTCACCCGCTGCAATCGCCTCTGCGTTCTCGGCATTGACCTTATCGGCATAGGCATTGAAGGCTGTGACCAGCTCGGCGTTTGTGATCGTCTGTGACGGCGTAAAGACGCCCGTGCCGGTGATGGCGGGTGTATACATGAGCTGGACCTTCGGGTGGTTTTCAAAAGTGCTGCATATCTGGGCATCTTCCCCCGGTGAGGTCAAGGGCAAGGCCCTTGGCGTTACGGGCGCAGCCCCTACGTCAACCTGATCAGGGCGTCCCGGAGCATTGTTGATATGAATAAAATGCTTCCCTCCTTGAATGGTTCGAAATTTGAAGTATATGCGCGATGAAGGCGATGGTGGTATGATTCGACAAACCGGCAACGACAGCGACACCCAAACTGACGGCGATACCGCGACGGACGGCAATCAGGCTGAGACCTGCCCGGAGGTCTGCGCCATGCTGGGTGTCTTTGCGCTCTATTGGCGCATCGACGCCTGCATCGAAGACACCGTTGACCTGCCAGACCTGAGCCGGATGGAATGCCATGTGCTGGTGCGTCTGGGCACGCCCTGCCGGATGGGAGAGCTGGCGCGGATGTTGCAGACGGTGCCTTCGTCGGTGACCACGGCCGCCGACCGGCTGGAACGGCAGGGTCTGATCCGCCGCAGCAGGGATCCGCAGGACAGGCGCGCCTGGTTGTTGTCGCTCACCCCCGACGGCGCCGCCAAACGCCAGTATCTGGTCGAGGCGATGACGGATCTGTTCCAACGTATTTCCGGTTTGGACCCGGAGGAAATCAAACAATTTGCGGCCTTGTCGGCCAAGATTCATGACACAGTCATTAAAGCGGACGCGAAGCCGCGTCGGAAGGAGTAACCCATGCAGCTGAGTTCGAGAGTCATCGCCGGGGTCGCCGCGTTGCTACTGGTGGCCACACCAACACTGGCACAGAACGTCCTGAAACCCGTGAAACTGATGGAAACACGCTCAGGCGCGGTGCCGATCCAGCGCGAGTTCTTCGGTCAGGTCGCGGCAAAAGAGACGGTGGATCTGGCGTTTCAGGTCGGCGGACAGGTTGTGAAATTCCCTGTCACTGAGGGGGCTTTCCTGCCAAAGGGGGCTCTGGTCGCGGAGTTGGATCTGGAGCCGTTCGAGCTGAAACTGGGACAGGCCCAGCTGCAAAAAGAGCAGGCGGACCGAACCGTCACGCGGCTGGAAAAGCTGACCGGCACGGTCAGCCAGGTCTCCATCGACGATGCCGAAACCCAGGCCGGACTGGCCCGCATTGCGCTCAGGGATGCCGATTATGCGCTGGAACATGCAACGCTGAACGCGCCATTTGATGCCCTGGTGTCCAGCCGTGAGGTCGCCCTGTTCAGCACCGTCAGCGCCGGCAGCCCGATTGTGCGCCTGCACGACATGTCGGAGCTGCATATCGAGGTCGATGTGCCCGAGGTTCTGTTCCAGCAAGGCGAAGACAATGACGCGCTGACCATCACGGCAAGCTTCCCCGGCAGCGACAAGACCTACCCGCTGGAAATCCTTGAGTTCGACGCCGAGGCCAGCAGCGTTGGCCAGACCTATCGCGTGACCTTCCGTCTTGACCCGCCCGAGGACCGCCAGATTTTCCCCGGGGCCTCGACCTCTGTGCGGGTGACCGTAGATACCGGAATGTCTGCGATTGTGGTCCCGCCAACCGCCATCGTGCCCGCCGCCAACGGCGACACCGGGGTGATGCTATTTACACCCAAGGGCGCGGATGAGGGCACCGTCACCTGGACCAGGGTCGAAACCTCGGCCACCGACGGCGGCCAGATCGAGATCGTCTCGGGGCTGAACGGTGGCGAAGAAATCGTGCTGACCGGTGGCAGCGCGCTTGCTGACGGGGCGGCCGTGCGTCGCTTCACCGGCTTCACCAACTGAGGGCGGATCAGATGGACATTGCACGCGGGTCGATCAATCGGCCGCTTTATACGTGGATCATCATGCTGGCCGCCCTGTTTGGCGGTATCTGGGGGTTCCTGAACCTCGGGCGGCTCGAAGATCCGGCCTTCACCATCAAACAGGCTGTGGTCATTACCCAATACCCCGGCGCCAGCGCCGAGCAGGTGGCGCTGGAAGTGTCAGAGCCACTGGAATCAGCGATCCAGAAGATGGGGGAGGTGAAGCAGATCACCTCGATGAATCAGCCGGGCCTGTCGCGCATCGATGTCGAAATGCAGGACACCTTTGACGGCACCGAACTGCCGGGCCTCTGGACCAAGCTGCGCAAAGAGGTCGAAGACGCGGCGCGGAACCTGCCCGACGGCGTTAGCGACCCTTTTGTGAACGATGGTTTCGGTGATGTGTTCGGGGTCTTCTACGCCGTTACCGCCGAAGGCTTCACGGATGCCGAACGCCACCAGCTGGCGACATTCCTGCGCCGAGAGCTTCTTGCCGTTGATGGCGTCGCCGACGTCGAAATCGCGGGCCTGCCGGAAGAGGCGATCTTTGTCGAGCCGAAGATGGCGATCACCGTCAACCAGAATATCCCGATTGGCGCGGTTTCGAACGCATTGGCCACCGCCAATTCCGTCCGCTCTGCCGGTCAGGTCGACAACGGGCCTGCCCAGACACGCATCAGCGCGCCGGAAGGCTCGGACTCGGTGACGGAAATCGCCGGGCTGACGATTGGCTCTCAGGGGGAGGTCATCAATATCATTGATATGGCGGATGTGCATCGCGGCCGCCTCGATGATCCCTCGCAGATCATTCGTTTTGACGGCGTCGAGGCCTTTACCATGGGGGTTGCGGGCCTTGCGACTGAAAACATCGTTGAGGTCGGCCAGCGGGTTGATGCGCGGCTGGCGGAGCTGAGCACACAGATCCCCTATGGTGTGGAGCTGAAGCCAATCTATCAGCAGCATGTGGTCGTAGACGAGGCCTCCAATGCCTTTCTTGTGAACCTCGCGATGTCGGTCAGTATCGTTGTCATCGTGCTGGCGGTCTTCATGGGGTGGCGCGCGGCTGTTGTTGTCGGCGCCACCCTGCTGCTGACGGTTGTTGGCACATTGATGTTCATGAATATCTTCGCCATCGAAATGGAACGGATCTCGCTCGGGGCGCTGATCATTGCGATGGGGATGCTGGTGGACAATGCCATCGTCGTGGCCGAGGGGATGCAGATCTCCATGGCCCGGGGCCGGACCTCACGCGAGGCCGCGCATGAGGCTGCATCGAAAACCCAGATCCCGCTGCTGGGCGCGACGGTGATCGGGATCATGGCCTTTGCGGGGATTGGTCTCAGCCCGGATTCAACCGGTGAATTCATGTTCTCGCTCTTTGCGGTGATCGGGATTTCGCTGTTGCTCAGCTGGCTGCTGGCGCTGACCGCGACGCCGCTGCTGGGGCATTACTTTTTCAAACAGGGTACCGGCGACGATCAGGATGCCTATTCCGGCCTCTTGTTCCGCACCTATGGCAATATCCTGCGCCTGTCCCTGCGGCTGCGCTGGCTTGTGGTGCCGGGTCTGTTTGCGATCACGGTGCTGTGCTTCATCGGTTTTGGTCAGGTGAAACAGCAGTTCTTCCCCAACTCCAACACGCCGCTGTTCTTTGTGCATTACAAGCTGCCGCAGGGTACGTCGATTGCAACAACCTCCGAGCATATGCGTGTGTTTGAGGACTGGCTGGCCGAACGGGACGATGTAGAGACGGTCGCGACCTTTGTCGGGCAGGGGGCCACGCGCTTCATGCTGACCTATGATTCCGAAGACCCGAACCCCAGCTATGGCCATCTGATCATCCGCGCAACGAGCCTTGAGGGCATCCCGGCTCTGCAGGCGGATCTGGAGGACTTCGGCCAGGGACGCTTCCCCGAAGGCGAATTCCGCACCAAGCGGCTGGTCTTTGGCCCCGGTGGGGGCGCGCCTATCGAGGTCCGTTTCGCCGGCCCTGATCCGCGCGTGCTGCGCCAGCTGGGCGACGAGGCCATGCAACGGCTGCAAGAGGCGTCGCAGGACATCCTGAGTGTGCGTCAGGACTGGCGCGAGCAGGAGATCACACTGAAGCCGATCTATGCCACCGATCGGGCACAGACAGCCGGTGTGTCGCGCGATGCCATCGCTGATGCGCTGCAATTCTCGACCGACGGTCTGCGCACCGGCGTGTTCCGGGAGCGGGATCGCCTGATCCCCATCGTCCTGCGCCGACCTGCTGACAGCTCCTATAATCTGATGGACCAGCTGGTGTTCTCAGAGGCGGCGGGCAAATTTATCCCGCTCGAGCAGATGGTCGACGGGGTCGATGTGGTGGTGGAGAACACCCTCGTGCATCGTCGGGACCGGGTGCCGACCTTGACCGTTGGTGCCGATATCCGGGCGGATCTGACCGCAGCCACCGTCTTTGCCCAGGTGAAGGACAGCATCGAGGCGATGTCGCTGCCGACCGGCTACACCATGGAGTGGGGTGGCGAGCATGAGAACTCAGCCGATGCCAATGCCAGCCTCGGCAAGCAGCTCCCGGTGACGATCCTGATCATGGTTCTTATCTCGGTACTGCTGTTCAACGCGATCCGTCAGCCGATTATCATCTGGCTGCTGGTGCCGATGTCGGTCAACGGGGTGGTGATTGGTCTGCTTGGCACCGGTATGCCCTTTACCTTCACGGCGCTTCTGGGCCTGCTCAGCCTTTCTGGCATGCTGATCAAGAACGGCATCGTGCTGGTTGAGGAAATCGATCTGGTCCGGGCCGAGGGCAAACCCCTGCGGGAGGCCATCGTCGAGGCATCGGTGTCGCGTCTGCGCCCGGTGATGCTGGCGGCGGTGACAACCATCCTTGGCATGGTGCCGCTGCTGACCGACGCGTTTTTCGTGTCGATGGCGATCACCATCATGGGGGGGCTGGCCTTTGCCACCATCCTCACGCTGGTGGCCGCGCCGGTGTTCTACCTGATCTTCTTTGCCCGCGATGAAAAGCGCGAACAGGCTGCCGCAGCCTGATCCCGTCCCGCTGAACTCTGAAAAAGCCCCGGTTGCAGAACCGGGGCTTTTTCTATGCGAATGATCTCGCTCAGGTTGTGCGCGACCCTGTGCGGCTGACAGCGTGTCGTCCGCATGATGCGTGCAGTGGCGTCAGGCATCACGGGAGAACCCCGCTATCGCGGCCCCCGCAGCCCGTCAGGGCAGGGGCAAGGCAGAGGCGGAGGGCAGACATCTGCCTTAAGAGTTTCGCGCATTGAGCGAGTCGTCCGGTGACGCCTCAATTGGGGAAATGGCCGACCCAATTCCGCCTCAATCCCGATGATTCCTTTCCAAATTCCGATGCGACATCAGCAGACACAGGAAAAAACCCACCAAAATCCTTGCTGGAAAAGTTACAATTATTCATGTGTTTAAGTGGAATTATTCTAAAAGTGTTCAGGAAGGTTAAGGAAAATATAGAGATGTGGCGCAGTGAGGGCCGCAAATATCGGCCGCGTTAATCGGACGTTAATCACGTCACATTCTGCACCTCTTTCTGACAGCTCCCTACAACTCCAAGCCGCATTCCAGCCCCAGCAGACCCTGATGATGGCGATGTGGGAAAAACTGGAGTGGACCATGAAACGCATTATCGGACTTATCGCCGCCGCCTTTATTTCGAGTTCAACCTTTAGCCTCCCTGCCGAGGCGCAATCCGCAGGCGTGCGCGCCGTCGAGGGCTGGGAAGCTGTCGGACGGCTTAATATTGGCGGGCGCAATATGTGTACCGGCAGCCTCATCGCGCCAAATCTGGTGCTGACCGCCGCACATTGTCTCTATAATCCGCAGACCGGGCAGGCGGTAAACCCGCGCAATATCAAGTTCGAGGCCGGCCTCAATGGCCGCCGGGCCAAGGCGTCACGCCGTGTGGTGAAGGCTGTTGTTCATCCCGGCTATCGTCACAGCTGGTCCAGCAACAGCGCAGCGGGCAGCGATATTGCGGTGCTGCGTCTGGACCGCCCGATCTCCGGCAGCGAGATCCGCCCCTTCGTGCTTGCCGCTGCGCCGACACCGGGGGAAAGCGTGGATGTACTGTCCTATACCGTGAACCAGGCCACCCGACCGGCCCGCGAAAAAGACTGCCAGATCCTGTCCACCCGCAGCGCGACGCTGGTGACCTCCTGCCGTGTCGAATATGGCGCCTCCGGCTCGCCAGTGTTGCAGATGCGTCCGGGCGGCACCCCGCGGCTGGTCTCGGTGATCTCTGCCAAGGCGCAGATGGGTCGTAAACGGGTTTCGCTGGCCACCCCATTTGATGGATCGCTGCGTGCGCTGATGCGCCGCGCGGGCTGAGCACGGGCTGTCCGGCCTCCGCTCCGTTTCCCACAAAAGCGTTTGTAGGAGGCGGGCCATCCCTGATCAGCCAAAAACCCCGGAGCCTCGGCTCCGGGGTTTTCCTATGTCCGAACCTTTGCCCAGTCCTCCCAGCAGGCCGCCTGTTGCGGCGAGGGCAAAAGAAAAGGCCCCGACGCAGGTCCGGGGCCTTCCAATAGGTTCGATCTCTGCCAGCCTCGGCAGATCAGCCCTGCAAGCTCTTCACTTCAACGTCACCTTCTGCCTGCGCCTTGATTGCGCGGGCGGCGGCATTGGCACCGGCTGCGGTGGTGAAATAGGGGATCTTGTCATAGAGCGCGACGGACCGCATCTCCTTGCTGTCTTCAACCGCCTGCGCGCCTTCGGTGGTGTTCATCAGCAGCTGGACGTTGCCGTCCTTCAGCATATCCACCACATGAGGGCGCCCCTCATAGACCTTGTTGACCAGTTCGCAGGGCACGCCGTGCTCATCCAGCCAGCTCTGGGTGCCGCGTGTGGCAACCAGCGTAAAGCCCTGTTCCACGAGGATTTTTGCGGCGTCCAGCATCAAAGTGCCCTTGTCGGCATCCTTGATCGAGATAAAGGCCCGGCCCGAGGATGGCAGCACCATGCCAGCCCCCATCTGCGCCTTCAGGAAGGCGCGGGCAAAGCTGCGGTCCCAGCCCATGACTTCGCCGGTGGAGCGCATCTCGGGGCCGAGGATGGTGTCGACGCCGGGGAAGCGGGCAAAGGGAAGCACCGCCTCCTTGACCGAGAACCACGGCATGTCCGGGTCGGCCAGGGTCATCGGATCCGCCATCGGCACGTTCACGTCATAGCCTGCGTCCGGCTCATAGGGCGGGCGCTTCGGGAAGTTCGACAGCGGCTCACCTGCCATGACACGCGCCGCGATGGAGGCGATGGCGCTGTCGGTGGATTTCGCCACAAAGGGCACGGTGCGCGAGGCCCGCGGGTTGACCTCGATCAGGTAGATCACGTCATTGCCGTCGGCGTCAGGTTTGACAGCGAACTGGATGTTCATCAGGCCAACCACATTCAGCGCCTTGGCCAATGCGTTGGTCTGGGTCTTGACCTCGGCGATCACCTCTTTGGACAGCGAGTAAGGCGGCAGCGAGCAGGCACTGTCCCCAGAGTGAACCCCGGCCTCTTCGATATGCTGCATGATGCCTGCGACATGCACGTCGGTGCCATCACAAATCGCATCCACATCCAGCTCCACCGCGCCCGAGAGATAGCTGTCGAGCAGAACCGGGCTGTCGCCGGAGACCACGACCGCCTCGGCGATGTAGCGCTTGAGCTGGTCCATATCGCGCACGATCTCCATCGCGCGGCCACCCAGAACATAGGACGGGCGGATCACCAGCGGGAAGCCGATTTCAGCCGCGATTCCAATCGCCTGCGCGTCGGTCGAGGCAATGCCGTTATGCGGCTGCTTGAGCCCCAGCTGGTTGACCAGCGCCTGGAACCGCTCGCGGTCCTCGGCCAGGTCGATGGCGTCGGGCGAGGTGCCAAGGATCGGGATGCCTTCCTCTTCCAGCGCATTGGCCAGCTTCAGCGGGGTCTGACCGCCGAACTGCACGATCACCCCGTGCAGGGTGCCGTTTTCCTGCTCCTTGGTGAGGATTTCCATCACATGCTCAAAGGTCAGCGGTTCAAAATACAGCCGGTCCGAGGTGTCATAGTCGGTCGACACCGTTTCCGGGTTGCAGTTGATCATGATGGTCTCGAAGCCAGCGTCGGTCAGCGCGAAACAGGCATGGCAGCAGCAGTAATCGAACTCGATCCCCTGGCCGATCCGGTTTGGGCCACCGCCCAGAATGACAACCTTCTTGCGGTCGCTCGGCCGGGCCTCGCATTCCACATCGCCAAAGGCCGGGGCCTCATAGGTGGAATACATATAAGGCGTCTGGGCCTCGAATTCGGCGGCGCAGGTGTCGATCCGCTTGAAGACGGCCTTGACGCCCAGATCACGGCGGGCGCGGCGCACGTCGGTCTCGCTCTTGTCGGTCAGTTTCGCAAGGCGGGCATCGGTAAAGCCCAGCATCTTGACCCGGCGCAACCCATGCTCATCCTTTGGCAGGCCCTCGGCGCGGATCTCGGCCTCGGCCTCCACGATTTCGCGGATCCGGGCCAGGAACCAGGGATCGAACTTGGTGACGGCCTGGATTTCATCATCCGACAACCCGTGCCGCATCGCCTGGGCAATGGTCCGCATCCGATCGGGGGTCTGCTTGCTGATGGCCTTGATCACCGCAGCCTTGCCGTCGGTGCCATCCTCGGCGCCGGGAATGGCAACCTCGTCAAAGCCGGTCAGACCTGTCTCCATGGACGCCAGCGCCTTTTGCAGGCTCTCGTGGATCGTGCGGCCAATGGCCATGGTCTCACCCACGGATTTCATCGCCGTGGTCAGATAGGGCTCGGAGCCTGCGAATTTCTCGAAGGCAAAGCGCGGGATCTTGGTCACGACATAGTCGATCGTCGGCTCAAACGACGCCGGTGTCACGCCGGTGATATCATTGTCCAGTTCATCCAGCGTAAAGCCGACCGCCAGCTTGGCCGCAATCTTGGCAATCGGGAAGCCGGTTGCCTTGGACGCCAGCGCCGAGGACCGCGACACACGCGGGTTCATCTCGATCACCACCATGCGGCCATCCTCAGGGTTCACCGCCCATTGGACGTTGGAGCCGCCGGTTTCCACGCCGATTTCGCGCAGCACCGCAATCGAGGCAGAGCGCATCATCTGGTATTCTTTGTCGGTCAGCGTCAGCGCCGGGGCCACGGTGATCGAATCACCGGTGTGCACGCCCATCGGGTCGATATTCTCGATCGAGCAGACGATAATCGCGTTGTCGGCGGTGTCGCGCACCACCTCCATTTCATATTCTTTCCAGCCCAGCAGGCTCTCGTCCACGAGGATCTGATTGACCGGCGAGGCATCCATGCCGGAGCGGCAGAAATGGATGTAATCTTCGCGGTTATAGGCGACGCCACCGCCGGTGCCACCAAGGGTAAAGGCCGGGCGGATGATCGCGGGCAGGCCGATGTCTTCCAGCTCGTCCAGCGCCATCTGCACGCCTGCATCCAGGTCCGCGCTGCCGTTAGCTTTCTTCGGGGCGGTGATGATTGTGGCGCGGGGGTTTTCCAGTCCAAGCCGGTCCATCGCTTCGCGGAACAGCTTGCGGTCTTCTGCCATTTCAATGGCTTCGCGCTTGGCGCCGATCATCTCGACGTTGAATTTCGCCAGCACACCCATCTCTTCCAGCGCCAGTGCGGTGTTCAGACCGGTCTGTCCCCCCATGGTCGGCAGCAGCGCATCGGGACGTTCCTTTTCGATGATCTTGGCGACCACCTCCGGGGTGATCGGCTCGATGTAGGTGGCATCCGCCAGACCCGGATCGGTCATGATCGTTGCCGGGTTGGAGTTCACCAGAATGACCCGGTAGCCCTCTTCACGAAGCGCCTTGCAGGCCTGCGCGCCGGAGTAGTCAAACTCACAGGCTTGGCCGATGATGATCGGCCCCGCACCAATGATCATGATCGATTGGATATCGGTTCTTTTCGGCATGGCCTGAATCCCTCTGATTTGCGCGAGTCATGGGCACCCCCGTGCGCCCAAATTGTCCTGCGTTATAGGGACCGCACCGAAAGGTTCAAGGGGGATCGGAAACCGAATTGGAAATGCCGCATCCGTGGGTTTTGTTCGCATAGCGAACGGATATATGTGGAGAGGTCATAACGACGGAGCAGGCTGACGTGCGGATTCGCTTTGATCAGGGGCCGATGGGGGCCGGGACATGTTTTGAAACGCCGCTGCGCATGATCCGCGCAGAGCGGGCCGAAGATGTGCCTGCCGCGCTGGCGGCGCTGGATGCGGCGCGCGACGCCGGCCATTGGCTTGCGGGCTATGCGTCCTATGAGCTGGGCTATGCGCTGGAGCCAAAACTGGCGGGCCGGATGCCTGCGGGGCGGCGGCTGCCGCTCATTTGTTTTGGGGTCTATGCGGAACCGCGAGCGCAGAACATTGGGGGCCGGACCCGACCGCAGGCGGAAAGCGAAGCTGGTCTTGAAGGAATTACCCCCCGCTGGACTTTTGACCGCTACGCCGAAGCCTTCGCAGAGGTGAACCGCAACATTGGCCAGGGCGATATCTATCAGGCCAACCTGACCTTCCCGATTGATGCCGACGCTTATGGGACATCCGAAGACATCTATGCCGCGCTTCAGGCCAGACAGGCCGTCGGCCACGGTGCCTTGGTCCAACAGGAGGGGCTGCCGGACCTGTTGTCACGCTCGCCAGAGCTATTCTTCCGCACCGATGCAGAAGGGGGCATCGAGACCCGCCCGATGAAGGGCACCCAGCCGCGCAGCGACGATCCGTTGGAGGATGCCCGCCGCCGCGACTTTCTGCGCCAGGATGAGAAGAACCGCGCCGAAAACCTGATGATCGTGGACCTCTTGCGCAACGATATCTCACGCGTCGCCGAGACCGGGTCTGTGCATGTACCGGAGCTGTTTGCGGTCGAGAGCTACGCCACGGTGCATCAGATGGTCTCCACCGTCCGCGCCAGATTGCGGCCCGACGCGGGGCTTGCAGAGATCTTTGCCGCGCTGTTTCCCTGCGGTTCCATCACCGGCGCCCCCAAGATTCGCGCGATGGAAATCCTCGCGGAACTGGAACCCTGGGCGCGCGACATCTATTGCGGCACCATCGGCTGGGCGGCGCCGGACGGCCGGGCAGAATTCAATGTTGCAATCCGCACGCTGATGCTGGACGCGGGCCGCGCGACGCTCAATGTGGGCGGTGGCGTGGTCTGGGACAGCACCGCAGATGCAGAATATGAGGAAGCCCTATGGAAAGCCCGCTTTGCCCGCGTGACACCCTCCAGAACGATCCCGCTTTCGGCCTGATCGAGACGCTGGGCTGGCATCCGGGGCAGGGCTTTCGTCACCTGCGGCTGCATCTGGCCCGGATGGGGCGCAGCGCGGCTCTGTTCGGGATCGCTTTCGATCCAAAGCGGGCGGAGGCGGTTCTGGCGGAAGCCACCGATACGGTGCCGCTGCGCTGCCGCCTGACACTGGACGCGGCTGGCCAACTGGCGCTGACCACGGCTCCGCTGGGCGGCACGCCTTCTGAATGGCGGCTGGGGGTCGCGGAGACCCGGCTGGAAGCGGACGACATGTGGCTTCAGCACAAGACAACCCGCCGCGCGGTCTACGATGCGGCGCGGGCCACGCTGCCGGAAGGCGTGGATGAACTCCTGTTCCTGAACGAGCAGGGCGAGGTTTGCGAGGGCACCATCACCAATATCTTTATAACCCGCCCGGACGGGCAGGTGATCACGCCGCCGCTCAGCTGTGGTCTGCTGCCGGGTATCCTGCGGCAGGTGATGCTGGAGCGGGAGGAATGCACAGAGGCGGTGCTGCGTCTTAAGGACCTGAGGTGTGCCAAGGCCATCCATATGGGCAATTCCCTGCGCGGGCTGATCCCGGCACGTCTGGTGTGACGGGGGCGCTCCCGCGGACAAGCCGCCCTTCTGGCTGACGCCAGCGGACCCTTGCCCTTTGGGCGTGGCAGCGCACCATTGGGTGCGCTAGGGTTCCGCAGAACGCAACCGACGCCGTGCCAGAGGCACGGCGCCCGGCCCAACGTCGGAGGTCTCAGCGCGTCCGCGATGAGACCGTAGAGGGCGGGAGACCCTCGCTCGGGCGCGCAACAGGCACTATTGGGGGTTCGCGGATGCCGAATCCGCCCAGTTTGCTTGACAACGGCGTCGCAACCTAGTGTACCACCCCGGACGAATTCCGCGCCGTTCTGGCGCATTTCCCGATTGACGGCCCTCCCGGACATCAGACCGGTATAATGAAAGGTCACCCCATGCACGACTATCGCAGCCATACCTGCGCCGAATTGAACAAATCCAACGTCGGTGAAACCGTCCGCCTGTCGGGCTGGGTCCACCGCGTCCGCGACCATGGCGGGTTGTTGTTCATCGACCTGCGCGACCATTACGGTGTGACCCAGGTCATGGCCGACCCGGACAGCCCGGTCTTTGCCGAGATCGAGAAGGTCCGCTCCGAATGGTGTATCCGCATCGACGGCAATGTCATGGCCCGTGATGAGAGCCTGGTGAACCCGAAAATCTCTACCGGCGAGATCGAAGTCTTTATCCGCGATATCGAGGTGCTGGGCAAATCCGAGGAACTGCCGCTGATGGTCTTCGGCGAGCAGGAATACCCCGAGGAAACCCGCCTGCGCTATCGCTATCTGGACCTGCGCCGCGAGAAGATGCAGCGCAACATGGTGCTGCGCTCCAACATGATCCGTTCGATCCGCAACCGCATGTGGGACATCGGCTTCAACGAATACCAGACCCCGATCATCACCGCCTCCTCCCCCGAGGGCGCGCGCGACTTCCTGGTGCCGTCGCGCCTGCATCCGGGCAAGTTCTATGCGCTGCCGCAGGCGCCGCAGCAGTTCAAGCAGCTGATGATGGTGTCGGGCTTTGACAAGTATTTCCAGATCGCGCCCTGCTTCCGCGACGAGGACCCGCGCGCCGACCGCTCGCCTGCGGATTTTTACCAGCTCGACATGGAAATGTCCTTTGTCACCCAGCAGGATGTGTTCGACACCATCGCGCCGGTGATGGCGGGCGTGTTCGAGGAATTCGGCGGCGGCCGCAAGGTCGACCCGGCGCATGACTGGCCGCAGATCTCCTACAAGGATGCCGCCAAATGGTACGGCACCGACAAGCCGGACCTCAGAAACCCGATCAAGATGCAGGACTGTTCCGAGCATTTCCGCGGGTCTGGGTTCGCGATCTTTGCAAACCTCTTGGAAAACGAAGGCACAGAAGTGCGCGCGATCCCGGCACCGACCGGCGGCTCCCGCAAGTTCTGCGACCGGATGAACAAGTTTGCGCAAGGAGAAGGCCTGCCGGGCATGGGCTATATCTTCTGGCGCGACGGCGACAACGGGATGGAAGCGGCTGGCCCGCTGGCCAAGAACATCGGCCCTGAGCGCACCGAGGCGATCCGCCAGCAGCTGGGCTTGGGCGTTGGTGACGCGGCCTTCTTCCTGGGCGGCAAGCCGAAGGCGTTTGAAGGCGTCGCGGGCAAGGCCCGCACCGTCATCGGCGAGGAGCTGGGCCTGATTGACAAGGACCGCTTTGCCTTTGCCTGGATCGTCGACTTCCCGATCTACGAGAAGGACGAGGAAACCGGCAAGATCGACTTTGAGCACAACCCGTTCTCGATGCCGCAGGGCGGCATGGACGCGCTGCTGTCCGATCCGCTGGCCGTGAAGGGCTACCAGTATGACCTCGCCTGCAACGGCTACGAGCTGGTGTCCGGCGCGATCCGGAACCACAAGCCGGAGATCATGTTCAAGGCCTTTGAAATCGCGGGCTACGGCAAGGAAGAGGTCGAAAAACGCTTTGGCGGCATGGTCAACGCCTTCCAGTACGGCGCCCCGCCGCACGGCGGCTGCGCGGCCGGTATCGACCGCATGGTAATGCTCTTGGCCGATGAGGCCAACATCCGCGAGGTCATCATGTTCCCGATGAACCAGCGCGCCGAAGATCTGATGATGTCGGCCCCGTCGGAACCGCTGAGCGAGCAGCTGATGGAGCTGGGGCTGCGGGTGATTCCACAGGACCAGTAACCTCTGGAAGTCAGTCTGAAACAGGCCCGGACAGATGTCCGGGCCTGTTTTGATTCGGCGGGCACCGCAGCTCCGTCGAGTTGTGTCGCGATCTTGGCGGCCCGCAGTGCGCCTATGAGCAGAGAGTTGCGTGCCTGAAGAAATTCAGCTGGTGTCGGCGCTGCGATATCCTACTCTTGTCGGGTTGCAACAGCTCATGAGCGGGGAAAGCGATGCGCTTTGACGGGGAATTGGCGGAGATCCGTTTCGGCTGCGGCCTGTCGCCGCTGCATGCCCCTGCCGCCGGGCCGGAGCGGCTGCTTGCTGACCTTCAGGCCCCGGATCATGCGGCGCAGACCTGGCCGATCCCAGGGTTTGACGCTGCGCTGGCGGATGCTCGGGCCTATTCCGCCGCCCGCCGCGCCCGCAAGGCGGCCGCTGGCAGCCCGGATTTCGAGATGCGCGACAGGGATCTGAAACACCAGCGCGCCCTGATGCGGGACCATCAGGCGGATTGGTTCGTTCGACGGCTGCTGCGCTGCGTGACAACGCCGCATGGGTTTCGCGAACGGCTTGCCCTGTTCTGGGCGGATCACTTCACCGCGCAGGGCAAGATTGCCGCGCTGCGCTACGCGGCCACCCCCTATGTCGAGACGTCGATCCGCCCGCATATTGCCGCGCGGTTCGAGGATCTGCTGATTGCGGCTGTGACCAGCCCGCTGATGCTGCATTTCCTGGACCAGCACCGGTCCACCGGCCCCAACAGCCGCCGCGCCAAACGGGTCGCGCAGCGTCAGGGGCGGGTGGTCGGGCTCAATGAGAATCTGGCGCGCGAAGTGCTGGAGCTGCACACGCTCGGCGTTGGCGGGCCTTATACGCAACAGGATGTGCGCCAGCTGGCCGAGCTGTTCACCGGCATGATCTACGACACCACCGAGGGCTTCAAATTTGCGCCGGGATGGGCCGAGCCGGGGGCCGAGACCCTATTGGGAAAGCGCTACGATGCCGAGGTCACCGGTCTGGCTGCGATCAAACAGGCGCTGCGGGATCTGGCGCGCCACCCGGCCACGGCGGATCATCTGGCGCATAAACTGGCGGTGCATTTCACCCGTGACACGCCGGACCCGGCACTGGTCGCCCATCTGGCGGCCCGCTACCGGGCGACATCGGGGGATCTGACGCAGGTCTATGCGGCGCTGCTGGAGCATCCGGCGGCCTGGCAACCTGACCTTGAAAACGTCAAACCGCCCTTTGCCTATCTCGCCTCGGCCTGTCGGGCGCTGGCGTTGCCAGCTGCCGCGCTGACCGGGCTGAACCGGGCGCAGGTCAACCGGTTCTTCCTGCGTCCGATGCAGCGCATGGGCCAGCGCTGGGAGGTCTCCAACGGTCCCGACGGCTGGCCCGAGGCCGATGCAACCTGGATCACGCCGCAGGCCCTGGCGGAGCGGCTGCGCTGGTGCATGTCGGTGCCGACACAGGTGATGGTGCAGGGCGCAGGACCATTGCCCGCGCCGCTTCAGCTGCTGCGAAGCGCCCTTGGCGGCCGGGAAACCGCGCAGCTGCGGTTCGTCGCAACAGCTGCCGAAACCGAGCGGGAGGCGATAGGACTGATCCTGGCCTCACCCGCCTTTCAGCGGCGTTGAGAGGGAGATCGAGATGACCAAGACACCGCGTCATGGGTTCACTGGCCCATCCCGCCCCTCTGGCCTGACCCGGCGCGGTTTCCTCGCCCGCTCCGGTCTGATTGGCTGTTCGCTGGCGGCAAGCCCGCTGCTGACCCCCGTGAGCTTTGCTGCGGCCCCCTGGAACAGCCGACTGGTGGTGATCATCCTGCGCGGCGGCATGGATGCCATCGATGTGGTCCAGCCCTATGGTGATCCGGCCTATGCCGGCCTGCGGTCGAGCCTCAGGGGAGGGCCGCAAAATGGCGGGCTCGATCTGGATGGCTATTTTTCCCTGCATCCGGGACTTGCCCCCTTGATGCCGTTGTGGCGGGCGGAGCAGCTCGGGTTTATTCACGCGGTATCAACGCCTTATCGCGACAAGCGCAGCCATTTTGACGGTCAGGATCTGCTGGAAGCCGGGACGCCGGGCCTGCACCAGCGCCGCGACGGATGGCTGAACCGGCTGTTGCAGATCACGCCCGGTGTCGAGGCGCGCACCGCCTTTGCCATCGGGCAGGGGGAAATGAAACTGTTGCAGGGCGCGGCCCCGGTGTCCGACTGGTCGCCGGATGCGGAAATGGCTCTCAGCCCGCAGGCCGAACGTCTGGCCGGTCTGATGATGGAGCAGGATCCGCTGTTTCATGCCGCTCTGGCAGAGGCGCTCGACCTTGCCGACAGCGCACCCATGGATGCGGACGGCGCCGGGAGCGCAGAGGCAACGGGAAGCATGGGGCAGGCCAAGGCACGATCCCGACCGCATCAGCGGATTGCCAGCTATGCGGCCCAGCAGCTGCGCGGTGACAGCCGGATTGCGGCTTTCTCGATCAACGGCTGGGATACGCACAACCGTCAGACCGGCGCGCTCACACGGGCGCTGGGGCGCCTGTCCGATACCATTCTGACACTGTACCGCGATCTTGGGCCGGGGATCTGGGACAAAACCGCAGTGGTGGCGATGACCGAATTTGGCCGCACCGTGCGCGAGAACGGGACCAGCGGCACCGATCACGGAACCGGCGGTGCGATGGTGCTGGCCGGTGGCGCGATCCGGGGTGGCCGGGTTCACGGGTTGTGGCCGGGTCTTGAGGAGGCAGCGCTGTTTGATCGCCGTGATCTGATGCCCACTGGCGATGTGCGGGCCCATATGGGCTGGATCATGCGCGGTATGATCGGCACCGACGCCCAGCAGATTGCAGATGTGGTTTTTCCCGGCGTCGAGCTGGGCGCTGAGCCGGGGGTGCTGCGGCGCTGACGGGGATGCGCTGACCGCTGCGGCGGCTTGCGGCTCCGCCACTGGGCCGCCAGTCAGCGGTTAATGGGAGAGGGGCCGAGAGTGTGTCGGCTCGCGCGATCTGTCGCCTTGCGCCGCTATGTGGGTGCTGCGCATTTGCCGACCGCGATAGCGACCGTGCGATCTGTCATCCAATAGACTGACCGGGCTACCTGTCAGCAAGGATGCTCGCCCAACGATCTGTCAGCAAGGGGGCGGACGGGGTGACCTGTCAGCCAGGATCAGGTGATCCCGTGGCGCGGCAGATCAGCGGTCGCTGCGATCAAGGATGACCAGCGATCCCAATGTCCGGTCGCGGTTACGGCGGATTTCACGGGCCGAGAACCGCGCCTGAAGATATAGGACAATGCCCAAAGTGGTTGAGGCGATGAGAACGATTTCGATCATCTCAGATGGCGACTTTCTGTTTCAGACGTTCCTGAACCAGCCCGGCGACACGGGCGGCAATGGCGGCAACAGGGCGTCCGCTGCTGCGGGCATCGGCCAGATCTGCGGCGGCTCCTGCCAGATGTGAGTCGCCAACGCTGCGGGCCACACCACCAAGGAACTGCGCAACATAGTCCAATGTCTGCCCTTCCTCAGCTTCGTTCAGCACCTCTGCGGCATGGGACATGTCATCCTGAAAGGCGAGGAGATCCGGCTCGATCACCTCATCGGTCAGCTGGTTGGGGCCGGAGAGCTGGCGTTCGGCGGGCAGGCGCGACAGGATCGCGGATTGGAATGCGGCGAGCGATGTGATCGGTTTTGCCAGAAACCCATCGGCCCCGGCGTCCATCGCCATCGCCTCACCTGATTCATCACCGGAGATCCCGAGGATCACGCCGACACGCGGCGAGGCCTCCGCCATGGAGCGGATCAGATCGGCGCCCGACCCATCAGGCAGGCCGAGATCGGCAATAACGACCGAGGGGCGGTAGACCTTCAGATGCCGGTGGGCGGATTTCAGACAATCGGCCCGGCGGATCCGCGCACCGCTGCGCAGGCACAGCAGACGCATCGCCTCGCAGGCGTATCGACTGTCTTCCACCACAAGAATGGTCAGCCCCAACAAAGGTCGTTTGGTGGTGGGCAGGCGGTGGGCAGCAGCAAACAGTTCCGAATCGTCCATGACTAAGGCTCCTGACTGGATACGACTCAACGCTAGGGAAACGGGGCTAACAGCTGGTTAACATCCAGGTCGCAGCCTAAGGTTGAATGGAATTACCGCGCAAAAATCGACGCAACGAAGCGTTATTGCAGGAAATATTCTGCCGCGCGGATTGGCGCACTTGTCCGCAGGCCATGGCTCTTTGATAAGTCTTGGCAATCAGTTCACTCAGGAGACCGCACCATGATTGGCCGCCTCAACCACGTCGCAATTGCCGTACCGGACCTTGATGCCGCCTCGGCACAGTATCGCAACACCCTCGGCGCCAAGGTCGGCGCACCCCAGGATGAGCCCGATCACGGCGTCACCGTCGTGTTCATCGAACTGCCCAATACCAAGATCGAGCTG
Organism: Phaeobacter sp. JH204B; assembly: GCF_048055755.1. Classification (NCBI taxonomy): domain Bacteria; kingdom Pseudomonadati; phylum Pseudomonadota; class Alphaproteobacteria; order Rhodobacterales; family Roseobacteraceae; genus Phaeobacter; species Phaeobacter sp. JH204B. Next base: position 81,543 of record NZ_JAYMXF010000026.1, read on the forward strand.
CTCTACCCTCTGGGCGACACTTCTCCCATTGCGGGGTTTCTGGAAAAGAACCCGGCCGGGGGCATTCACCACATCTGCTACGAGGTGGATGATATCCTGGCGGCCCGCGACCGGCTCAAGGCCGAAGGCGCGCGGGTGCTTGGATCGGGCGAACCCAAGATCGGCGCCCATGGCAAACCGGTTCTTTTCCTGCATCCGAAGGATTTCAACGGCTGCCTGGTGGAATTGGAACAGGTTTGACGCTATCTGCCCCCTAACCCTCCGCAGTGGGGCGGGGGTCTCAGAAGGACAGCTATCATGGGTGTGACATCCGGTTTGGTTCTCTATGCGGTGATCTGGTTCATGACGTTCCTGATCGTGATCCCGATCCGCATTCAGACGCAGGGCGACCTAGGCGAGATCGTGCCCGGCACCCACGCCGGTGCGCCCGAGCATCACTATCTGAAGCAGAAGGCCGTGATCACCACCATTGCCGCTGCCGTCATCTGGGCGATCGTTGCGACGATCATCCTTAGCGGCTGGATCACGGTGAATGATTTTGACTGGTTCGACCGGCTGCCGGATCCCGAATAACCCGGCGCAGCATATCTTTGGCATTACAACAGGCGGGCAGGGGTCCGCCTGTTTTATGTTTGTCCTCCGGTTTGCCGCCCCGGTTTGCTCCGCGCGGCTCAGCCTGCCGACAGTTCGTGCCGGGTCAGCCGATGGAAGAGATGGGTGAAGGTCGCCGCCCCGATGATCGGGATAAGCAGGTTCACCAGCGGAATCGACAGCGGCATGGCCATCAGCACACCGGCGATCCAGACCGCGCCCAGATGCTTGCGCCGCAGCCGTTTGGCTTCCGGCAGGCCAATGCGGCGCGCCGCGGCGAGGGTGAAATACTCCCGCCCCAGAAGGAACCCGTTCAGCCCCCAGAAGATAAACAGCGCAAAGGGGGCAAGCATCACGTAAAGCACCAGCGCCAGCACATTGGCGACGACAAGAACGCCGAGAAAATTGATGGTATCGCGCACGCCATCCCAGAACGGTGTCTTGGTTGCCGGTGGCAGACCGGGATAGTGGCGATCTTCTACCGCCTGTGCGACCTCATCCAGAAACATCGAGGTAATCGCCGAGGCCACGGGCACCATCAGGAACGCCGACAGCACCAGCATCAGCAGCAGCGAGGTGATCGAAAGAAGATCATCGACCCAGGTGACCGGGCCGATCAGCGGTAGCGTCGCATCCGGGCCGACCAGCCATTGGATCAATGCCAGAAACGCCGCATAGGCCAGCACCAGCAGCGCGACGGTCAGGCCAATGCCCAGAAACAGAACCCGGCGAAAGCGGGGGTCGCCGATCTGGCTCAGCGCCTTTGAGAAATCTGTCAGAATCATTGGTCCATCCAGGTGGTCAGCGCCGCCAGATCAGGGCGGGGGCGGTCGGGCGGCGTGTTGGTTTCGGTGGCGATATGGATCAGGCCCGCAATCCGCTCATGCGACTGCAGGCCAAAGGCTTCGGCGCAGAACTCGGGATCATGGCTGGCCCAGCCTGACAGCCAGTTGGCGCCCCAGCCGGCCGCAAGAGCCGCGTTCAACAGCGCCAGGCAGACGGCCCCGGCGGAGTAGGTCTGCTCGATGGGCGGGATCTTCGGGCTGGCCTTCTGGATCTCCACCACGGCGACCGCCAGTTGCCCCAGTTCAAACTGGCTGCGGCCCTTGGCAATATCCTCGGCCGATTTGCCCAGTCGTTCGCCCGCCTTGCCGGTCAGCTCTGCCAGCCGCGCCATCGCGGGTTTCTCGATCACGATGAAACGCCAGGGCTCCAGCTTGCCGTGATCGGGCGTGCGTGCGGCTGCGGTCAACAGCGGCATCAGCGCCTCGCGGCTTGGGGCCGGGGCCACCAGCGTCTTGGCCGGGCGGGAACGGCGCGACAACAGAAACGCCAGGGCAGCATCATTGCGAGGGGGCATATGTGAAACCTTTTTACATCTATCGCCCCATGTCGGCAGGGCGGCGCGGGATTTCAAGGGGGATCCGAGAATTTGGCAGAGCTGGCCTGCCCGGAGCGGGGACAGGCACGGACCGCAGCCGGATCCAAACATGAGGTGTGAGGCAGGAAATATCCCGGTCGTAGCGCCAAAGTCTATGGATTTTGCCCGCAATCCGCGCGATCACCCCGCTATGGGCAAGCCAAAGCAGAAAGACCTCCCCGATCTCAGCCATCTGGCCATCGCCGGGGCAGAGATTGCGGTCCGCGTCACGCCAAAAGCGTCGCGCAACGCCGTTGTCCGTGCCGGGGCGGAGAGCTGCGGGCAGGCGGGTGTGCTCAAGATCACGGTGACGGCAGCGCCCGCGAACGGCAAGGCCACGGCTGCGGTGCAGCTGCTGCTGGCCCGCGCGATGGGTATTGCCCCCTCGCAGCTGACACTGCTGCGCGGCGCGACCTCTCGGGAGAAGGTCTTTGCCTACCGCCCCTGAGGTCTCCGGGGCGGGGCCTGCGCCGCCAACCATGGGGCCAGCCCTCACCAGCTCCTGATGGATCTCAGCCCTTTGCCTCGGGTTCATCATCGCGGGCAAAGCGATAGACCCCCTCAGGCAGATCCAGCGCCGCTGCAAGATCGCGGACCTGATTGTGCGACAGGGTGATTGTCTGAACCCGGTCGGTGCGCGGGTCCAGCTGTTCGACCGTGACGCATTCTGTGAAAATATTGATGGAGACATCTTCCATCAGCGGGGTGGCCTCGTCATCGACGAGCGTAACGACGGTGGCGTCGAATTCATGCTCAATGGTAAACATGTCCTCAGCTTGCCACCGGGCCGCCCCCGCTGACAAGGCTTTGTCGCATCACGTGATCTTGCAGCAGATTGCAGCCGCCGGAGCTTCATGCAATTGATCCTCGGTCCGCTGTCGCGATAAGATGGCACAGACAAAGCAAAGGAGATGTCATGCGTCGGGTGTTGCTGTTGATGGGATGTGCCATCACCATGGGTCTTGCGGCCTGTGATGTTGTGGTTGACACCGGGGCTGCGCCCACCGCGCGGCCCTCTGGCGCGCCGGTTCAGGGCCTGTCCCCGGCCGAGGGGCGCAGCGCCTTTGCGGCGGTCACCCGCGTGGTCGAGCCCGTCTCTGAACGGGAATGCCGGGCGCGTGCGCCGGGTCTGAACTGTGATTTCCTGATCCGCATCGACCCCAACCCCAATGCCCCGCCAAATGCCTATCAGAGCCAGGACCGGTCCGGGCGTCCGGTGATCACCTTCACCCAGCGGATGTTGGGGCAGATTGCCAATCGGGATGAGCTGGCCTTTGTAATGTCACATGAGGCCGCCCACCATATTCGCGGCCATCTGGCGCGCAAACGACAAAGCGCGGTGGCAGGCTCGATCCTGCTGGCGGGACTTGCCAGCGTCTCTGGCGCCAGCGCGGCGGATGTGGCCCGCGCCCAGGATCTTGGCGCGGTGGTCGGCGCGCGCACCTATTCGAAGAATTTCGAGCTGGAAGCGGATGAGCTGGGTACCATCATCACCCATAAGGCCGGGTATCGTCCCAGCATCGGGGTGCGCTTCTTCAACCGGCTGCCGGATCCGGGCGATCGCTTTCTGGGCACACATCCGGCCAACCCGGACCGGGTGCGCGTGGTCAATCAGACGATCCAGAAATATAACCTGAATTGAGCGATCTGGACCAAGCCGTCGCCTCGCTGAGGCAGCTGGGCGTCGTGCTGACCGATCGCGGCTCGCGCTATGCGGTCAGCGGAGCGCGGGTCACCAGCCGCGAGCAGATCGACGCCGTTCTGGCGGCGCTGAAATCCGACCGCTCCTATGCCAAGGCGACCCATAACACCTGGGCCGCGCAGCTGCCCACCGGCGCGCTGAAGGCCGATGACGGCGAAAGCGGCGCCGGTATGGTCATCCTGCGCATGATGGAGCGCGAGGGGCTCTGCGATCACCTGATCATCGTCACCCGCTGGTATGGCGGCAAGAAACTGGGCGGCGACCGGTTTCGCCGGGTTCAGGACGCGGTGCGCGCCTATCTCGACCCGGCCAGGAGCAGCTGATCGCCGGGTGCGCGCCCTTTTGACCTGCATCAAATCGCAGTGCGCCGGAGATGGCTAAGCTGCCCTCAGAATGAATGATTTCCGAGGGCGCCGAGATGACCACCTACACCGATCAGAGCCGCAGGGACAACCTGAAGACCCATGCCGATCTTTTCGACAGCATGGCCACAACCGTGGGGCTGGACCTACAGGAAGAAGCCATCTCGGGCCGGTTGAGATTTGACGAGATCGCCGAGGCGGTGCTGCGCTGCACCCGCTGCGGCGGCGTCGGTGCCTGCCGAAATTGGCTGGCGAAGGGGGGCCGCCCAGGCGCCGACGCGCCGGATTTCTGCCGCAACCGCGATCTGCTGGCCTTTCTGAACGATGCGGAGACAGAGCAGGAGCGCTAGGATGCGGCCGCTGGGCGATCCGCTCCATCACCTGCGCCTGATGGCCCGGATGGGGCAGGCTGCGGGGGTTGAGCTGAGCGCTGCGCTGGCCGCAGGCCGGATCCCTCCCGAGGACTGGGCCGCGATGATCACCCGCTGCCGCAGCTGCGACGCGACCCTGCACTGCGAGGCCTTCCTTGCCACCCGCGAGCGATCACAGGCGCCGATGTCCGGCTGCCGCAATGCCGATCAGCTGATGGTGCTGCGCGACTGACGTATCGCAGCTACGACCCGCGACGCTGCCGCAGGCGGTGCCAGCGATAGAGCGTCGGCGCCAGCAGGTGATCATATGCCGCCGATGCAAGCTGGCGCAGACCGGGCAACCCGACGATCCGTGCGACCCAGCGATATCCCGGCATCTGCGCCCAAAGCACCAGAAACGCCGGGATGCCACTCAGCACCTCGCCCCGATGGCGCACATGCAGCCGTCGCGCCGCGCTATCGGCATCCACGCCCCACAGCGCCAGATCCTGCGAGTTCAGATCATCAAACCTAAGCGGCAAATCCCGCCGCTCCGCCAGATTGGCATAATGGCGGATCTCGATACTGCACACCGGACATTCCCCGTTGTAGAGAACCTCCGTGCTGTCATCCTGAGGGGTCGGCATGGTGGGTGCCTCTTTGCTGAACACTGATACCTGACGATATAGCGGCGCCGCGCCGCCGGACGAAGGGCAGATGGTCACAGGCAGCCCAAAAACTCCACGCGCCACAATCCATCCCGGTCCACCCCGTCCAACCAACAACGCGGCAAGGGGTAATGTTGCGGTGTCAGGGCATGGCTGGACGCTTTCCTAGGCTGGTAGCGGTTGGTGGAGAACGTAGCACGGATTTGGCGCGAGGGGGCGAACCCCAAGCCCGCGCAAAGCGCGGGCAGCTCCTGAACCTCCCGTCAAACCGTAGGTTTGCCTCCGGCAAAACGGAGAGGGCGCTTCGCACCCACCTAGGGTCAGGCGCTGGTAGTGACCAAATTCATAAACCCATTCTCGCTAAGCACAGAGAGTGCAAGAGCACTGTGGTGTTTTTCTAAGTCAGTTAAGTGTTCTTGACTAAGATTTCGGTGGTCGAAGGCCACGATCGTAGCTAATCCAGCCATGGCTAGCACGTGGCAATTGACCAGAAGTTCGCAGAAATTACGATTATATTGAGTTTCATATCTATAGGGACGACCGCCGGTGAGGTGGGATAGCCGGTCGTGCGACGTAAGATGGGCAATGCCGGACAACAACCCGTAGATTTTCCCTAATCCGAGATTGCGCAGTGCTTTTATACGTGGGTTTTTGCTATCGATCTGTTTGCCATCAAGGATACCACGCAAGACATCAAGCCCTTCAAGTTCCTGTCGTATTAGCGTCGAAGCGCCCACATACTGGCCATTTGCGATTGCGGCCTCAACCAACGCAAGATTCTGAAACATTGATGCAGCAACTGCGGCGCGGCGGTGCAAGTCTTTGTCGATTTGGAGCAAACAGATATTTTCAGCTCTCTCGAAGACCGAAACGACAGTAGAAAACGCGCAGTCACATGCAAAAGCGAGATCCGGCAGATCAGTTCGCCAGTCAGGCAAATCTGATTGATGAATCTGAAGTACATGCCTATAGTGCTTTGCCTTCTGGAAGAATTCGAAGTCGCGCTCTTTAGTTATATCACTCGTCCCCACAGGTCATACTCCCCGGCCTCGTCCACCTCGACCGTCACAAGATCACCCGCCTGCAACCCCTCGGTCCCCTCGTCAATGAACAGGTTGCCGTCGATCTCCGGTGCGTCGGCCTTGGTGCGGCAGGTGGCGATGCCGTCTTCGTCGATGTCGTCCACGATGACCTGCATCGTCTGGCCGACCTTGGCCGCCAGCTTGGCCTCGGAAATCGCCTGCGCCTTCTCCATGAACCGCTCCCAGCGCTCCTGCTTTACCTCTTCCGGCACATGGTCCGGCAGATCGTTGGAGCGCGCGCCGTCGACGTTTTCGTATTTGAAGCAGCCGACCCGGTCCAGCTGCGCCTCGTCCATCCAGTCCAGAAGGTGCTGGAACTCCGCCTCGGTCTCGCCGGGGAAGCCGACGATGAAGGTGGAGCGCAGGGTGATGTCCGGGCAGGTGGCGCGCCAGGCGGTGATCTCGTCCAGCGTCTTGGCCGCCGCTGCGGGCCGGGCCATGCGGCGCAGCACATCCGGGTGGGCATGCTGGAAGGGGATGTCCAGATAGGGCAAGAGCGCATTCTCAGGGTCCGCCATCAGCGGGATCAGCTCGCGCACATGCGGGTAGGGGTAGACATAGTGCAGCCGCACCCACAGGTCCTCCGCCGGGGCCAGCTTGCCCAGTTCGCGGGAGAGGTCGAGGATATGGCTGCGCACCTCCTGATCCTTCCAGGGATGCGCGGAATACTTGCGGTCGAGGCCGTAGGCGGAAGTGTCCTGCGAAATCACCAGGAGTTCGCGCACTCCGGCCTCCACCAGCTTCTCCGCCTCGCGCAGCACCGCGTGCACCGGGCGCGAGGCCAGCTTGCCGCGCATGTCCGGGATGATGCAGAACTTGCACTTGTGGTTGCAGCCCTCGGAGATCTTCAGATAGCTGAAGTGCCGCGGGGTGAGCCTGACACCGGTTGCGGGCAGCAGATCCACATAAGGGTTCGGGGAGGGCGGAACCGCGGAATGCACCGCGTCCAGCACCTGTTCATACTGATGCGGGCCTGTGACCGCGTGGATGCGCGGGTGATGCTCGCGGATGTAGTCCGGCTCGGCGCCGAGGCAGCCGGTGACGATCACCTTGCCGTTTTCCTTCAGCGCCTCGCCGATCGCCTCCAGGCTTTCCGCCTTGGCGCTGTCGAGGAAGCCGCAGGTGTTGACGATCACCGCGTCCGCGCCCGCGTAGTCGGGCGAGATGCCGTAGCCTTCGGCGCGCAGCCGGGTCAGGATCCGCTCGCTGTCGACCAGCGCCTTTGGGCAGCCAAGCGACACCATGCCGAGGGTCGGCTGGCCGTCACGGGGTTTGTCGCGGAACTGCGGTTCCGGGGCAAGGTCGGGACGGAGGCTGGGCGGGTTGGCTGAACCGGGTGTCTGTGTCATGCGCGCGCATATATCAGGACTGCGGCAGGAGGCAAGGAAAACAGGGGTATTCAGCGTCACCACCTGTGCAGCGGGGCGGTGCAATATCGAGCTTCCTGTGTTGAAGGTGGCAGGCCAGAGCCCGTAACCTGCGGAACAGCCATAGTGATCCCGAGCGCAAGTGAGACGCGAAGAGCGGGCGATTTTGTGCTGTGACCTGTGCTGTCGCCCTCGCGCGTCTGGGCCTGCGCCAGCGGTTCCGGTTGCGATAAACCTCTGATGCAAACATGCAAACCTTTGATGCTGCGCGGGGGCTTCCTGCATTGCACCCCTGCGCGCAGGCGGTAAGCTGCGCAAAACCCCGTGGGGAATACGGGGGCAAGGCAAGAGGAGTGGGGTGATGAGGCTGATAATCCGGGTCATTGCGGCGCTGGTGGTGGCGCTGGTGCTGCTGCTGGCTGGGTTGTTACTGCTGCCAGGGGAGAAGCTGGCCCAGCTGGCGGCAACCCAGATCGAAAAGCAGACCGGCCGCACGGTCACCTTTGGCGGGCGCGTGGGATATACGCTCTGGCCGACGCTGGGAGTGAAGGCAGACCGTGTGGCGCTGTCAAACGCGCCCTGGGCTGGGCCTGAGCCGATGCTGACGGCGGAACGGCTGACCATTGGGGTTGCGGCGGCGGATCTCCTGCGCGGTCAGGTCAGGATCACCGAATTGTCGGCTGTCCTGCCGCAGCTGAACCTCAGCACCCGCGCGGATGGCACCGGCAACTGGGTGCTTGAGCCACTCACATCCGGCGCGGCGGAGACCCCGGCGGCCCCCTCCGGCACGATGGAAAGCCTGCCGATCAGCATCGAGGCGCTGACCCTCACCGGTGCCAGCCTGCGCTACGCCCCCCATGGCGAAACCCCGATTGAGATGAAACAGGTCGACCTGGCGCTGCAATGGCCTGATCCCACGGGCACCGTGATTGCCGATGTGACGCTGCGCCCGGCCGGAGCGCCGGTGCAGATCGCCGCCGAAATCGGCACGTTCGAGGCCTTCCTCGCGGGTCAGGTCGCCTCGGTCGGGGCGTCGCTTAGCGCTGACGATACGGAGCTGCGCTTTGACGGGCGGGCGGATATCAATGGCGCCGCCACCGGGCGGGTGACCGGCAAGAGCACCGATCTGGCGCGCAGCCTTGCGGTGCTTGGTGCGGCAGAGGGGATCGAGACCCCGGCGGTGGACAGCTGGCTCATCGGGTCTGATCTCACCTATACCCCCGACGGGCGGCTGGCGCTGCGGGATCTGACGCTGGAGGTGGATGCCAACAGGCTGCGCGGAGCTGCCGACGTGGTGCTGGGCGATGTGCCGATGGTGACGGCGCGGCTCAGCGGGGATCAGCTGGATCTGTCGGCGCTGCTGCCCTCGGGAGAGGCCGATCTGCCGGCCGCCGCCGCTGCGGGCAATGGTGACGATCCGGTCAGCGATGGCTGGTCGCGCACGCCGATGGACTTCAGCTGGCTCGCCGCGCTCAATGCCGCGATTTCGCTGGAGGTGCAGGGGGTGGAGACCGGATCTGTCCGCCTTGGGCCCAGCTCGCTGGACCTGACCCTTGACCGGTCGCGTGCGGTTCTGAAATTCCAGCCAGCCACGGTCTTTGACGGTCAGTTGCAGGGGCAGCTGGTGGTCAACAATCGCAACGGGCTGTCGGTCGGCGGTAAGCTGGGCTTTCAGGATATCCGGCTGGAACAGGCGCTGGGGCAGACCATGGGCTATGACCGCCTCAATGGTGAGGCGCTGGGCGAGCTGGAATATCTGGGGGTCGGCAATTCGGTGGCAGAGATTATGTTCTCGCTCAGCGGCAAAGGTTGGCTGGAGGTCGGCAAGGGGTTCTTTACCGGCTTCGATCTGGAAGAACTGATGCGCAGCGGCAGCGGCAATGGCGGCAGCACCCTCTTTGACCGGCTGACCGCCAGCTATACGATCGAGGGCGGCAATCTGCTCAATCAGGATCTGCTGTTGAGCCTGCGCGGGTTGCGCGCCGAAGGAGAAGGCCGCATCGGGCTGGGGGCTCGGGATCTGGACTACCTGTTCACCCCGAGCCTGCAACGCGGCGACGGCAGCACCCGTCTGTCGATCCCCGTTGCGATCACCGGTCCCTGGAGCGATCCCAAGATTCGGCCGGATCTGAAACGCGCGCTGGAGCCGGAAATCGACGCGGTGGAACAACAGGCCAAGGATCGCCTGCGCCAAAAGCTGGCCGAAGAGCTGGATACCGAGATCGCGCCGGAACAGGACATCAATGAGGCCATCCGCGACCGGATCGAGAAAGAGGCCAAGGATCAGCTGTTGCGGCTTCTGGGCGGCGATTGATCCAGCCGCCAGATTCGAGTGGCCAGATCCCACAGTGCCGACAAATAAAAACGCCCGCCAATGGCGGGCGTTTTTATCTCAGTTGTCGGAATGATCAAAAGGTCTGATCGTAGTCCCCGACCAGCGGTTCGGTGCGGATGACCGCGTCAATCTCGGCAAAGATCTGGCGCAACTCGGCCTCGCTCTCGCTGCTTTCGCAGACCACAACGAGGTTCGGCGTATTGGAGGATGCCCGCACCAGCCCCCAGGAGCCGTTATCCAGGATCACACGCGCACCGTTCACGGTGACGACTTCCTTGATGGGTCGGTCTGCCAGCGTCTCGCCCGCCTCGGCCTTGGCGACCAGTTTATCCACCAGCCGCTCCAGCACGGTATATTTCTCGGTATCGGCACAATAGGGCGACATGGTCGGCGTCGCCCAGGTCTTGGGCAGTGCTTTCCTCAGATCCGACATGCTCTTGTCGGGGTTGCGATCCATCAGCTTGCAGATCTCGACCGCGACCCGCATGCCGCAGTCATAGCCCCGGCCCACAGGTTCGGCGAGGAAGTAGTGGCCGGATTTTTCGAACCCTGCCAGCGCGCCGATCTCCTTCACCCGGCGTTTCATGTGGCTGTGACCGGTTTTCCAGTAGTCCGCCGTCACGCCATTGGCCTTCAGCTCGGGGTCGGAGGCAAACAGCCCGGTGGATTTCACATCCGCGACAAAGGTCGCATTCGGGTAAATCTTGCTCAGATCCCGCGCCATGATGACGCCGACCTTATCGGCAAAGATCTCCTCGCCCTCATCATCCACCACGCCGCAGCGATCGCCGTCGCCATCAAAGCCAAGCGCCATGTCAGCGCCCGAGGCTTTTACGCTGGCGGACATGTCGTGCAGCATTTCCATCGCTTCAGGATTGGGATTGTAGTTCGGAAAGCTGTAATCCAGCCTGTTATGGCTATCGACCACCTCAACGCCCATGCGCTCAAACAGCTCCGGCGCAAAGGCTGAGGCGGTGCCGTTGCCGGTGGCGCAGACCACCTTCAGCGGGCGAGACATTTTGAAATCCCCGACCAGATCGTCCAGATAGGCCTCTTTTACGCCATCCACAAACTGATAGGAGCCGCCGGGACGGGCTACGCCCTCACCATTCAGGACGATATCGCGCAGCTCACCCATTTCGTCCGGGCCGTGGGTCAGCGGGCGTTCAAAGCCCATCTTGACCCCGGTCCAGCCGTTGGGGTTGTGGCTGGCGGTGACCATGGCCACGGCAGGCACATCCAGATGGAACTGCGCGAAATACGCCATCGGCGACAGCGCCGGGCCGATATCGCGCACCTCGATGCCAGCCTGCATCAGGCCGATGATCAGCGCCTGTTTGATGGCGACGGAATAGTCGCGATAGTCATTGGCCACGGCGATCACCGGCGGGATGCCGCGCTTGTGCATCTGCGTGCCCAGTCCCAGCCCCAGCGCAGTCATGCCGGGCAGGTTGATTTCCTCGGGGTATTTCCAGCGCGCGTCATATTCGCGAAAACCGGTGGGCGTGATCATCGGATCGCGCAGAAAGCTCCAGGTGTTCGGGCGCACCTCGGGGATGGGTTTGGTCATGTCACTCGGCTCTCTTGTCAATCAGATGCGGATGGGATCGGCCTTGGCCAGGGCATCAAAACGCATCAGCGTCTCGATCAGCTTCGGCATCTGGTCGAGGTAGATCATGTTGGGCCCATCGCTGGGCGCGTTATCCGGGTCTTCGTGGGTTTCGATGAACACCGCCGCAATGCCAAGCGATACTGCCGCCCGCGCCATCAGCGGCGCAAATTCGCGCTGCCCACCGGTGGAGCCGCCCTTGCCGCCGGGCTGTTGCACCGAATGGGTGGCGTCCATCACCACCGGGTAGCCGCCCTGCGCCATCTGCGGCAGCGAGCGCATGTCCGCCACCAGCGTGTTATAGCCAAAGGAGGTGCCGCGCTCGGTCAGAAGGATGTTCTCATTGCCGGTGCTTTCCACCTTGGCGACCACATTGGCCATATCCCAGGGCGCCAGAAACTGGCCCTTCTTGATGTTCACGGCCTTGCCGGTCCTGCCTGCGGCCAGCAGCATATCGGTCTGGCGGCACAGAAACGCCGGGATTTGCAGGATATCCACGGCCTCAGCCGCCACCGCGCATTGCGCCTCGGTATGGACATCGGTCAGCACCGGCACATCAAATTCGCGGGCGATGGTCTGAAGCACCTTCAGCCCCTCATCGACGCCCAGCCCGCGTTTGCCGGAGAGCGAGGTCCGGTTGGCCTTGTCGTAGGACGCCTTGAACACATATTGCGCGCCGTATCTGGCGCAGGCCTCTTTCATCTGGCCCGCGATCATGCGGGCATGATCGAGGCTTTCCAGCTGGCAGGGTCCTGCAATCAGGGTCAGCGGGCGGTCATTACCGATGCTGAGATCGGCGACGGAAATATTTTTCATGGCGTTATGACGAAACCTGTTCTCGGAGGATGGACGCAGTAAGCGAGCACATCAGGTAGATACCGGAAAAGATCAGGAATGCCAAAATCGTATTTTCAAATCGGCGGGGATAGGTCGCTTCCTCGCTGGGAACGGGTTCTACCGCCGTGGTGAGATAGCGCACCTGGCGGTTTGCCTCCATGCGGGTCTGTTCAACCTGTTGCAGCGCCGATTGCAGCATCAGATCGCGGGTCGCCAGATCAGCCTGCGCCATCTGGATCTGCACCGTCAGGCTGGCAAGCGAGTTTTCGCCGGCCGAGGCGTCAATCATGCGATCGTTCAGCCGCTGGATCAGGCTGTTCAGCCGCGCGATATCGGCGCGCGCGCCATCCACCTTGGCCTGATTTGGGCGGGTATTGTCCAGCAGGGCCGCCAGCTCCAGCTCCTTTTCCTGGCGCTGAAGTTCAAAGGTGCTGATCTGCGAACGCAGCGACATGATCACGCCTTCGGGGTCCAGCACGGTGCCGCGCTGTTGCAGCCGCACCAGTGTTTCCTGGGCATTGCGGCGTTTTTCTTCGGCCATCTCCAGCGCGGTTTCGGCATCCCCCACCTGATCGGAGCGTTTTTGCACCGACAGCTGGTTCACCTTTTCCTGCGCATAGCTGATCAGCTTGCGCGAAAACTCCGCCGAGATCTGCGGATCGGCTGCGGTGACTTCCATGCGGACCACACCTTCGGTCGGGTCGTAACCGATCTTCACGTGGCGCGAATAGGTCTTATAGGCTTCCTCATTGGTGGGGTTGTCGTTCAGCCGTTGGATCGGATCGATCCACTCTTGGGTGAAATGCGACTTGAATCCGATCTCGCGGTCCAGCCGCAGCATCGCCTCCTTCGATTGCAGATAGCTCTGGACCGCGATCGAATCCTGGCTGGTGGCAAACTGGGTGCCGCTGAGCAACCCGCCAAGACCGCCACCACTGCCTGCGCTGTCAGCCTTGAGCACGAGGAACTCGGATTTCGCGGCATACATCGGTGTTGCGACGCTGTAGAAATAATATCCCGCAAGAAGCGTGGGCAGCATGACGAAAAACGCCAGACGCGCGCCCAGCAGAAGCAACCGGCGGCGACGGCGGCGCGCGATATCGCGCTGAATTTGCTTGATTTCCCGGTTGCGCCGCTCCGCAGGGCTCAGCTCTTGGGCGGGCAGGGATATCTTGCCGACGGGGACTGTCTGCGGCAGTTGCACGCCGCCCGGGGCAGGCGGGCTGCCCGTCGGCTGGGCCTTGTTGGGCTGGACCACAAGCTCCAGCATATTGGCGCGCTGGAACGGATCGATGCCCTTTAGTCGCAGCTGGCGGACCGCGTCGAAATCAGAGGTGGCGGCCAGGTTGTTCTTCTGGGCGATGCGGCGCGCCAGTCGCAATTGACGGCCGGTCAGCCCTTCCTTGCGGATGTCATCCAGATTGGTGGACGGCTTGCCGGGCTTCGCGTTGCCGGATTGCGCGGCGGCGGGTTCCTTGATGATGACAGGCTCATCTGCGGCTGTCGGTTTGACCGTAGCGCTATCCGCTGCTGCACTCGCCGTACTCGCCGCGCTTGCTACACTCGCAGACAGGGCGCCAGCGCCAGCCTGAGCGGCGCCCGGTGGCGGCACGGGGCGCGCGGCGGCAGGCTGCGCTGCCGTGGTGCCGCTCCGGCGGACGCGGAATTTACTCGCCTTGGGTTTGGTAGTCATAGAGCTGTTTCGCTTCTTCCAAGGTTTCAAACATATGCAACTGGCCATCAACCAGAACAGCCGCAGAGCGGACGAATTTCTCCAGCGTCTTGGGCTGGTGCGACACCATGATGATGGTGGTGGTTTCCAGCCGCTCCTGCAGGATGGCGCCGGCCTTCTTGTTGAACTCCACATCCGTGGTGCTGGGCATCCCCTCGTCGATGAGGAAGATATCAAAATCCAGCGCCAGCATCAGTGCAAAACTGAACCGCGCCCGCATCCCGGAGGAATAGGTGCCGACCGGTTGGTCGAAATATTCCCCCAGACCGCAGAGCCAGCGGCAGTAGGCCTCAACATAATCGGGATCCAGCCCGTAGAGATTGGCGATATAGCGGGCATTGGCCATCGCCGAGAGGCGGTTGATAACGCCACCCATGAAGCCGAGGGGGAAGGAAATCCGGCAGCCCCGGCGGATATCGCCCTCGTCGGGTTTTTCCAGCCCCGCCATCATATTGATCAATGTGGTCTTGCCGGTGCCATTCGGCGCCAGCACCCCCATGGATTTACCAAGTTCAACGCGAAAGGACACCCGGTCAAGGATCACCTTGCGCTGGGTGCCGGTCCAGAAGGACTTGCTCACGTTTTCAAACTCAAGCATCGCGGGTTCCGGTGCTGCTCTCGGCCCCGTTCGGGGTCTCTGATCCTCATCATGCGCCAGGCGGATCCCGGCGGCCTTATGACTGCACTAACAGATTTGTGTTAACGACATAGGCTGCTATTTGGACCATATTATGTCCAATTGTTACGGGTTTTGGCAACGCTCCCTTAACCAAGTGACGGGGCTTTGATCGGAAGATGGCGGTCGATGCCGGATGACAGAGGCCCTGGACGCCGGTTACGCGGGGCGAAAAACGGGGCCTGAGGCGTGGATGGCAGGGTCAGATATGACGACAATTGATCAGCTGCGACAGGAGATTCGCGCCTGCCGCCTTTGTGCTGCACGTTTTGCCGCCACCAGCACCAGACACAGCCCGCGTCCGGTCGCCTGGTTCGACAGCGCCGCCCGCATCCTGATCGCAGGTCAGGCGCCCGGCGCGCGGGTCCATGACAGCGGCCGCCCCTTCACCGATCCTTCCGGGGATCGCCTGCGTGAGTGGCTGGGTCTGAGTGAGGCGCAATTCTACGACCAGTCGCTGGTGGCCATTGTGCCCATGGCCTTTTGTTTTCCGGGTTATTCGCCGAAGAAAGCCGACCTGCCGCCGCCTGCCATCTGTCGCAATACCTGGCACGACCGGGTGATGACCAGCCTGCCCAATATCGGCCTGCGTGTGCTGGTCGGGGCCTATGCCCACAGCTATCACCTGGGTGGCAAACAGCCGGTTCAGGCGCGGGTGGAGAGCTGGCGGGACCACGCGCCGCAGGACTTCCCCTTGCCACATCCGTCCTGGCGCAATACCGCATGGCTGAAACGCAATCCCTGGTTCGAGACCGATCTGCTGCCGGTCCTGCGCGCCCGGGTTCAGGAGCTGATAACATGACCGAAGCCACCCCTCTGGACACCAGCCATGCCGCGATGCTGGCCGCGCCGCAGGATGACGCGGCCCGCCTGCGGTTCTACGAACGGCTGGCTGATAGCGAGCTGTTCCTGATGCTGGCCCGCGAGGCAGAGGGCGACAGTATCGCGCCCGAGCTGTTCGAGACGGAGGAGGGGACCTTTGCGCTGGTTTTTGACCGCGAGGACCGGCTCGCGGAATTCGCCGGTCGCATCGTGCCCTATGCTGCGCTGTCGGGGCGGGTTGTGGTGCAGATGCTGGCAGGGCAGGGCGCAGGCGCAAACATCGGCCTTGGCGTTAACCTGGATGTGGCACCTTCGGCAATCCTGATCCCGGCCGAGGCGGTGGCCTGGCTGCATGAGACGCTCGGCCAGATGCCTGCCGAGGTTGACGCCGAAATCGAGGCGATCACCGCCCCCGGAGGCCTGCCGGAAGTGCTGGTCACCGCGCTGGACACCAAGCTGGCCACCGCCGTTGGGCTGGCTCAGGCCGCCTATCTGGTCGGGCTGAACTATCGCGGCGGCGGGCAGGGGCATCTGCTGGGCTTTGTCGATGCCAGGGACGCCGCGCAGCCCGCGCTGGCCAAGGCGGTCGGAGAGGCGCTGACCTTCTCCGGGGTTGAGGCGGGTGCGCTGGATGTGGGTTTCTTTGCCAGCAGCGATGCGATGGCGGCGCGGCTGGCGCAGGTGGGACTGCGGTTCGATCTGCCGCAACCGGCAGAACCGAAACTGCCCTCTGCCCCCGGACGGGATCCTGAAAATCCGCCCCGGCTCAGCTAGGGCGGCAGGTCTGCGGGTCTCAAACAGAAACATCGCGGCCCGGTTAGGCGCCGCGATGTCCAGTGTCTTCTGCAATGGTGGTAGGCGGGGCCGTCCCCGCCCGCGGTCAGCTGTCGGCCTCTGCCGGTTCCAGTTTGTCCTGCGTCTTGGTGTCGAAATCCGACGCATCATGGCGTTCGCGCAGCTGGGTGTGCAGCTCGCCAAAGGCACGGTTCACCATGCGGCCACGGGACACGGCCGGACGCGCATCGATCTCCTTGGCCCAGCGGAGCACATGGGTATAGCTTTCCACATCCAGGAATTCCGCTGCCTCATAAAGCCGCCCGAGCACCAGCTGACCATACCAGGCCCAGATCGCCATATCGGCGATGGTGTAATCCTCACCGGCGATGAAACGGGTCTCGGCCAGCTGGCGGTCCAGCACATCCAGCTGACGCTTGGCCTCCATCGAGAAGCGATTGATCGGGTATTCGTATTTTTCCGGTGCATAGGCGTAGAAATGGCCAAAGCCGCCGCCGAGATACGGCGCGCTGCCCATCTGCCAGAACAGCCAGTTCATCACCTCGGCGCGCGCGGCCCCGGACTTTGGCAGGAAGGCATCGAATTTTTCCGCCAGATGCACCAGGATCGAGCCGGATTCAAACACCCGCACCGGCGTGTCGCCGCTACGATCCATCAGCGCCGGGATCTTCGAATTGGGGTTCACCTCGACAAAGCCGGACCCGAACTGATCGCCTTCGCCGATATTGATCAGCCAGGCGTCATATTCAGCCCCCTTGTGACCTGCGGCCAGCAGCTCCTCCAGCATCACCGTGACCTTCACCCCATTGGGCGTGGCCAGCGAATAAAGCTGATAGGGGTGTTTCCCGACCGGCAGCTCCTTGTCGTGGGTGGCACCGGCGATCGGGCGGTTGATCGAGGCAAAGCGGCCACCGCTCTCCTGGTCCCAGGTCCAGACTTTCGGTGGGGTATAGGTTGTGTCACTCATCTGTTGGCCTTGTTATGAAAGGGTTTTTGAATGGATCAGGTGATGGTGGCGCAGCGTCCCCCAGCAGGGGGGCCGCGCCGTATCCTGCAACAGATAATCAGGTCGCGCAAAATTCCAATGACTGGAAGGTCTGTGGCATACACTTTTTCTTGACCGGGGAGGGCTGCGGCCTGCCAGTTGTAACAAATCCCCGCGTCAGATCACGGCGGCTCCGCACTGGACACAGGGACGTGAGCCCCCCTTCGCATCGCCTGCGATCTCTGGCTAGTGTCTGAACAGCCCGGCCCGGATGGTCGGCGTTCCGCTTCTGTCGGGTCCGATGGCTCGCGCCTTTGAAAAGGATAGTCTATGAAACGCATTCTCTTTGCCGCCCTGGCCGCTGCCTCCTTTGGTCTGCCTGCCTTTGCCGGGGATCAATATGTCGACAACACCGGCTTTGCCGTTTCGGGCTACGATGTGGTGGCCTATCGTGATCTGGCGCAGAACCCTGTCGGCAACGCCCAGCCCGCAGCGGTGCCCGGCAATGCCGCCTTCACGGCTGAGCATAACGGCGCCACCTTCGCCTTCTCCAGCGCCGAGAACCGCGATAAATTTGCTGCCAACCCCGAGTATTACGCGCCGCAATATGATGGCCACTGTGCCTATGGCGTTTCCAAGGGCGGCAAGGTTCCGGGCAACCCGAACCTCTGGCGCATCGTGGATGACAAACTCTATCTCAACATCACCAAGAACGTCGTCGGCTTCTGGGAAGCGGATATTCCCGGCAACATCAACCTCGCCGAGGGCAACTGGCCCGAAATCGAACCCGCCGATGCCTCCAAGAGCGTGATCCCCAACTTCACATCCTCGGCGCCGGAGAAAGGCTGATCTGATCCGATCTGATCGCCCGCCTGCGGGCGCGGGGGGGGAGGGGCCTCGAACCGCTCCCCCCAAGCATGAAAACAGCGCCCCGGAGACATCCTGGGCGCTGTTTTACATCACACGACCTGCCGCTCAGACCCAAGGCCAGCTGGCAGGTGGTTTCAGGCGGTTCAGCGTTTGCGGTCGCGGCGCGCGCTCATCGGCTGGAAGGCCACGCCAACATGCGCTTCGCAATAGGGTTTGCCCTGCTGGACCGGCAGGCCACAGAACCAGAAATCTTCGGTCGCGGGGTCACCTACGGGCCATTTGCAAGTCCGCTCGGTCAGCTCCATCAGCGACAGCTTCTTGGCCTTCTTCTCGATCTCATTGACCTTGGCCAGCGCTTCTGGGCTGATCTCATTGGCCGAGGGCTGCGGCGGCAGTGGCTGTCCGGCCGGGATGATCTGACGGCGCGCAGGCGTCGCGCTCCGGGCGTCGCCGGTGGCCGCAGGCTCGGGCGTTACCGGGCGGGCCGGTTCGGTCTTGGGCTGCGGCTTGGGCTTGGCCGGAGCCGCAGCAGCGGCGGCTGGCGCTGGCTTTGGCGCGGCGGCGGGCTTTTCCTTGGGCTCGGCTGCCGGTTTGGCCGTACCGCTGTTGCGGTTGGACAGTCCCAGGCGATGCACCTTGCCAATCACGGCGTTGCGTGTCACGCCGCCGAGTTCCTTGGCGATCTGGCTTGCAGATTGCCCTTCGCCCCACATTTTCTTGAGCAGTTCGACGCGCTCGTCTGTCCAGGACATCTGTTGCCTTTCCAAGCTAAAAGCGGCCCCAGGAACCTGCGGCCGCCATCGAATTCCGTAACAAGCCCCTATTCTAATCACTGCGCCCCGAGTTACAAGAGCGTCTTGCGCTTGTCAGGGGTCTGCCGGGCCATCTGCGGCGACAAGCCTATCCATCAGGCTCGACGATCAGCCCCGGCAAAGGGCGCAGCACGGGTTGACGCGCGCCTGCGACCGGTTACGAAGGCCGTGACCACCCCCGAGGTCGCCGGACCGGTGGGGGATTGGCCCGCACAGAGTGAAAGAGGTCGGACATGGCACAGGATACACCGCAGACCCCGGCAGGGGCCGCAGCACAGGCAGAGTCACCTGTCTCACCGGGTATCGCCCTCGGAGAACGCCGGTTCGGGCGGGTGAACTGGCTTGGCCTGCGCACCCTGGCACGGCGCGAGGTTACCCGGTTTCTGGTGGTCTGGACCCAGACCCTGCTGGCGCCAATGGTCACTGCCGCGCTGTTCCTGATGATCTTCAACATTGCCATCGGGCCGGGGCGGGGCGATGTGATGGGCGTGCCCTTCATCGTATTTCTGGCGCCCGGCATCATGATGATGACGGTGATCCAAAATGCCTTTGCCAATACCTCCTCCTCCATCGTGATCACCAAGGTGCAGGGCAATATCGTCGACACGCTGATGCCGCCGCTGTCCGGGGTTGAAATCCTGCTGGGCTATCTGGCCGGCGCGGTCGCGCGGGGCGTTCTGGTGGCCCTCGGCATCGGCACTGGCCTCATGCTGGTGCTTGGCGTGGTGCCGGAACACCCTTTGGTGGCGCTGCTCTTTGTGGTGCTGGGCGCGGTATTCCTCGGTGGGCTTGGCATTGTTGCCGGGGTCTTCGCCGAGAAGTTCGACCAGATGGCAGCGATCACCAATTTCATCGTGACGCCGCTCGCCTTTCTCTCCGGCACGTTCTACTCGGTGCAGTCGCTGCCACCAGTGCTGCGGCTGCTGTCGCATCTCAATCCGGTGTTCTACCTGATCGACGGCGTGCGATTCGGCGTGATCGGCACCTCCGACAGTTCGCCGGTGCTCGGGCTTGTGGTCTGCAGCCTCGCAAGCCTCGCCATCGGCACATTGGCCTGGCTGATGCTGCGCAGCGGTTACCGGCTGAAATCCTGATCCGCCTGCGCGCCCGGATCCACGTGCAGGGTCGGGGGGCGCTGTCGTCCCTCGCGCCAGGCCAGTAGCGCCGCGCCTGCCAGAATGATGACCGCCCCCAGCACGGTGACCGCATCCGGGACCACCGCAAACACCGCAAGATCATAGAGCGTGGCAAAGATCAGCGTCGCATAGCTGAAAGGCGCCACAAATGACGCATCCGCCCGCGCGATCCCGTTGATGAAACAGCCCTGAGCGCAGGCCATCATACAGCCGAGCGCCGCCATCAGCGCCCATTGCTCTGCCGCGGGAGGCTGCCAGACCGCGACCACCGCGCTACAGGCAATCACCGTGCCCAGAAGATTGTTGACCCACAGGATCTGCAACGGCCACTCGCGCCCGGCCAGCCGCTTGATAAAGATCAGCTCCAGCCCCATCATCGCAGCCGCCGCCAGCGCCAGCAGGCTGGCGGGCTGAAAACTCGCCGGGGTCGGGCGCAGCAGGATCATCGCGCCCACTAGCGCAATCGCCGCCGCCGCCCATCGCCAGGGACCAACCCGCTCTCCCAGCAGCGGAATCGCCAGCAGCATCGCAAAGACCGGGTTCAAAAAGGTGATCGCGGTGGCATCCGCCAGCGGGATATAGGCCACCGAGGCAAACATCAGCGTCACCCCCATCCAGCCAAAGCTGGTGCGCCCGAGATGCAGCCCCCAATGCGGGCGGGTGAACCGGGGTCGCCGCAGCGCGACCACGGTCGTGATCGCCAGAAACGCAAAGGCAAAGCGCCCGAAACTGATCTGAAGCGGATGCAGCGGCATACCCGATGCCTCGGTACCCAAAGCCTTTGCGATCAGGGTGGTGCCTGCGATGAAAACTGTGGCCACCAGGATGAAGACGGCGGCAAGAGCGGGATTGGGCGATATGGTCCGGTGCATGGGCCAGCGATGCGCCAGCGGTGCCGCCTTGGCAAGCCAAAACGGATTGCTCAGCGTCGAAACGGTGCCGCCTCTAGCGCATCGCGGGCCTGGCGCAGGCTGGTCAGGAACCGCTCCGCCCGCTGGATACGGGCCTCGACCTCGGCATGGGTCGGCTGGACCGCTGGCGGCGCGCATAACACCGGCAAAGCGGCCGGCCCAGAGCAAGAGCGCCGACTGTGGCACCCCGGGGTGCCGCTTTGTCGCATATGGCTTCACAAATGGTCTTTTCTTTTGTCAAAACCTCCGTTATGGACGCGGTCATGATCACCGCTGCACATATCTCCCTGCTGCGACGCCGACGCCAAAGCGCGTAACCGGCCCCGATCCCGCGTGCCTGATCAAAGCTCATCGGCATGCCTCAAGACCTCAAGAATCACGCCCAAAATCGTTGACCCTGCGGCCCGGCTGCGTCACTGCTTGGCCCATCATGCCCAAAAGGAAGATCCAGATGATCCCCTCCGTTCTGCCAACCTATAATCGCGCGCCGCTCAGCTTTGTGAAGGGCGAGGGCGCCTGGCTGATCGAGGCTGACGGGCGACGTTTTCTGGACCTCGCCGCCGGCATTGCGGTCAATGCGCTGGGCCACGCCCATCCGGCTCTGGTCAAGGCGCTGACGGAACAGGCCGAAAACCTCTGGCATGTCTCCAACCTCTACCACATCCCGCAGCAGCAGGCGCTGGCCGACCGGCTGGTGGAGCACAGCTTTGCCGACACCGTGTTCTTCACCAACTCCGGCACCGAGGCCTGCGAACTCGCCGTGAAAATGGCGCGCAAGTATTTCTATGAAAACGATCAGCCCGAGCGGGTGGAGATCATCACCTTCTCCGGTGCCTTCCATGGCCGCTCCGCCGCAGGCATCTCAGCCGCGGGCTCTGAAAAAATGACCAAGGGCTTCGGCCCGATGCTGCCCGGCTTTGTCCATCTTACCTTCGGCGATCTCGATGCGGTCACCGATGCCATCAGCGACAAGACCGCCGCGATCCTGATCGAACCGGTGCAGGGCGAGGGCGGCATCCGCCCGGTGCCGGATGCAGAGCTGAAGGCGCTGCGTCAGATCTGTGACGATCACGGCCTGCTGCTGATCCTCGACGAGGTGCAATGCGGTGTGGGTCGTACCGGCAAGCTGTTTGCCCATGAATGGGCAGGCATCACCCCCGACATCATGATGGTGGCCAAGGGCATCGGCGGCGGTTTCCCGCTGGGTGCAGTGCTCGCAACGGAGGAGGCTGCGAGCGGCATGACCGCAGGCACCCATGGCTCCACCTATGGCGGCAACCCGCTGGGCTGTGCGGTGGGCTGCGCGGTGATGGATCACGTCTCCGACCCTGCCTTTCTGGCCGAGGTCAACCGCAAGGCAGGCCTCCTGCGTCAGAAACTCGAAGGGCTGGTGGCCGCCCATCCCGAGGTCTTCGAGGAGGTGCGCGGCACCGGCCTGATGCTGGGGCTGAAATGCGTGGCGGCCAATATCGACGTGGTCAATGCCGGCTACGCGGCCGAGGTGGTCACGGTTCCGGCCGCCGACAATGTGATCCGCCTGCTGCCGCCGCTGACCCTCACCGATGAGGACATTGGAGAGGCCTTCGCCCGTCTCGATCAGGCCGCCACCGCGCTGACCGCCCGCGCCGAGGCCTAGCCGTCATCTTTCCCGAAATACTCCGGGGGTGCGGGGGCTGGCCCCCGCCTTGACCGGCCCAGGGATGCGGTGCCGCCGCCTCCAAAGACAACCGAAAGCGATATCCGACATGAACCACTTTCTCGACATTCACAAAACCGATGCCGCCGATCTGCGCGGGATCATCGACCAGGCCCGGATCACCAAGGGTGCCCGCCAGGGCCGCCCGAAGGCCGCCCTTGACGATGAACTGCCGCTGAAGGACCGGATGGTTGCGCTGATCTTCGAAAAACCCTCGACCCGGACCCGCGTCTCCTTTGATGTGGGCGTGCGGCAGATGGGCGGGCAGACCATGGTGCTGTCGGGCAGCGACATGCAGCTCGGCCACGGCGAAACCATCGCCGACACCGCCCGCGTGCTCAGCCGCTATGTCGATATGATCATGATCCGCACCTTTGATGAAACCGTGCTGACCGAAATGGCCGAATATGCCTCGGTGCCGGTGATCAACGGGCTGACCGACCGCACCCACCCCTGCCAGATCATGGCCGATGTGCTGACCTATGAGGAGCATCGCGGCCCCATCAAGGGCAAGAAAGTCGTCTGGTGCGGCGATGGCAACAATGTCTGCGCCTCCTTCCTGCATGCCGCCGCACAATTCGGCTTTGATTTCACCTTCACCGGTCCGGCCCAGCTCGACCCGGAGCCTGAGTTCATCGGCCTCGCCCGCAACGCAGGCTCGCAGGTCATCATCGAGCGCGACGCCCAGAAAGCGGTCGAGGGCGCCGATCTGGTGGTGGCCGACACCTGGGTCTCGATGCACGACAGTCAGTCGTCCAAGGAGCGCCGCCACAATATGCTGCGCAGCTATCAGGTGAACGATGCGCTGATGGCCCATGCCAAACCCGATGCGCTGTTCATGCACTGCCTGCCGGCCCACCGCGAAGAGGAGGTCACCTCCGCCGTGATGGATGGTCCGCAATCGGTGATCTTTGACGAGGCTGAAAACCGCCTGCACGCACAAAAGGCGATCATGCGCTATTGCCTCGGGGCCTGAACCACTCGCCTCAGCCTGCGAATAGGCCAACAAAAAACCGCCGCATCCGGCCAGGATGCGGCGGTTTTTCCATTTCAGGCCGAGGCTTCGGGCCGGGACTTTAGCCCAGGGCCGGGATCACATTGTGATCGCGGTCAGCGCCAGGAACACGCAGCCCGACAGCAGTGCCGCGGCGGGCACGGTGATCACCCATGCGGCAGCAATGGTCATGAAATGGCTGCGGCGCACAAGTTTGCGGCGACGGCGCTCTTCCGGTGCAATCCGCTTGGTTTCGGGTTGGGTGGCGGAGCTGTTGCGCAGGCGGCGCTCCATATGCCATTCGCGGAAGAAACCGACGCCAAACACAGCCCCCACCGCAATGTGGGTGGAGGAGACCGGCAGGCCCAGCCAGCTGGCCACGATCACGGTGATCGCGGCCGACAGCGATACGCAATAGGCGCGCATCGGATTGAGCTTGGTGATCTGGCTGCCGACCATGCGGATCAGCTTGGGACCAAAGAGGAACAGGCCAAAGGAGATGCCAAAGGCCCCGATCAC
The DNA here is from genome assembly GCF_048055755.1 of Phaeobacter sp. JH204B. Classification (NCBI taxonomy): domain Bacteria; kingdom Pseudomonadati; phylum Pseudomonadota; class Alphaproteobacteria; order Rhodobacterales; family Roseobacteraceae; genus Phaeobacter; species Phaeobacter sp. JH204B. The sequence continues at coordinate 105,814 of NZ_JAYMXF010000026.1, forward strand.
CATGACCCAGGTCGGAATCGCCACTTTGGAGGCGATATCGCCAAATTCCGTTGTGTGCACGATCGCCGCCAGCGGACCCACCGCATTGGCCACATCATTGGCACCATGAGCAAACGACAGAAGTGCAGCCGAGATCACCAGCGGGATCGAAAACAGCACCTTCAGCGATTTGTTGCGGTTCTCCATCCCCTCTGACTGGCGCTTGATCAGCGGTGCGGTGATCACATAGCTCATCGCGCCGACAGCGGCCCCGATCAGCAGCGCAATCTCCAGGTCGATCTTGATGATCTTCTTCAGCCCCTTCAGCGCCAGATAAGAGGCAAAGGCCCCCGCCATGATGCCCACCAGTACCGGAACCCAGCGCCGTGCAGCGGCGATCTTGTCGTCCTGATAGATGATCTTGGCCTTGATAAAGGCGAGGAACCCGGCCGCAATCAGCCCGCCCAGCACCGGTGAGATCACCCAGCTGGCAGCGATTTTGCTCATAGTAGGCCAGTTCACGGCGCCGAACCCGGCTGCTGCGATACCAGCGCCCATGACGCCGCCCACAACCGAATGTGTGGTCGAGACAGGCGCGCCGATCCATGTCGCAAGGTTCACCCAGAGCGCCGAGGAAATCAGCGCCGCCATCATGGCCCAGATGAACACATCGGCGCTGGCAACACTTGCCGGATCAATGATGCCCTTGGAGATGGTGGAGACCACATCGCCGCCTGCCAGCAGCGCACCGGCGCTTTCGGCGAGGGCGGCAATCACGATGGCGCCGCCCATGGTCAGCGCGTTGGCGCCCACCGCCGGGCCCATGTTGTTGGCCACATCATTGGCGCCGATGTTCAGCGCCATATAGGCCCCGAAGACCGCCGCCGCGATCACCACAAAGCTGGAGGGCGTGGAGCCGAGGAACACCGCCGCGCCAACGCCGGCCAGCGCGATAAAGACCAGCGCGATGCCGGGGGCCACCAGCGGGCGCGACACATAGGATGTCGCCAGTTCAAGTTGAGAAATCCGGTTAAGATCCCGGTCCAGTGTCTTCCACTGCGGTCGCTGCGGTGCGTCGCTCATTGTATCGATCCCGATTCAAAAGTTGCGCACGCGCCTAGCGTCCCCTCTGCAGTCATGCAAGGGGTTTGTCATATTTCCATCACGGAACTGTTACAATTGACGCAGTAATTCGCTCAATTCAGGCTCGGCCACCAGATCCGCAGCGGCGGCCGGCGACATCCATTTGCGGGTCCGCTCGGATTGTTCGGGGTAATCCTTGGCCAGCTCAATGACCTCTGCCGCATAGACCAGCGTGTGCACGGTTTCCTTCGTGCCATTGTCCTGCAATTTCACATATTCGTAGGTGCCGACCGGCTCACCCTCGATCCGGGCCTCACGCACACCGGCCTCTTCCCAGGCCTCCTGCAGCGCGGATTGCGGGCCGTTCTTGCCCTTGATCGGCCAGCCTTTGGGGACGATCCAGCGACCGGTGCCCCGGCTGGTGATCATCAGCACTTCTCGGCCCTCGGCACCATCGCGATAGCACATGGCGGCGACTTGCAGCCGTTTGGGGCGGAAAAACATTGGCCGGAGGTACTCCTCCCAGGCACTGGACATCATATGCTTCATTGCTGCTCAGCTTTCTGCTGCCGGCGCTTGGATGCCCGGCACATTTTTGCTTTGGAACAATCTTGGCATGGTGGGGCCGGAATTCAAGAGGCCGAGATTGCGAAACGGCGGGTTTTTGCGCCAAAGAGGCGCAAAATTCCGTGAATTCGCGGGGAAATCACGCGTTCCGGCATCAGTTTTGGCTATTTCCGGGGTTTCGCGCGCAGGGTCGGGTCCGCCTGCGTGGGGTCCTCGGGCCAGGGGTGTTTGGGGTATTGGGCACGCATATCCTTGCGCACATCGGCATAAGAGCCGGACCAGAAACCGGGCAGATCGCGGGTGATCTGGATCGGCCGCTGCGCCGGTGACAGCAGCGAGACCTTCAGCGCCACCCCACCCACGGTAGGGTGGCGGGTGACCCCGAACATCTCTTGCAGGCGCACGGAGATTTCCGGGATCTCCTCGGCATAATCAATCGGCACCCGACGCCCCAGCGGCGTGGTGAAATGCGGCGGCGCCAGCTGGTCCAGCCTCTGCGTCTGCTCCCAGCTGAGCGCCGCGCGCAGCGCAGGCAGCAGGTCAAAGCGTTTCCAGTCCTCGGCGCTGCGCACCCCGTCCAGCATCGGCAGCAGCCAATCCTCCAGCGTCGCCAGCAAAGCCTCTTCGCTGAAATCCGGCAGATCCTCGCCATTGGCCTGCAACAATCGCACCCGCGCCACAAACCGCGCCGCCGCACCGCTGAGCCGCAGGCCCAGTTCGCGCACGCCGTCCAGCATCGCCGTCGCCACAGCCTCCGCCGGAACATCCTTCCAGATGTGATCCTCCAGCACGATGGCGCCCAGACACTGCTGACGACGCGCCACCACCCGGCGATCGCGTTTGGACCAGGCGCAGGTCAGCTGCGGTTTGATCTGATCGGCAAATTCGGCGCGCAGCTCCGACAGGGTGATCGGTGCGGCCAGCCGCAGCCGCGCCTCACGCGGGTTGCCATCGCTGTCGAGGCCCACCAGAAACGGCGTCGCCGCCAGACTGTCCTCGGGCGGCAGCACCGCGCCCTTGCCACCGGACAGCACATAGCGCGGCGCATCGCCCTTGCGGCGCTGGCCGATCCGGTCGGGGTAGGCGGTGGCGGCCATCAGCGCAGCGCTTGCCGACGCAGAGGATGCCCCACCGCGCGCCTGCCGGGCCAGCCGCTTGGTCTCGCCCTTGATGCGCTCCAGCGTCGGGAGGTTCAGCTGATAGCTCCGGCGACGCTGAAACCCCTTGGCATCCCTCAGGGCCTCCAGCCGCAGCGCCAGATCCACCGGCGCGCCGCGCAACGGGTCGCGTTCCGCCAGCAGCGCCGCCAGCGGTGCCGCATCAGCGCCAAAGCGCGCCAGCATATGCCCCAGGCGCGGGTGCAGCGGCAGCCGGGCCAGCGCCTTGCCATGGGGGGTGATCCGCCGCTCGTCGTCCAGCGCCCCGAGCATCCGCAACAAGGCGCGCGCCTCCTGCAGGGCGCCATCTGGCGGTGGCGTCAGAAACGGGAGATCGCCAGGGTCCGCCCCCCAGAGCGCCAGTTCCAGCGCCAGCGCGGTAAGGTCGGCGGCCTGAATCTCCGGCGGCGGAAACGCGGCCAGCGCGCCATCCTCGCCCTTGGTCCACAACCGATACCCAACACCAGCTGCAACACGGCCCGCACGGCCCTGCCGCTGGGTGGCTTCGGCACGGGTCACCCGTTCGGTCACCAGCCTCGACATGCCGGAACCGGGGTCGAACCGGCTGCGCCGCGCCAGCCCCATGTCCACCACCACGCGAATGTCCTGAATGGTGAGCGAGGTTTCCGCGATCGAGGTCGCGAGCACGATTTTGCGCGCCACAGGATCCGGCTGGATCGCGGCGCGCTGCTCGGCAAAGGGGAGCGCGCCATATAGCGGACGCACCACGCAATCTCCCGGTAGCCGGGTCGCCAGCGCGGCAGCGGCCTTGCGGATCTCGCCCTCGCCGGGGAGGAACACCAGAATGCCGCCACCCTTGGCCTCGGACCCGCCTTTGCCGCCGGATCCGGGCGGGCGTGTCTCCGCCTCGGCGCGCAGCACCAGATCCACCAGCGCATCCAGCCGCCTCGGACCGCGTCCGCTGCGGCTGTCGGCGGGCAGGGGGGTGTCCAGCCAGCGGGTCTCAACCGGATAGCTGCGCCCCTCGGAGGTGATCAGCGGCGCCGCCATCAGTTCCGCGACGGGTGCGGCATCCAATGTGGCAGACATCGCCAGCAGGATCAGATCGTCGCGCAGCGCTCCGGCCACCTCCAGACAGAGCGCCAGACCAAAATCGGCATTGAGCGACCGTTCGTGGAATTCGTCAAAGATCACCGCGCCGATACCGGGCAGATCAGGGTCCGATTGCAGCATCCGGGTCAGGATCCCCTCGGTCACCACTTCGATCCGGGTCTCGGCGCTGACCTTGGCCTCGCCGCGGATCCGGTAGCCGACGGTTGCGCCGACCGGCTGGCCCAGCGTGTCGGCCATACGTTCCGCCGCGGCCCGCGCTGCCAGCCTGCGCGGCTCCAGCATGATGATCCGCCCCTCGCAGAGCTGCTCTTCCAGCATCGCCAGCGGCACCCGTGTGGTCTTGCCGGCGCCCGGTGGCGCCTGCAACACGGCACGCGACTGGCGGCGCAGGGCAGCGATCAACTCGGGCAGGGCGTCATCAATGGGCAATCTGGTCATGCCGCCTTATCGCCAATGGCGCGGGCGTGGTCCAGCGCCGAGCGCACCGGCTTTGTCCTCCTGCGACGGATGTTCACTGGACAAGCGCCGCCCGGCTGCGCCATCAATGCCCAAACCTAGGAGCGGGGAGAGGGCCACCATGGCAGCAGCAGGCAATTCCGGTGGAACAGGCGGCACAACGGCAGACCGCAGGGGTCCGCTGGATATCGACGATCTGGCCGCGCGGATCCTGAATGGCGAACGCCGCGCCCTGGCCCGAGCGATCACGCTGGTGGAAAGCGGGCGCGCCGACCACCGCGAGGCCACCACCCGCCTGCTGGACAGTCTGGCCCGCGAAAACCGTCAGGCTCTGCGCATCGGCCTGTCCGGCACGCCGGGGGTGGGGAAATCCACCTTCATCGAAAGTTTCGGCATGATGCTGATCGCGGCAGGCCTGCGGGTCGCGGTGCTGGCGGTTGATCCCAGCTCGACCCGTTCGGGCGGATCGATTCTGGGCGACAAGACCCGGATGGAACATCTCAGCCGCGAAAAGAACGCCTTTATCCGCCCCTCGCCAAGCCAGACCCATCTGGGCGGCGTTGGGCGCCGCTCGCGCGAAGCGGTGGCGCTGTGCGAGGCGGCGGGCTTTGACGTGGTGCTGATCGAAACCGTCGGGGTCGGGCAGTCAGAAACCGTGGTTTCGGAAATGTCCGATCTGTTTCTCTTGCTGCTGGCGCCGGCGGGGGGCGACGAATTGCAGGGCGTTAAACGCGGCATCATGGAAATGGCCGACATCATTCTGGTGAACAAGGCCGACGGCGATCTGAAACCGGCCGCCACCCGCACCTGCGCCGATTATGCCGGGGCGCTGCGCCTGCTGCGCAAACGTCCGCAGGATCCCGATGGCTTCCCCAAGGCGCTGATGGTCTCTGCCGCGACAAGGGACGGGCTGGAGACCGCATGGGACGACATGCAGGCGCTGGCCGACTGGCGTCGCGCCAATGGCCACTGGCAGCGCCGCCGCGCCGAACAGGCCCGCTACTGGTTTGGCGAGGATGTGCGTCAGGCGCTGCTGGCACGGCTGGAAACCCCCTGGGCGCGGAGCCGCATGGCGGAACTCTCCGAAGATGTGGCGGCAGGGCAGATCACGCCGGCGGCGGCGGCCCAGGATCTGCTCGCCGGGCTGGGCGTCGGTTGAGGTCCGCACCGGCCGCCGGGAGGGGATGCTGCGGCAGGCGCGGATGCTGTGATAAACGCTGGAGTCCGCGCCTCAGACAGGCTATGAGGGCGCAGACCTTGGGTGCTGAAACAGCCCGCTGGGAGGTTGTGCACGGGTTGTCCCATAAATCCGTTTCATATGGCTTGACCCTGCACGCGATTCCTCCTAAACGCATCCAACCAGTTTTCGGGCGCAGCCAATGGCCGCGCCCCTTGTAATTTGGTGCTCGATTCGAACAATGATCGACGGGCGCCCCAGATACGAAGGATGAACCTATGTCGCGCCGTTGCGAACTGACCGGAAAAGGCCCGATGACTGGCAACAATGTCAGCCACGCCAACAACAAAACCAAACGTCGCTTTCTGCCGAACCTGAACGACGTGACCCTCCAGTCCGAGACTCTGGGTCGTGGTATCAAGCTGCGCATCTCCGCGGCTGCTCTGCGCACCGTTGATCACCGTGGTGGTCTGGACGCATTCCTGGCCAAAGCCAAGGACGAAGAGCTGTCCACCGCAGCGCTGAAGGTCAAGAAAGAGATCGCCAAGGCACAAGCCGCCGAGGCCTGATCGCCAGACCCGGCCCGCAGCGGGCAGGGACAAGATTTCGAAACGCCGTGCATGACCCCCATGCGCGGCGTTTTCATGTGTGCCACTGGCGTGCCTGCTGGCCTGTCTCGCCGGTCTCGCCTGCTTTGCCTGCGTCCCTTTTTCGCCTTGCAGCGGCGCGGTCGCGGGCGCATATCTCGCGGCACAATGACCTTGCTGCGTTCATATCTGGCTCTGGCCCTGATCGCTTTGATGGCCGTCACCGGCGTCAGCGCGCAGGCGGGTATGCGCGATGCTACGGGGCAGATGGTGATCTGTACCGGCACCGGGCCGGTGATGGTCTATATCGACAGCGACGGCCAGCCGGTCTCGCCACCGATGGACTGCCCCGAATGCCTGACCTTCACCGCCGATCTTGCGCTGTCGCTGCCGCTTCCGGCGCGGAGTACCCTGCCGCGACAGCTGACGCGCGATCTGGGCGAATCCGTCGCGATCCTGCCTATGGTGCGGCTGGCGGCCTGGGCCCGTGGGCCACCGGAACTGGTGCCTCTGCGCGTGGTCTGAGCGCGCTCCACCAGACCCGAATTCCAAAGCCTACGTATCAAGGATCACGACCAATGACCTTCAAGACCACTTTTGCCGCCAGCGTCGCTGCCATCTGTTTTGCCGGTGCCGCCTTTGCCGCCGACATCACCGTGACAGACAGCTACGCCCGCGTCTCCTCCAAAGCCGCCAAGAGCGGCGCTGCCTTTATGATGATCGAAAACGCCTCCGACAGCGACGACCGCCTGATCGCAGCCCATAGCGACGCCGCAAAGCTGGTGCAGCTGCACACCCATAAGGAAGGCGAAAACGGCGTCATGCAGATGCTGCACGTCGAGGAGGGCTTTGCCGTTGCTGCCGGTGCCACCCATATGCTGCAACGTGGCGGCGATCATGTGATGCTGATGGGGCTGACCAGACCGCTGGAGCATGGCGATACGGTCGATCTTACCCTCGTGTTCGAAAAGGCCGGTGAGGTCACCGTGACCGTGCCCGTCGATCTGGAGCGCAAGGCAGATCACGGTGCGATGAAACACTCGCATTGATCGCCCGTCTGATCTGAAACCACAGCCCTTTTTGGCCAGCCCGCGCAGACCGCCGCTTGGGCTGGCCATTTTCTTTTTCTGCGGGCGCGTTACCATGGGCCTCTCCCCTCGCGCCAAATCGCGGCGCATCCAGCAAAGGCCGCATCCGTGACGCAGAACATTCTCTTTGTCTGTCTTGGCAATATCTGCCGCTCCCCCGCCGCCGAAGGCGTGTTTCGACTGCTCTGCCCGCAGGTCGGGACCGACAGCGCCGGCACCGCAGGCTACCATGTGGGCGCGCCGCCCTATGGCGCCATGCAGGCCGCAGCCGGGGCGCGGGGGATTGATCTGTCGGATCTGCGCGCGCGTCAGTTCACACCACAGGATTTCGCCCGCTTTGATCTGATCATCGCAATGGATGGCGACAATCTCGCCGATATCGAAGCGCTGCGCCCCGAGGGAGCCACGACGCCGGTCAGGCTGTTCACCGATTACGCCCCGGATCATGGCGCCGATCACGTGCCGGATCCCTATTACACCCGCGACTTTGACGGATGCCTCGATCTGATCGAAGCCGCCGCAGCCGGGCTGGCCAGAACATTGCGCTAAGGCGGGTTCAGTCCTCCAGCACCTTCAGCTCACCGGCCAGCCAGGGCAGGCGGTGTACCGCAGGGTCAATCATATGGCCCTGCACCAGCCGCCGCATCGTCTGCGCCACGTCGCGCGGCACCCGGTCGGCCCAATCGGCACTGGAAAACAGCGAAATTCGCCGCGAAAACGCCCCAAAGGGCAGCGGAAAGGCCTCGATCTCATCATGGAACCGGCCAGCCCGCATATAGCCCAGCGGCGTGGTGATCGCCCAGCCGATCCGCCGCGCCACCAGCGCCATCAGCGACAGATGCGAGCCGATTTCGAACCGTTCCTCAAACAGCAGCTTCTGGCGCGCCAGATGGGCCTCGATCTGCTGCGAAATCAGCTGGCTGCTCTCATAGCGCAGAAACGGCAGGGCGCTGAGGATATCCATCTCCGCCTCCGGTTTGCGCAGCATCCCGCGCGGCGCCACCAGCATGAAGGGATCGCGCACCAGCGGGTATTCGGTGATCCCCTCGCGCAGCGCGCCTGAGGTAGCCGCCACGGCAATATGCAGCTCGCGCGCATCCAGTGCGTCCAGAATGTCGTGGCTGCCTGCGGTGATCATCTTGAAACGGCAGTTGACCAGGCTCTCGGCCAGCGTGGTGGCCAGACGCGGGGTCAGATCATTGTCGAAATCATCAATCAGACCGATGGACAGCGTCGACAGGTGGTTGAGGTCAACCACGCTCAATTCGCTCTGCGCCAGACGCAGCTCGGTCAGCACCGCCTCCGTCCGCGCCAGGAAATTGCGCCCCGCCGGGGTCAGCACCATCGGACGGCGGCCGTGATTGACCAGCTCCGCCCCAAGCGCGCTTTCCAGATTGCGCAGCTGCTGGCTGACCGCAGGCTGGCTCAGCCCGGTGAGCGCGGCCGTCTGTGCCACCGACCCGGTCTTGGCCAGCGCTTCGAACACCTCAAGCCCGCGCAGCGTCACCCCTTTCATCAACATATCTGCGGTCCTGCCTGATAGTGCGGGCGCCGTTCTGCGTCCCGTCGATGGGAAAGGGGAGGGGCGATGCGCATCGTCTGCTCAGCTGCGGTCCGTGATAGCCTCTGCCTGCGGGGCGTCTTATCCGATGTCACCCGGTGTCATCCGGGCGCAGGGTTGGACGTGATGAACTCACCCCGCCGCAGCGGATCAGCTACAGACCCGGGCTGCGTTTTCACCGAAGGATTTGTACCGTTTCCACAGCCGCTCGTCCGAGCTGCGGCTCGACTGGCGCACGACCTGGGCCTGATGCGGATCGCTGAACCATTTCGACACGGTCTTGCGTTCGCTGCGGTTGAGGCTGGCATTGGCCACCGACTGAATGCAGCGGCAGAGTGACGGCGAGGCTGCGGCGCGGTTGGACTGGCGGCAGGCCTTCTCGATGGCGCCGGCGTCGACGGGGGCAGGCATCGCACCGGTGATCATCACAGCGCATAGCGTGGCAGTCAGCAGTAGCTTCATCTTCATCGTCCCTAGAAATCTGCAAGTGCTCTGATCTGAACGGGTCTGATGCCCGCGTGTGCCGGGACTATGACGCAAGCGGCGGAGGCTTTCAATCTAGGTAAACAGCTGGTTAGCCCTCGGCGGAAACCCGCCAACGGGCAAGAGGGCCTCTGCGGCGGTCCGGGCACAGCCCAGCCGCCGCGCCCATCGGGCGTCGGCCCCTCTGGTGATCTGCTATGGCGACGCGGCCCTGTCCGACAGTCCGGCCCCCCGTTCGGGCAGCTGTTCGACCGAGCGGCCAGCGGGCGCAGGTCAGGACTGATTTGGTCCGCGCAGGGACAGGATCATCTGGCGGACCGACTTCCAGTCCTCGGCCTCGGCGGTTTTGCCAGCCTCCTGACAACGCCGCATTTTCTGCGCCACTTCGGCCTCGGCCTTGTCCCCATGCGCTGAATAGAGCGCTCGGGCATATTCGGCAGTTCTGATGGCATCCATTTCGGTGTCCTCCTGAGCAGTGGGATCCCCCGCAGCGGGGGCGCGCGTCCCGCGGAATGGCCACAGTATAGCGTATTTTCGACGCGCCCGCAGGAGGCCAGACGAATTTGCGGCGTTTTGGCGGTGTGGGGAGGGCAGGCGCGGTTTGGCCTTGGGACTGGGGTGGCCTGTTCAGAGAACACCGAGCAGGCGCAGGCCAATTTTTACGAGTTCAAGCAACTTGGGGCCAAAATTGACCCCTGCCGCAATTGCACCACCACCTACCAAGAAAGCGAGTTGCTCCGCTCATCAACGATGCGCTTGGTGCTCAAATTGGTAGATTTGGTAGTGTCTCTGACTTCTCTAGAAAAAATTTGGTCAGCCAAATGCAACAATTCTGACGTCTCGTTGGTAAACGTGCTGTGATGCCCTTCAGATTGCCGGAGGTGAAGTGACGATCCGCCTCCAAAGAAGCGGACCGAAGCCACTGTATGGGCCTTCCGTTTTGTTAGGGAAATTTCCTCTGGCCTATCATTGGGCGTATGCGGAGCAGAGAACAGTTCAGTTGTTTCCGAAGATGGGAGCTGGGACCCCTGAAGAACTCGCAGAATACGCAGCAGACCGGTGTCAAGTTCAGGAGAGCCCTCGGAGAATTCCGCCATCCATAAGCCCAGATTTCGCAGCACATGGCGGCCCAAAAGGATCTTTCTGCTTCTGGAAGAGACCTAGCCCAACTTGCGGATCACTTTAGGGAACTCTACGCGATAAAAATGATCGTCCAAATCTACCCTCCAATCCACCTTGACCAAACCCTAAAACCAAATCATATCCCCTTGCATGACAGACCTCGCTCACATCCGCAATTTCTCCATCGTCGCCCATATCGACCATGGCAAATCCACCCTCGCTGACCGGCTCATTCAGGAGACCGGAACGGTTGAGGACCGCGATATGAAGGAGCAGCTGCTCGACTCCATGGATATCGAGCGCGAGCGCGGCATCACCATCAAGGCCAACACCGTCCGCATCGACTACAAGGCCGATGACGGCGAGACCTATGTCCTGAACCTGATCGACACCCCCGGTCACGTCGATTTCGCCTATGAGGTCTCCCGCTCCATGCGCGCGGTCGAAGGCTCGCTTCTGGTGGTCGACAGCTCGCAAGGGGTCGAGGCGCAGACGCTGGCCAATGTCTATCACGCGCTGGACGCCGACCATGAAATCGTGCCGGTCCTGAACAAGATCGACCTGCCGGCCTCTGACTGTGACCGCGTCGCCGAACAGATCGAGGATGTGATCGGCATCGACGCCTCCGAGGCGATCCGGGTTTCGGCCAAAACCGGGCAGGGCATCCGCGAGACGCTCGAAGCCATCGTGAAGAAACTCCCCGCGCCAACCGGAACCCGCGACGCGCCGCTGAAGGCGATGCTGGTGGACAGCTGGTATGACGCCTATCTCGGTGTGATCGTTCTGGTCCGCATCATGGACGGCGTCCTGAAAAAGGGCATGCGGGTCAAATTCATGTCGAACGGCACTCTGCATCACGTCGACCGCATCGGCGTGTTCCGCCCGGCCATGCAGGTGGTGGACCAGCTGGAACCAGGCGAGATCGGCTTCCTCACCGCGTCCATCAAACAGGTGCGCGACACCCGCGTCGGGGACACCATCACCAATGACCGCAACGGCACCGAGGTCGCCCTGCCGGGCTTTAAACCGGCACAGCCCGTGGTGTTCTGCGGTCTCTTCCCGGTGGATTCCTCCGAGTTCGAAGACCTGCGCGACGCCATCGACAAGCTGGCGCTGAATGACGCGTCCTTCTCCTTTGAGATGGAAACCTCCGCGGCCCTCGGCTTTGGCTTCCGCTGCGGCTTCCTTGGTCTGTTGCACCTTGAGGTGATCCGCGACCGGATCGAACGCGAATATAATATCGAACTCATCACCACCGCGCCCTCCGTGGTCTACCATGTCTATATGAAGGGCAAGGAAGGCGTTGAGGGCGAGATGATCGAGCTGCACAACCCCGCCGACATGCCCGATATGTCCAAGGTCGACCACCTTGAGGAGCCGCGCATCAAGGCGACCATTCTGGTGCCCGATGAATACCTCGGCGATGTGCTGAAGCTCTGCCAGGACCGTCGCGGCATTCAGGAAGACCTGACCTACGCCGGCTCCCGCGCCATGGTGGTCTATGACCTGCCGCTCAACGAAGTGGTGTTCGACTTCTACGACCGGTTGAAATCGGTGACCAAGGGCTATGCCTCCTTCGACTACCAGATGACCGGCTACCGCGAGGACAATCTGGTCAAGATGTCGGTGCTGGTCAACGACGAGCCGGTGGATGCGCTGTCGATGATGGTGCACCGCGACCGCGCCGAATTGCGGGGCCGCGCCATGTGTGAAAAGCTCAAGGACCTGATCCCGCGCCACATGTTCAAGATCCCGATTCAGGCCGCCATCGGCGGCAAGGTGATCGCGCGCGAGACCCTCTCGGCGCTGCGCAAGGACGTGACCGCCAAATGCTACGGCGGCGACGCCACCCGGAAGCGCAAGCTCCTGGACAAGCAGAAAGCGGGCAAGAAGAAGATGCGCCAGTTCGGCAAGGTGGATATTCCCCAGGAAGCTTTCATCTCGGCGTTGAAGATGGATAGTTGACCTTTTGGCCGCCTCAAGGCGGCCTTATTTTTTGTTGATTTCAATATTGGAACTTTGTTTTGGGGAAGTATGTTATTTCGGTGCCGTATGGACGAATTGAGGCAAAGTCCTTTCGCTCTCTTATCGCTCGTTGTAGGGAGGAGCGCGACCATTGGGTAGCCTTTGATTTCGTCCAGCCAATCGACTTTTCCAGAGAGGCGGGAACGCAAACATTCGCAGGGGCGCAAGCAAACTTTTGCAAGAGGATGTCATCTGTCTGGGAGAATGTCTTCGAAAACCTAAGCCTATATGATGCTCAGTCATTTGCACAGAGCAGTGGTGAGATTATCAGTGAAATTGAGGCGATCCCAGAGCTGCCACCGTATTCACAGTCGCATTTAGGTCGAACGATCAAATCTTGGTTTGATGGGGGGAACAAAGAGGGGGCAATGGCTTTGCTCTACGCCTTTGCCACCAAAAGAAGTAACAACGCGAATTTTACCTCTGGTGGCCATCGAAACCACGAGTTCTACAACGCGTTTTCGCTTTCATTGTTTCACTCAATTATTGCCCAAGGTGATGTGCTTGTGGTGCCGACTGAGGCTGCACTTAGAGATGAAAAAATTGCTGAAGAAGTTTCGGAAGAGCTAGGGGTGCTCTCGGACAAAGTTAAATACGAGATTAGTAGACGCGAGCGTGAAACTGCTGCCTTCGAAAAGAAAGTTGCGGCAAAGGTTAAGCAGCTTCACTCAAAGTACCTGCAAGATTGCAAACGTGCCAAAGACTTAGAGAGAAGTGCATTCCATGCGCGTGAGAAAAAGGAAGAAAAGGCACTTGAAAGCCGAAAAGAAAGCTTTGAGAACTTGCGACAACTCTACGAAGCGCAACTTCGATTAAAGCACCCTGCCACAATGTGGGAGGAGCGGCGTAGAGAACATCAGAGAAATTCAGCTAACGCGTGGAAGTTGTTCATTGGGGGGGCTCTCACTTTCTTTGCGCTTGATGTATTGTTTGTCTACTATGCGGGTGATTGGGTTGCGGCGAGTTTTGTCAGGAGCGGATGTATTCTAGGTAGTGAAGCGGTGTGCAGTGGGATCTCGGCTAAAGGACCATTGGTCATAGCTGTCGTTCTAACTGTTCTGACACTAGCACTCTGGTTTCTTAGATTGCAGATGAAACTCTTTCTGAGCGAACGGCACTTAGCCCTGGATGCCCGCGAAAGAAGTGCATTTGCGGAAACGTATCTTTCGTTGGTCCAGCAAGAGGCAATTTCCGGAGAGCGAGAAGTCGTTGTCCTGCAGTCATTGTTTCGCCCTACGCAGGATGGCATCATACAAGATGATAATGGCCCTGATTTCGCTGTTGCCGGAATTTTGGCGAGGGCACTGGAGCGAGGCAAGTAGACTGGATTTCTTGGTATATGAGCGCTGTTAGCATGAATCGAGCTCAACAGAAGAAAATTATTGCTGATTTTGACTTCCAGGCGTGGCAAATGAAACGTGCCCATCCAATCTCCCGCCCGGTCGCCAGACCGGGCAGCGCCCGTCCCGCCCCCCGTCATGCCGGAGGCGTGCTTCCAGCACGACGCGGGCGCTTCGCTTCCCACCCCGCCGGGCCGGGCGCTGCCCTCCGCGTTTTGATCCGACGCCGTAGGGTGGACAATCCTGCCCACCACCGCCATCGCCCCATGCGCCACTCTCCGCCCATCCGCGGCGTCTGCGCACCAACCCGCTGAAACCGCACCCGTTCCGTGCTATCCTCACCCTCGTTCATCTGGGGAGGAGAACACCATGAAACAGCTGACTTTGGCCGCCGCGATCACCCTCTTGGCCGCGCCGCTTCTGGCCGGGCAGTGCCCTGCCGATATTGCCGCCATCGACGCCGCTCTGGCGGCTGGCACCGAACTGTCGGAGGCGGATCTGGCAACCGTTCAGGAGCTGCGCGACGAGGGGCAGAGCCTGCATGACGCGGGCGATCATGATGCCTCGGTTCAGACCCTGGCTGAGGCCAAGGCGATGCTCGGCATCTGAGGCCCCGCAGGCCAAACAAAAACGCCCGGCGGCAAACCGGGCGTTTCCACATCTTTTGAATCCCGTCGTCAGAAGCTGTTCTGCACGTCCTGTGCGGCGCCGCTAATCGCCTGGCCGGCTTTGGAAATGTCGCGGCCGGCGCCTTTGGTGGTTTCGCAGGCGGTCAGGCCAAACAGCGCGCCCGTCAGGGCGAGGGCGGTCAGGGCGGTTCGGATCATCGCATGTCTCCCGTGGTCGATCTTGCCCAACAGATAGCAAGCGCGCGGCGCGCGTTCCAGTGGTTTGCGGGGCGATATATCGGCGGCATTTTCACGACCGCCGCCGCCCCGGCTGCCCGTCGCCCGCGCCGACCCCATCCCCCATATCCGGTGAGTACCACTTTCGGTCAAAACCGCATAGGTTGAGTCGGGTCGATCAATTTTCGTCAGCACAACCTGTCACCGATCCGGGGAGGATTTCTCAATGAACCACGCCGCTCAGAAAGACATACTGACACATCTTCGCAATGGCCTGCCTGCCGTTGGCGCCGCTTTCGGGGATGCCGCGGGCAACGTCGTACCGATGACGCCGCGCCGCGCCAGCCCGGCAGTCGCGCAGCCGTCGGAGGCGCTGCTCAGCCGCAAATGGCTGGAACTGCGCCGGGATATCGACTGCGCTCTGGCCCGGCTTGACGAAGGCTCCTATGGCTACTGCCAGATCTGTGGTGATCGCATCACCGACAGCCACCTGCGCGAGCATCCGACCACGCCGTTCTGCGCCTCCTGCGCAGGCTAGCCGCCAGCGTCGGCGATACAGGCCGGCGATACAGGCCGGAGATGCAGGCCGGAAATGCAGGCCGGGTCCCTCCAACCGAGCCCGCATTCCCCCGCCTCCGCAAGTTTGCGTTTACGAGTACCCCCGTTCCCCTGTGGACCCGCAGCAGGTCTCCGTGCTGCATCCCAACTCGCCCGCGCCTCCACGCGGGCGCTTTTCTTTCGCGGTTTTCATTGTCGGTCCGCTCGCCTAAAGCAGGGGCAACCCTGTCCTGAAGGAGCTTTGCCGATGTCCTGCGCCCTATGTGCCGCCGAAACGCCGCTTGTCACCCATGAGGTCGCTGGCGCCCCCGAGGGCCAGCTGGACGAGGTTGCCATCTGCCAGACCTGCGCTGCGCAGGTGACGGGCGATCCGGATCCCGCACATATGCGCTGCCTGTCCTCGGCGATGTGGTCAGAAACGCCTGCGGTTCAGGTGCTGGCGGCCCGTCTGCTGGCGCGGTTGTCGGATCAGGACTGGGCGCGGGATCTCTCCGATCAGCTCTGGCTTGACGAGGATACGCGCGCCTGGGTCGATGCGGCACCTCAGCCCGGCGCCCACCGCGACAGCAATGGCGCGCCGCTGGCCCATGGCGACAGCGTGGTGCTGATCAAGGATCTGCCGGTGAAGGGCGCAGGCTTTACCGCCAAACGTGGCACCGCCGTACGCAATATCTCCCTTGTTGCCGACAACCCCGAACATATCGAAGGCCGGGTCGAGGGGCAGCGCATCGTCATCCTGACCAAATTCGTGAAAAAGAAATAGGCGTCTCACCCGCCACAACGCAGCAGAAATGCGCGCCCGCCCGTTGCCGCCCTGTCCCGGATGTGGCACAACCACAGCAACTGACTGAACAGATGAGTTTAGCATATGACTGACTTTGCCGAACGTCGCCGCATGATGGTCGACACGCAGATCCGCCCGTCGGATGTCACCAAGTTCCCGATCATCGAAGCCATGCTGGCCGTGCCGCGCGAAGCCTTTGTTGCCGATGCGCAGCGCGAGGCGGCTTATGCCGATGGCAATCTGGATATCGGACCCGGTCGGGTGCTGCTGGAGCCGCGCACCCTGGGTAAGATCCTGGATGCGGTTGACGTGCAGCCGGATGAGCTGGTGCTCGATGTGGCCTGCGGTCTGGGCTATTCCACCGCGGTGATCGCGCGGGTGGCGCAGATGGTGATCGGCGTCGAGGAAGACGAGACCCTGGCGAGCGAAGCGCAGGGCCAGCTGTCGGCCGTTGGCGCCGACAATGCGATCGTGCACACCGGTGCGCTGGTCGAGGGCGCCGCAGAACACGGCCCCTATGATGTCATGATCGTCGAGGGGGGGGTGGAAACCCTGCCGGAGGCGCTGCTGGATCAGCTGAAGGATGGCGGCCGGATGGCAGCAATCTTCATGTCCGGTCCGCTGGGAGAGGTCAAAGTCGGCTATAAGACCGGCGGCCAGATCTCCTGGCGTCTGGCCTTTAATGCGGGCGCCCCGGTGCTGCCCGGTTTTGCGGCTGTTGAAGAATTCGCTCTCTGATCCGTCAGAGAGTTCACAGGTGATCCGCGCTGACCTTGGTCCGGGCGGATCGTGATAGATCGGCGCCTGAGACCCCTGTGCGCCAGAGAGAGCAGAACGGCACTGCCGCGTCGGTAGGCCGGATCACAAGAGGCTTAAGATGCGCAATAAACTGACGGCAAACCTGGTCAAGGCCTTCGTCTTCGCAGGAAGCGCGGCACTGCTGCTGGGTGCTCCGAAACAGGCTGCTGCCGACAATCTCTCGGATGCGATGATCGGCGCCTACAAGACCAGCGGCCTGCTGGAACAGAACCGCGCTCTGCTGCGCGCGCAGGACGAAAACGTTGCCGCCGCTGTGGCGCGCCTGCGTCCGGTGGTCGACTGGGTTGCCCGGGCAGAGCGTCAGTATGTGCGCAATGGCAACGGCACCATTGCCAACTCCAACCATGATTCGACCCTGTCTACCGGCATCGATGTCAGCTGGCTGCTGTTTGACAACGGGGTCTCCCGGCTCAGCCAGCTCGCCGCGCAGGAGACTGTTCTGGCGACGCGGCAGGCCTTGCTCGACGTTGAACAGCAGGTGCTTTTTGCCGCCGTCCAGGCCTATGTGAACGTGCTGCTGCAACAGGAGACCGTGGCGCTGCGCAGCAACAACCTGCGGCTGCTGCGCGAGGAACTGCGCGCCGCCAATGACCGCTTTGAAGTGGGCGAAGTCACCCGGACCGATGTGGCTCTGGCCGAAAGCCGCGTGGCCGGCGCGCAGGCCAGCCTGATCGAAAGCCAGGGCGACCTGCGCAATGCCCGTGCGACCTATGTTCAGGCTGTTGGCAATGCGCCGGGGACGATTGCCGGCCAGCCGCCGCTGCCGCAGCGCGTGGCCTCGCTGCAATCGGCAGAAGCCATCGCGATGCGCAATCACCCCAGCCTGCTGTCGCAGCAACACGCGGTAAAGGCTGCGGATTACGCCTCGCAGAGCAACACCCGCAACCTCGGGCCATCGGTCACATTGCGAGCCAATGCCACCCATGCCTCTGATGCCAGCGGGCCGGGGACGCGCGACACCTCCGGCGCCAGCGTGACGCTGTCACAGCGGCTCTATTCCGGCGGCTCTCTGGCCTCGGCGCGCCGTGCCAGCATTGCCCGTCTTCAGGCCGAACGCGGTGCCCTGATCACCACCCAGCGCGGCGTGACACAGGATGTATCGGCGGCCTTTGTGGCGCTGGAAACCGCGCGCGCCAGCCTGGTGTCCTCGAATGAGCGCGTCCGCGCCGCGCGGGTCGCCTTTGACGGTGTCCGCGAGGAGGCAACGCTGGGCGCGCGAACCACGCTCGACGTGCTCGAAGCCGAGCAGGAGCTGCTGAACGCCCAGACCGACCGCGTGCAGTCCCGCGCCAATCAGGTGCTGGCGGCCTATGCGCTGTTGCAGGCGCAGGGGCTTCTGACCGCAGAACACCTTGGTCTGGCTGTCGAAATCTACGATCCGACGCTCTATTACAATCTGGTCAAGGATGCGCCGGCCCATGTCAGCCAGCGCAGCAAGGATCTGGACCGCGTGATGCGCGCTCTGGGCAAGAACTGAGACCTCGCTGAGCGCTCGACCGGGGGTCCGCAGCGGCGGGCCTCCTTAAAAACCGCTTAATTCACACGGTTGTCTGAACCGGGACAGATCGCTACACTCAGCCTCAAGAGGCGAGAGTGATAAGCAAAAATGTCCGAACCGGTTACCCAAGCTGAAATTGAAGACGTCCTGTCATCGATCCGCCGTCTGGTGAGCGAGGACAGTCGCACGGCTGATCCCCGGCTTGGCAAGGGGGGCGAGGTGGCATTGGCCGCCCAGATCGCCCAGCCGCAGCGGATCCACCGCAACACGGGCGTGCAGCCGAAAACGGACACCGCCAACAGCAGTCAGCCGGTAACACGGCTGGTTCTGACACCGGCCCTGCGCGTCCCCGAGAACAAGCTTGCGCCCATCGCCGATACGCCGACTGCCGATACATTCGTGGCTGACAGGCCGATCACCCAGGATGCCAAGGACGCGGACACCGCACCGGTTTCGCAGCAGGCCTCTGATGCCGCGACATCCGGCAAGGCGCGTTTCGAGGCGCTGATGGCCGTTGATGCGATTGAGTTCTGGGATGAGCCGCAGGACCGTATCGCGCAGGGGCTGGCGCTGCATGACAATGATCCCGGCCATGAGGATCTGGCGTTTTTCAACGGTATCGCCGCCGCAACCGCCGCTGATGCCGCCAAGGCTGCCGCTGATGCGGCCAAGCCCGCGCCGCAACCGGCTGCTGCTGCGCGCAGCGCCGACGCGCCCTGGACCGACCCCTCTGCCACGCTCTATCAGGCGGCCGCCACCACCGGCCACGCACCTGAGCACGGGCCCGAACACGCACCCGAACGCCGGCCCGAGACAGAGGCGCCAGCGGTTGTGGTGAAACCTCATGCCCAGCTGAACCCGAAGGTGGGCGCCGTGGTGCAGAAATTGGCCGAGATGGAGGCTGCAAACTCAGCCCGCCCCGTGCTCTGGGAGCCGGATGGCTCCCGCGATACGCCCTATGCCGGCAGCGATCTGGAGACCCTCGCCTGGGAGGATCAGGACAGTGACGCGGAGGCCGCTGAGGAGGTTCAGCTGGCCGCTTCGGCACCGCAGGCCGAGACCCCGGAGGAGAATCAGATCGCAGAACCGGAGACGGGGATAGAGGCTGATAGCTCGCACCGCGAGGCGCAGGAGACGCCCGTCAGCGAAGACCCGGAAGAGATCACGGAGGAGGTCGCGGAGGGCGCAGTTGCGGCGCAGGCCCCTGACAGTCCCCCCGACGGTCACCGCGATCTGGCCGAAACCGCTGTCACCGACACCGCGCTGGAGGCGCTGGCGGGGTTCAGCGCCGACGAGGGCATTCTGGATGAACAGGCCCTGCGCGAGTTGGTCTCTGAAATCGTCCGCGAGGAGTTGCAGGGCGCCCTGGGTGAGCGGATCACCCGCAACGTCCGCAAACTGGTGCGCCGCGAGATCCACCGCGCCCTGTCGGCCCAGAACCTGCTCTGATCAGATCCCAACCGATCCAATGGCGCGCGTCTCTGGCGGCACCATAGCTGCGCTCATCGCGCTCATCGCGCCTATGCGCCCCGAACCGGTTCGGCCAGCGCCAGCAGCGCGTCCAGATCCATGCAGTCCTCCAGATGGGCCGCCAGCGCATCCAGCGTGGCCTCGACCCCGTCGTCATAGCCTGCAACGCTCTCATGCCCCAGACCAGATAGGACCGACGCCCGGAACGCATCCGAGCTGAACAGACCATGCAGATAAGAGCCGCGCACGCGCCCATCCGGCGATACGGCCCCTTCCAGACGGCCCTCAATGCTGAGCCAGGCGCGGGCGCAATCCGCGCCATCGGTGCGGCCCATGTGGATCTCGTAACCGCTAACCGGCAGATTGCCGTCGCGGGTCACCGCTTCGGTCAGCGTCACCCGCTTTTCGCCCGCCATCACGGTATGCACATCCAACAGGCCCAGCCCGGCCACCTTGCCCGGTCGGCCATCGACACCATCAGGATCATCAATTGTCTGCCCCAGCATCTGGTAGCCGCCGCAGAGCCCCATCACATGGCCGCCGCGCCGGTAATGCGCCAGGATATCAATGTCCCAGCCCTGCGCCCGCAGATAGGTGAGATCGCCAATGGTGGATTTGCTGCCGGGGATCAGAACCAGATCCGCGTCGCCGGGCAGGGCGCGCCCGGCGGGCACGATCTCAACCGTGACATTGGGTTCTGCCGCCAGCGGGTCGAGGTCGTCGAAATTCGCCATCCGCTCCAGCTGCGGCACCACGATCTTGCAGGCGCCCCCCCGGTGCGAGGCGATGTCCATCATGTCCTCGGCCGGCAGTTTCCAGGCCTCCCAGAACCAGGGGATCACCCCCAGCGACGGCCAGCCGGTGCGTGCGGCGATATCATCGCGACCGGCATCAAACAGGCTGCGGTCGCCGCGGAACCGGTTGACGGCAAAGCCCTTGATCCGCGCCAGATCCTGCGGCTCCAGCACCGTATGGGTGCCGACGATCTGTGCAATCACACCACCCCGGTGAATGTCGCCCACCAGCACCACCGGCACATCCGCCGCGCAGGCAAATCCCATATTGGCGATATCACCCCGGCGCAGGTTGGTCTCCGCCGGGGATCCGGCGCCCTCGATCAGGACCAGATCGACATCCGCCGCCAACCTGCGAAAGCTCTCCAAGGCGGCCTCCAGCAGGCCGGTCTTGTCGCGCATGAAGGAGCCTGCCGCCTGGGTGCCGCGCCGCTTGCCCTGTACGATCACCTGCGCGCCGGTTTCCGTCTCCGGTTTCAGCAGCACGGGGTTCATATCGGTATGAGGCGGGCGCATCGCGGCCCGTGCCTGCAACGCCTGCGCGCGGCCGATCTCACCGCCCTCGGGGGTGACCGCGGCATTGTTGGACATGTTCTGCGGTTTGAATGGCGCCACTGACAGGCCCCGGCGCACAAAGGCACGCGCCAGCCCCGCGACAATCATTGATTTGCCGACATTGCTGCCGGTGCCTTGGATCATGATGGCCCGTGCTGTCATGGCCGCCTCTTTCCCGCTGTTGCTGGTGTGATCTGTCACCTGTCAGCCATGGCGGATTTTTCGGGCCATGAAAAGCCCGCCGAGCGGCCGATTTCGCCATGAAACCGCCATCGCCAAAAGAAAAAACGCGCCCCCCAGGACGCGCTTTTCTTTGACGGTTAACTGTCCGTCAGACTGGCAGGTCTGATCAGGCCGCTTCGGCCTGTGCCGCGTTGCGGCGTTCGCTCTCTTCGCGCGACAGTGCAACAGAGGTACGGACACCCCGGCCCACAAATTCCATCAGGCCGCCGACCACACGTTCGTTCGGGTCGATGCCTGCACAGCTCAGCACTTCGCGCCCGTCGCGCGACCGTGCCCACCGAGCGATCTGCTCGGGGCCGTTACCGTATTTCTTGTCATCAGCAATCGCATCGTCCAGCGCAGCCAATACCACCGCCGCAAACAGCTTGCGTGCCCGGTTGCCTTGCTCGTTGTTATATGCGGTGCCGTCAACGAAATCTCGCATCGTGCTTCCTTTTTGTTCTTGCTATTGCAATTTCGGCGTAGCGCTCCTTATGGCGGAATTGTGACGATTCGGATAGCCTTCATACGCATATCTTTTATGCGCAATTTGCATGGCTCCCCGGTCCCTCACACGACATATCGTTGTCTTGCCAGCCGACTCCCTGCCAGATATAGGGGCGGTTAACAGTTCATCAACCACCCGAGAGGGATTTTTGTCATGCCCAAAATCAACGGTAACGAGATCCGCCCCGGCAATGTTCTCGAACACAACGGCGGTCTGTGGGCCGCTGTCAAAGTCGATCACGTGAAGCCCGGCAAGGGCGGCGCCTTTGCCCAGGTCGAGATGCGCAACCTGCGCAACGGCTCCAAACTGAACGAGCGGTTCCGCTCCGCCGACAAGGTCGAAAAGGTCCGTCTGGAACAGAAGGACCAGCAGTTCCTCTATGAGAGCGACGGCATGCTGGTGTTCATGGATGCCGAAACCTATGAGCAGATCGAGCTGCCCGCCGACCTGCTGGGCGATCGCCGCCCGTTCCTTCAGGACGGCATGACCATCGTTGTGGAATTCCATGAATCCGAGGCGCTGAACGCAACGCTGCCGCAGAAAGTCACCTGCAAGATTGTCGAGACCGAGCCGGTGGTCAAAGGTCAGACCGCTGCCAACTCCTTCAAGCCTGCGATCCTGGACAATGGCGTCAAGGTCATGGTGCCGCCCTTTGTCGGTCAGGATGAGATGATCGTCGTCAATACCGAGACCATGGAATATTCTGAGCGCGCCTAAACGGTTAGCGCCAACAGTTCCAGCAAATGAATAACCCCCGCAGGCTGTCCTGCGGGGGTTTTTCATGGTGTCACAACAGGTGGCAGAGCCGATCAGTTGTAGTCGATTTCAATCTTGCGCAGTTCCAGGCTGTGGCCGCATTCGTCCATCATCTTGCCATAGGCAGCGGTGAACCCGGCCAGAGAGGCATCCAGAACCATCTCGCCCGCGCCATAGGGCACCACGGTCCGCACCTCCATCCGATCGCCGTCCTGCATCCAGAGAATGGTGTTCAGCGCATCCATCCAGCGGACCATGGCGCGCGCTTCGGCAATGCCTTCCTCGTTGATCTCGGCATCGGCGATACCGTAGAACACCGCCTTCTGGTCGATGATAAAGCCGATGGCCTGACCGTTCTGAACCTGCGTCGGATAATGGCGCGCGGCGCTCTCAAACAGCTCAAGCTGGGGGTAGGTTTCGGGTGGGCCGACATCGCCTTCGGTCACCGTGAGGCGCAGCAGCGGCAGCCCGTCGCCGCCGGTCCAGGCGGTGCAATCGCGCCAGTCGTGCTCTTCGGTGACGCGCATATCGGCGGCGACGGACCAGTCCTGATATTCCCAGTAATCACTGGAAAACGCGGGCAGGGGCAGCAGCGTCAGGGCAAGGCAGGGGAGCAATCGCATGAAATTATCCTCGTGAAATGATGTCTGAGACATAGCCGCCCGAGGCCGCGCTCCCGATGTGACGTCGCGTCACGATCTCGGGTGGCGGCCACGGAATCGCCTCAGGTCTTAACCTGCCAGTGAACCCGTGCGTCCTGCGCACACATATCGTCGCCCGCACGGTCGAATCGCAGATAGGCAATCGCGTGTTCGCCCGACTGGGTGAACAGCGTCCCGACGGCTTTGTCGGCGCGGCGGATCTCGGTGCCGATGGGCGCGCTGCCCTCGATGGCGACGGTGGAAAGACCCTTGCGCAGGGTGGTCTTGTGTTTCATCCGGGCGGTGACCTCCTGGCCGACATAGCAGCCCTTGCGGAAATCGACGCCGTTCAGCCGCTCAAACCCGGCTTCCAGAATGTAGCTCTCCGGCCCCAGCTCGATGCCGGTTTCGGGGATGCAATGGGCGACCCGGATGGCGTCCCAGTTGCTGCCGTCCTCGCCGCTTTCGGTGCCATAGGCGCGCCAGCCCAGATCCGGGTGGCGCGGATCCGCCAGCGCGCCCTCAGGCGCCGGCCCGGTGCCCCGGCGCACGGCCAGATCGGTTTCCTCGATGGTGACCTTGGCGCGCAGCCGGTACATTGTCAGCCGTTTCGCCAGCCCCGCGGCGAGGCTTTCGTCCACGTCCACCAGCAGGTCATCGCCATCAGCGGCGACAAAGAAATCCGCCAGATATTTGCCCTGCGGGGTCAGCAGGGCGGCATAGACCAGCCCCTGATCCACCTTGGCGACATCATTGGTGATCAGCCCCTGAAGGAAGTCGCGGGTGTCAGCGCCGGAAAGACGCAGGATGCGGCGGTTGGTCATGGGTCAGGCTCCTGAAAGATCACGAAGGCAATGTAGGTCGCGAAGTGGGCAAGGCCTAGCCGAACATGCGCCGGGCCAGTTTCTGGAACCAGCGCGGCTGGTCGCCGCCTTCGCTGAACTGTCTGGGCGCCTGCGCGGCGACGCCTGCGCGGTCTACCAGCGTTTTGCCGTCCTGAAACTGCAACCGGTAGAGATCGGCATAGATGCCTCCACGCTCCAGCAGTTCCTCGTGGGTGCCCTGATCCATCACACGGCCACGTTCCATCACCACGATCTTGTCGGCATTGCGGATGGTCGACAGCCGGTGTGCGATCACCAGCGTGGTGCGCCCGCCCGAGAGTTTCTCCAGCGCCTGCTGCACCACCTTTTCAGATTGCGCATCCAGCGCCGAGGTCGCCTCATCCAGCAGCAGGATCGGCGTGTCACGCAGCAGCGCGCGGGCAATCACCACCCGCTGACGCTGGCCACCGGACAGGGCCGAGCCACGCGGACCCACCAGCGTGTCCAGC
This sequence comes from Phaeobacter sp. JH204B, assembly GCF_048055755.1. Classification (NCBI taxonomy): domain Bacteria; kingdom Pseudomonadati; phylum Pseudomonadota; class Alphaproteobacteria; order Rhodobacterales; family Roseobacteraceae; genus Phaeobacter; species Phaeobacter sp. JH204B. Next base: position 130,296 of record NZ_JAYMXF010000026.1, read on the forward strand.
CCATTGGCCAGTTTCGGCAGGAAATCGGCCACATGCGAGGCTTCCAGAACTTCCTGTAGCCGCTCATCACTCACATCAGTGCGCCCCAGCAGGATGTTTTCGCGCAGGGTCTCGTCAAACAGCAGCGCCTCTTGGGTCACCACCGAGAACAGCCCGCGCAGATCATCCAGATCCATGTCCCGCACGGCGACGCCGCCCACGGTCACTGATCCCTCCTGCGGGTCCACCAGCCGGGTGAGCAGGTTGAAGATAGTGGATTTCCCGGCCCCGGAGGCGCCAACCAGCGCGGTGGTCTTGCCGGCCTCTGCCACCAGCGACAGTTCGCGCAACACATCCGAGTCGCCATAGCGCAGGGTGACATCGCTCAGCGCCACCTCGGGCAGGCCATTGGGGGCGGGCACCGGCGTCTCCGGCGACACCAGTTTGATCGGCGAGTCCATCAGTTCCTTGATGCGTTCCATGGCGGCGGCCGCGGCCTGCCAGGTGCCGCTGATCGAGGCCAACCGGCGCATCGGGTCAAAGGCCAGACCGATGGCGGTGAAAAAGCTCATGAACTCGCCCACGGTCTTCTTGCCCTCGATGATCTCGGCGCCGCCATAAAGCACCACGCCCATCACGCCCAAGCCGGCCATGATGTCGATCATCCCGGTGGTTGAGGCCACACCAAAAGAGGCGCGCACTTCGGAGCGGACAAACTGGTCCATATGGCCGCCGAAACGATCGGTCTGATAGTCTTCGAGATTGTTCAGCTTGATCGGCACGATCCCGTGAAAGATCTCGTCGAGCCGGGTCGACAGCGAGGCCCCCAGATCGCGCGCCTGCGAGGCTTTGCGCCGCACATAGCGCTGTACGGCGGCCAGCGGCAACAGCAGCATCGGCAGGCCGACCAGCATGATCGCGGTCCAGCGCCAGTCAACGCTGATCGCCACAGCCAGAACGGCCACCATCTGCGTGACATCGCGGCCGGCACCGGTGATCAGCGCCTGCCAGACCGAATTGATCGCCATCACATCGCTCTGCACCCGCTGGATCAGGAAACCGGGCGGGTTCACCTGATGAAAGGACGGATCCTGCCGGATCAGCCGCGCCAGCATGTCCTTGCGCATATGGGCAGCGGAGGTCTGGGAAATCTTGCTGAGAATGACCTTCTGACAGACGCTGGAAATCCCGCGCATGGAGAAGATGATCAGAAACGCCAGGCTGACCCAGAACAGCGCCGTGGTATTGCCCGCCACAAACACCAGATCGAACATCGGCTGCATCATGTAGCTGAGGCCGCCGACGGTGCCGCCTTCGATCAGCATGAAGACGATCGCCAGTCCCAGAAGGCCCATGTAGTGGCGCAGATAGCCGCGCCACAGCCAGCCCAGCAGCTCGCGCGAGGACATGTGCTCGGGCTTTGACTTGATGGCCGGGGCCTCTGCCGTGGCGGGTGCCACCGCCCGCCTGGGCGAGGGGGCGGCATCCACCGCAGGGGCGTCCGGCGTGTCCGGCGTTGCGGATGGGGGCGTCGTCTTGGGGTCAGTCTGGGGCAAGGATCACAACCGATGTGGTTTTTTCTGGCGCTGACATCCACGTCAGGCCTGAGCCATTTAAGCAGCTGGGGGAAAAGGTGCAAGCATGGCGCGGGTTTCGCAGCCGATGGGCCAGCTCTGGGCGGCGGTAAAAACCGCTGCGTCAAATGCGCGTGCGGCGCCGTTGCAAGGGGTTGCAGCCACCGCAGACGCGCGTCACAGTTTGCCCAGATAAACATAGGAGTGCAGCATGACAGCGGGTGTTTCCCTTGCCGCGGGACGCGGATATCTGGCCATTCCCGGCCCCTCGGTCATGCCGGATGCGGTGTTGCAGGCGATGCACCGCCCGTCGCCGAATATCTACGCCGGTGAACTGGTGGAGATGACGGCAACCCTGATCCCGGACCTGCGCCGGGTGGCGCGCACCGATCATGATGTGGCGATCTATATCTCCAACGGTCACGGCGCCTGGGAGGCGGCGTTGCTGAACACCCTTCAGCCGGGTGACACCGTGCTGGTCGCCGCCTCGGGCCGTTTTGGCATTGGCTGGTCGGAAATGGCGGAGGCGCTCGGCATCAAGGTGGAGCTTTTGTATTTCGGCACCGGCTCGGCCTGGGACATGGACCAGATCTCCAGCCATCTCGCCGCCGATACCGCCCATCGGATCAAGGCGGTTCTGACGGTGCATGTCGATACCTCCAGCGCGATCCGCAATGATGTGACGGCAATGCGCGCGGCACTGGATGCCTGCGGCCACCCGGCGCTGTTGATGGTCGACTGCATTGCCTCGCTTGGCTGTGACCGGTTCGAGATGGACGACTGGGGCGTGGATGTGATGGTCTCGGCCTGCCAGAAGGGGCTGATGGTGCCTGCGGGCATGGGGTTTGTCTTCTTCGGGCCAAAGGCGGCGGAGGCCCGCGCCCGCCTGCCACGGGTCAGCCGCTATTGGGACTGGCAGCCGCGCGCCAACCCGGAGGAATTCTACCAGTATTTCGGCGGCACCGCGCCCACGCATCACCTCTATGGTCTGCGGGCCGCACTGGATCTGATCCACGGTGAGGGGATGGAGGCCGTCTGGGCGCGCCATCACCTGTTGGCGCAGGCGATCTGGGCGGCCTGTGACCGCTGGGGCGAAGGTGGCCCGCTGCGGATGAATGTGCAGGAGGTCGCTTTGCGGTCAAACGCGGTCACATCGCTGCACATCGGCGGCGATCGCGGCACGCGCCTGCGCAATTGGGTGGAACAGACCCTTGGGCTGACGCTGGGCATCGGCCTTGGCATGGCGCCGCCGAACAGCCCGGAGTGGCACGGGTTCCTGCGGCTGGGCCATATGGGCCATGTGAACGGTCAAATGATCATGGGGCTGCTGGGCGGGGTTGATGCCGGTCTGAAGGCGCTGGAGATCCCGCATGGATCCGGCGCGCTGGAGGCGGCCTCACAGGTGATCGCCGGGGGTGGCGCGGCATCTGTTGCAGAAACATCGGAGAGAGGCAGCTGCTGCGGGTGATCCGCAGCAGGCCCTGACGCAGCCTCAGCCGTTGCGCGCCCGCTCCAGCGCGAGGGGCAGCGCGCGGGCAAAGGCGTCCAGCTGATCCTCCGGCCCGCAGCTGACCCGGATGCAGCGGTTTTGCGGCGCCGCAAAGGGCATCCGCACAAACACGCCCTGATCCACCAGACCCTCCAGCACCGATTTGGCAAAGGCACCGTCACTGCCACAGTCGATGGCCACGAAATTGGTGGCCGAGGGCAGGGGTGTTAGCCCATTGTCGCGCGCAATCTGCGCAATCCGGTCGCGTGCGGTGGCAATGCGGCCCAGCACCTCGGCCAGCCACGCCTGATCCTGCAGGGCCGCCAATGCGCCGATCTGAGCGGTGCGGTTCATACCGAAATGGTTGCGCACCTTGTTGAAGGCGCTGACCAGCCCGGCCTCTGCCAGCACGTAGCCCACCCGCGCACCGGCCATGCCATAGGCCTTGGAAAACGTCCGGGTGCGGATCACGCGGGGATCGTCGATATCTATCGGCAGGGCAGTGCCCTCGGGGGCGCAGTCGATATAGGCCTCATCCAGCAGCAGCAGGCAGCCCTCTGGCAGGGCGTCCATCGCCGCCAGCAGATCAGCGCCGCTGTGCCAGCTGCCCATCGGATTGTCGGGATTGGCGAGGTAGACCAGCTTGGCATCCGCCTCGGCGGCCTTTGCAAAGAGCGCGGCGGGGTCTTCGTGGTCGTCCTTGTAAGGGACGGTATGCAAGACGCCGCCAAAGCCCGCGACATGGTAGTTGAAGGTCGGATAGGCGCCAAGCGAGGTCACCACCGCATCGCCTTCGCCAATCAGCAGCCGCACCAGATAGCCCAGCAGCCCGTCGATACCTTCGCCGATCATGATGTTCTGGGGCGCAACACCGTGATGCGCGGCCAGCGCCTCGCGCAGGTCATGGCTCTCGGCGTCGCCATATTTCCAGATTTCGCCCAGCGAGGCCTGCATGGCCGCAATCGCCTTGGGCGAGGGGCCAAAGATGTTTTCATTGGCGCCCAGCCGCGCCGTGAAGGGCGCGCCGCGCTGGCGCTCCTGGGTTTCCGGCCCGACAAAGGGGACAGAGGCGGGGAGGGAGTGGGCAAGCGGGGTGTAGCGTGGCTGTGTCATGGGCTGAGATAACGTGATCCGGTGCGTCCGGGCAAGCGCGTCGCTTTGCCCCGGCGTTACGCTGGATCACTGCCGGGATCCGGGGCAGTCTGCCGCCAACGGAAATTCCAAGAAGGAGGGCGCCGAGATGGCACGGGTATCGGTAGAGATCGAAGACCATATTGCACGGGTGACATTGACCCGCGGTGACAAGATGAACGCGCTGGACAGCCAGATGATCGAAGAGATCATTGCCGCTGGCGAAAGCCTGATGGACAGCAAGGCGCGGGTGGTTGTGCTCTCGGGCGAGGGCAAGGCGTTCTGCGCCGGCCTTGATCTGATGAGCTTTGCCCAGATGGGGATGAAAGACCCGACAGAGTGGCTGATGAGCCGCTCTCATGGCGATGCCAATCAGGTGCAGCAGGTGGCAATGGTCTGGCGTCGCCTGCCGATGCCGGTGATTGCGGCGATCAACGGCGCGGCCTTTGGCGGCGGTCTGCAACTGGCGCTGGGGGCCGATATCCGCATTGCTGCACCCGATGCGCGGTTTTCAGTGATGGAGATGAAATGGGGGATCGTGCCGGATATGGGCGGCATGGTGCTCTTGCCGCGGCTGCTGCGCTCCGATGTGCTGCGGCGGCTGACCTATACGGCGGAGAAAGTGTCGGCGCCGCAGGCGCTGGACTGGGGGCTGGTCACCGAGCTGGCCGAGGATCCCATCGCCCGCGCCCATGAACTGGCGTCATTGATCGCCGGGCAAAGCCCCGCCGCCATCCGCGCGGCAAAAACGCTGATCGAGACGGCCGAGGCCAGCGCGGATCGCGCCGAGGTGCTGCTGGAGGAATCCCGTGTTCAGGTCGGTCTGATCGGCAAGCCTGAGCAGATGGAAGTGGTCGCCGCCCAGATGCAGAACCGCGCGCCTAAATTCGACTGAGGCCGACGTCAGCCAGTCAGTGCAATGAAAGAGAGCCGCGCCGGGATCTGACCGGCGCGGCTCTTTACCTTGGTGTCTGTCCCCGTCAGGGGCGGCGTGATCGTCAGATCGAGGCGCGGTAGATCTTGTCGATGTTGGAGCCAAGCGCTGCGTTGTAGTCGCTGTCGCTCATCGCGACATTCAGACCTTCGGTCAGGGCGCGGCTGAAGGAGGCGATCATCGTGCTGTTCTTCGCCAGCTTTTCGCAGGCGTCATCGGTGGTGTAGCCGCCGGACAGGGCAACAACGCGCACCACATTGGCATGGGCGGCGAGATCGTCATAGAGACCGGCCTCGGTCGGGATGGTCAGTTTCAGCGCCACTTTGGTGTCGGCGGGCAGGGCGTTCAGCTCGTCCAGAATCGCAGCCTTCAGCAGGGTTTCCGCCTCGGCTTTGGTGGCGGAGTTGATGTCCACTTCGGGTTCGATGATCGGCAGCAGACCGGCAGCGGCAATCTGGCGGCCGACGATGAACTGCTGGCCGACGACGTTCTTGATGCCGGTGGCATTGGCGCCCTTGATCACCGAGCGCATCTTGGTGCCGAAAATCGCGGCCTGTACCGCGCGCGACAGCAGCTGATCAAGATCGGGCATCGGTTTCATGGTCTGGGCGTCGTCCGCCTCATCCGCGAGGCCCTTGTCGACCTTGAGGAAAGGCACTACGCCGCAGTTGTCCCACAGGTAGGCAGGCACCGGGATGCCGTCGATTTCGGCATCCATGGTTTTTTCAAACAGGATCGCGCCGAGGATCTTTTCGCTGTTGAAATCCGGTGCGGTGATGATGCGGGCACGCATTTTCTGGATTTCGCCGAACATCTCGTCGTCATTGCTGTAGGCGTCTTCGGTCACGCCATAAAGCGCCAGCGCCTTCGGGGTGGACCCGCCGGACTGATCGAGCGCCGCAATGAAGCCCTTGCCGTTTGCGATGCGATCGAGCTGAGCAGTCTGGGTCGAGGTTTCTTGCGCCATAGGTCGGGTCTCCACGAAAAGGGATTGTCTGTCTGGCATCGTCTATACCGCGCCTGCGGCAGGAAACAACTATCTGTATCAAGTGGTTGCGCTAACGCCTCCGCTAACAGTGACGCGACCGGGCGGCGGTTCGGCGAAACATCGCAGGCAGGCATATCCGTCAGGCGTTCGCACGCAAAAAAGGCAGACCGGGGTGGTCTGCCTTTTGGTGTGTTTCAGTCAGGCCCGATGCGCCGGGCGCTGTGCCGGTCAGACCAGCCGCGAGGCTTCCTTGGCGGCGCGGACGAAATCGTCAAACAGCGGGTGCGGCTCAAACGGTTTCGACTTCAGCTCGGGGTGGAACTGTACGCCGATGAACCACGGGTGATCCGTCCATTCGACGATTTCCGGCAGGCGACCATCCGGCGACATGCCGGAGAATTTCAGGCCACAGGCTTCCAGCTGCTCGCGGTATTTGGTGTCCACCTCATAGCGGTGACGGTGGCGTTCCTCGATCCGGGTGGTGCCATAGACCTCAGCCACTTTGGAGCCTTCGGCCAGCGTGGCGTTGTAGGAGCCCAGACGCATGGTGCCGCCTTTGTCGTCATCGACCTTGCGCGCCACGGTGTGGTTGCCCTGCACCCATTCCTTCAGGTGATAGACCACCGGTTCAAAGCGTTTCTTGCCTGCCTCATGGTCGAATTCCTCGGAGCCTGCCTCCGCGATGCCCGCGACATTGCGCGCAGCCTCGATGACGGCCATCTGCATACCCAGACAGATGCCGAGATAGGGCAGCTTGTGCTCGCGGGCATATTGCGCGGCCTTGATCTTGCCCTCGGTGCCGCGCTCGCCAAAGCCGCCGGGCACCAGAATGGCGTTATAGCCTTGCAGGTAGGGGGCGGCGTCTTCCTTGTCGAACAGCTCGGCATCGACCCATTCGATCTTTACCTTCACGCGGTTGGACATGCCGCCATGGGTCAGCGCCTCGGCGATGGATTTATAGGCGTCTTCCAGCTGGGTGTATTTGCCGACGATGGCGATTTTGACCTCGCCTTCGGGGTTGTAGATGCGATCGGCCACATCTTCCCAGCGGGTCAGATTGGGTTTCGGGGCCGGCGCAATGCCAAAGGCATCCAGAACCGCCTGATCGAGACCTTCGCGGTGATAGGCCAGCGGGGCCTCGTAGATGGATTTCAGATCCTGCGCGGCAATCACGCTGTCGGCGCGCACATTGCAGAACAGCGCCAGTTTTTCGCGTTCCTTGTGCGGGATCGGCCCTTCGGAGCGGCAAACCAGGATATCCGGTGCCAGACCGATGGAGCGCAGCTCCTTCACCGAGTGCTGGGTCGGCTTGGTTTTCAGCTCGCCGGAGGCCTTGATATAGGGCAGGAGGGTCAGGTGCATGAAGATACACTGGCCACGCGCCTTGTCATTGGCGAACTGGCGGATCGCTTCAAAGAAGGGCAGCCCCTCAATGTCGCCGACGGTGCCGCCGATTTCGCAGAGCATGAAATCAACCTCATCTTCACCGATGGAGATGAAGTCTTTGATTTCATTGGTCACATGCGGAATGACCTGAATGGTCTTGCCGAGGTAGTCGCCGCGACGTTCCTTTTCCAGCACGTTGGAATAGATCCGGCCCGAGGAGACCGAGTCGGTCTTGCGGGCGGCCACGCCGGTGAAACGTTCGTAGTGACCGAGGTCGAGATCGGTTTCGGCACCGTCATCGGTGACGAAGACCTCGCCATGTTCGAAGGGGCTCATCGTGCCCGGATCGACGTTCAGATAGGGATCCAGTTTGCGCAGGCGGACGGAATAGCCGCGCGCCTGCAAAAGTGCCCCAAGAGCGGCGGATGCCAGCCCTTTGCCCAGAGATGATACAACACCGCCAGTAATGAAAATGAAACGCGCCATGTCTGTTCGGCTGCCCCCGTGAGAAGTCAGAATTCAGCTGCCCGGCGGTTGCAGAAACCGCAGCATCACGGGGCTTTACATATAAAGGATTCGCGCAAAATGCGCAAGCAAGCCGCAAGATGCTGTTACGGCTGCTTTTGTTCATTCTAAGTGTAGTGGATCCTCGCGAATCCCGCGTCAGACGCTCTGGTCTTGCCGGATCTGCCCGAAGCGCAATTGGCTGTCGGGCCGATCCGAGGGTCCTCCTGGCCGGGTGGCCGGATTAGTCTGCGCTGGGAACCAGCGGTGCATTGTCACCCTGCACCGGCGGCAGCAGGTCGCTGCCCAGCGGGGTGTCGGGTGTGTCGGCAGCGCCTTCTGCGGCAGGCGCCGAGAGGCGATCTGCAACCGAAGAGCCTGCGGATTTCTGTGCTGCCAGAATGGTCAGCGTGATGGATGTGGCGATGAAGGCCACGGCCAGGATCCAAGTCACCTTGCTCATCGCGGTGGCTGCTGCACGGCCGGACATGGCCCCGCCACCGCCGCCGCCCATGCCAAGGCCGCCGCCTTCGGAGCGCTGCAAGAGGACAACGGCAATCAGCCCCAGGGCCAGAAGAAGATGGATGATGAGTACGACGTTTTCCATAGGATCCTACGGCGGTTGGCTGAGTATCGGGCGGTAAATAGGGAAGATTGCTCTGAGGGGCAAGGGCTCAGTTTGCCGAAGGGCGGAGAAGGCGGACCTGCGGCGTTTCGGGCGCATCAAATCCGCAGAAAACGGCGCATGAGAGGTCCGGCTGCCGTGGCTGCGCGCGGGCATCACGGCTGGTGATCGGGATCATGACGGATTGTGACTGGACAGCTTTGCGCCGCTGCGGGCAGTCTCGCCCTATGCCTCATGATCACGCAGACGCCCCGCATAGCCTGTTGCCCCCGGACCCCGCCCTGCGCGTCAAGGCGCTGGAGACGGTGCTGACCCGAAAGGGGCTGATTGATCCGGCGGCGCTGGATGAAATTATCGATACCTATCAGAACCGTATCGGCCCGGCCAATGGCGCCCGCGTGGTGGCGCGGGCCTGGGCTGATCCTGAGTTTCGGGCGCGTCTGCTGGCTGATGCCGATCCGGTGCTGGCGGAGCTTGGGTATTATGGTCGTCAGGGTGAACATATGGTGGTGGTCGAGAACACCGCGCAGCAGCATAACATCGTCGTCTGCACCTTATGCAGCTGTTACCCCTGGCCTTTGCTGGGGATCCCGCCGGGCTGGTACAAATCCGACGCCTACCGCGCCCGAGCGGTACGCGAGCCGCGCAAGGTGCTGGCGGAATTCGGCGTGAGCCTGCCCGACGGCACCGCGGTGCGGGTCTGGGATTCCACCGCTGAGGTCCGTTATCTGGTGCTGCCGATGCGGCCTGCGGGCAGTGAGGGGCTGAGCGAGGACGCGCTGGCGGCGCTGGTCAGCCGCGACAGCATGATCGGCACCGGTCTGGCGCAGCTGCCCGAGGGGGCAGCGACATGAGCAGGCTGCATGACATGGGCGGGCGATTCGGGGACGGTTCGGTAGTGCCCGAGGTGGAGGGCGCGCCGGTTTTTGCCGAAGACTGGCACGCCCGTGCCCTGGCGGTGACGCTGGCCTGCGGCGCGCTGGGGCAGTGGAATATCGACACCTCGCGCCACGCCCGCGAGCGGCTGGCACCGAAGGATTACACGCGGTTTTCCTACTACGAGAAATGGCTGGCCGGTCTGGCGACGCTGTTGGTGGAAAAGGGTGTGCTGAGCCGCGCGGATCTGGCGACAGCCGAGGCAGGGGGGCGTCAGAAAGACGGCACGGGCGCAGAGGCCGTGGCCCCGCATCCGCTCGCTGCCCGTGCGCTGAAGGCATCGGATGTGGCCGCAACCCTCGCCAAGGGCGGACCGGCGGACCGGCCCTCTGATGTGCCGGTGGTCTTTGCCCCCGGCGATGCGGTGCGCTGTCGCCGCCCCGGTGGCAACCGGCTGGTGGCGGGCGGTCACACCCGATTGCCCGGCTATGCAGTGGGCGCCAGCGGTCGCGTGCTGCGCCTGCACGGGACGCATGTTCTGCCGGACAGTGCCGCACATGGTCTGGGGGAGGCGCCGGAGCCGCTTTATGCGGTGGTGTTCCCGGCGGCCGAGCTGTGGAGCGCGCCGGAGCATCCGCGCGACGAGGTGGTTCTGGACCTGTGGCAAAGCTATCTGGAGCCGGCATGAGCACAATTGACACGCCGGTGGCAGAGCGCCCGGAACCGGCCTTTGAACAGCCGTGGCATGCGCAGGTCTTTGCGCTGACGGTGCATCTGAATGAAAGCGGGGCGTTGTCCTGGGGCGACTGGGTGACGCGGTTTTCTGCCAGCCTGCGCCGCCATGGGCTGGAGCGCGATCTGAACGGGGGCGAGGATTACTTTGCCGTCTGGCTGGAGACGCTGGAGATGTTTCTGGCAGAGACAGGCCGGGTGGCCCCTGCCGATGCCGAGGGGATGCGCGCCCGCTGGGAGGCGGCCTATCTGTCGACGCCACATGGCATGCCGGTTGAGCTGCCTGCGGATTAGTCGGGCGAGTGGCCGGAAATATCGTCTGCGGAGGGCCGGGCGCAGCTGCACCGGTTCGGGGCGCCACCGCCACGGCTGATGGCGCGGCGCGGCGCGGGGAGATCCGCACCGGGTCTGGGTCGTTCGGGCCTGGGTGTCTCTTCTGTCGCTCTCTCGTGTCCTTCCTGTCTCTGTTTCGCCGTCCAAGTCTATCGGTCTGTTCGTCGGTCTCGTCTCGGTTGCGGTCTCGCGCTGTGCCAAAAACAGGGATGGCGGCGCCGCCGGTGGAGGTGGACAGGCCCGGATGGGGCCTGCGCAGGCAGGATATCCTGACACGCCCCCGATGGGATCGGGGCCGGTCTCCTGTGCGTGTGGGTGCGCCGGGCTTAAGTGACCCTGACGCGGGGGATCGATCCGCGTCCAGACTGACATATCCTGATCCCGAAGGGGTGAAGAGGGCGCGCGCTGCGGACGCAACGGCCCTGCGACGGGCGTTCCACGCGCAATAGCGCTGCGCGGCGGCCTGATCGTCCATTTTCGCCACGCAGCAGGGGGCTTTGCCGTGGATTCCCGCGCCTGCGACGAAAAACCGGTTCCCCTGTCTGCGCGGTCTCGTTATACGGAGCGTCGGTTTCAACCAGCATACATGAGGACCTGAGATGGCCAATGTCGTGGTAGTCGGCGCCCAATGGGGTGACGAAGGTAAAGGCAAGATTGTCGATTGGCTCAGCGAACGCGCTGATGTCATTGCGCGTTTTCAAGGCGGCCATAACGCCGGTCATACGCTGGTGATCGACAGCAAGGTCTACAAGCTGCACGCGCTGCCCTCGGGCGTGGTGCGCGGCGGCAAGCTCTCGGTCATTGGCAATGGCGTGGTGCTGGATCCCTGGCATCTGATGAAGGAGATCGAGACCGTGCGCGCCCAGGGCGTGGATATCTCTCCCGAGACGCTGATGATTGCGGAGAACACGCCGCTGATCCTGCCGCTGCATGGCGAGCTGGACCGGGCGCGCGAAGAGGCGGCCTCCAAGGGCACCAAGATCGGCACCACCGGTCGTGGCATCGGCCCTGCCTATGAGGACAAGGTGGGCCGTCGTGCGATCCGTGTCGCGGATCTGGCGGATGAGGCGACCCTGGTCGCGCGTGTTGATCGTGCGTTGCAGCACCATGATCCGCTGCGCAAGGGTCTGGGCATCGAGGCCGTGGATCGCGACGATCTGATCGCGCAGCTGAAAGAGATCGCCAAGGATATCCTGCCCTTTGCCGCACCGGTGTGGAAAGTGCTGAATGAAAAGCGCAAGGCGGGCAAGCGGATCCTGTTCGAAGGCGCCCAGGGTGCGCTTCTGGATATTGATTTCGGGACCTACCCGTTTGTGACCTCCTCCAACGTGATTGCCGGTCAGGCGGCAACCGGTGTGGGCATTGGTCCGGGCTCCATCGACTATGTGCTGGGCATCGTGAAGGCCTATACCACCCGTGTGGGCGAAGGCCCGTTCCCGACCGAGCTGCTGAATGCGGATGGCACCCCGGATGCGGATGGCGAGCGTCTGGGCACCCGTGGTCATGAATTCGGCACCACCACCGGCCGTCAGCGCCGCTGTGGCTGGTTTGATGCCTGCCTTGTGCGTCAGACCTGTGCCACCTCCGGCATCACCGGCATTTCGCTGACCAAACTGGACGTATTGGACGGGTTCGAGACGCTGAAGATCTGTGTCGGCTATGAGCTGGACGGCGCGCGTCTGGACTATCTGCCGACCGCAGCCGACCAGCAGGCGCGCTGCACCCCCATCTATGAAGAGATGCCGGGCTGGAGCGAGAGCACCGAAGGGGCGCGCAGCTGGAACGACCTGCCTGCCAATGCCATCAAATACGTCAAGCGCGTGGAAGAGCTGATCGACTGCCCGGTTGCGCTTTTGTCCACCAGCCCGGAGCGGGACGACACCATTCTGGTGACCGATCCCTTTGCCGACTGATGTCGGGCGAGGGTGGTCTGAGCTATAAGGCGCGGCGGCGCTGGGCGCTGGTGATCCTGTTGATTGGCATGCCGGTCTATATCGTGCTGGCGGTCAATGTGATCAGCTGGCTGGACCGGCCGTCGCTGCTGGTTGAGCTGATTGTCTATGTGCTGCTGGGTGTCCTGTGGATCCTGCCGTTTAAATTCGTCTTTCGCGGTGTCGGCAAGGCGGATCCGGATGATGCGGATCAGGATCAGGGCTGAGGCGCCGGGATGAGAGCCGTGGAGGGGCGCTGCCCCTCTTGACCTGACGGTCAATTCACCCCGGAGTATTTCGGGAAAGATGACAGGTCGGCAGTGTCACGCCGGGCTGGTCTCAATCTAAAAAGGCGGCCTTTGGGGGCCGCCTTTTTTTGTGTCATCTGGGTCGGGGATCAGCCTGCGGCGCGGTTGCCAGGCTGGAAGCCGATCTGGCCGGAGGCGGTGAAGCGGCCATTGTCGGCGCGTTCGATCTTGCCCTCGCGCAGGAGCTGGCCAAAGCTGCGCAGCCCGTCCTCGCGGTTGAAGTCGGTGCCATCGACATCGCGGACCTTGTTCATCAGCTGCGGACGCGAGAAGTGATCGCGGCCTTCGACAAAGCTCATGTAGGCGGCGGCGGCTTCGAGAAGTTCGGCCAGTTCCACGGCGCCGGATTTCGCAGCATAGGCCGCAAAGCCGCCTTCGCTGCCGCTGTTGCGCGGGGCCTCTTCGGCCAGCACGGCGGCGGAGACCCGGCGCGGGCGCACGGGGGCGGCGGCGCTGTCGTCGATGCGCTGTTCTTGCACCAGTTGCAGCGGTGCGGGGCGGCTCGCCGGTTTGGCGGGCCGCTGGTCGGCGGTCTCGCGGGATTCGGGGCGGCGCGGGCGCACCACGCTGGCCAGATCGTCACGGTAGACCTGAGCGTCGTCCTCGGCCTCCAGCGCGCCACCGGCGGAGCGCTCGGTCGAGGCCGCAGCCATGACCGCGCGCAGCTGGCTGTAGGTTTCGCGCGAGGTGGTGTTTTCGGGGTCTTCCAGGCGTTCGTCAGCGGCGGCCATCAGACGGGCGATATCGCTGTCGGCGGTGCTGGTGGCGCCCCGTCGGGAGCCGGGCGCCACGGCGGCGGCGGCCTCTGCGGCGCTGTTGAGCGGTGCGTCAGTGCGAGGCGAGGCGCGCACAGCTGCGGCCGGTGCGGCGCTGTCCTCGTCCTCGTCATCCTCGTCGTCAAAGAAGGCCTCATCATCATCGCTGCCCAGCAGATCGGCCTCGACGGCGGCGAGTTCGGCCAGCAGTTCGGCCTCGTCATCGGGTGAGAGGCTGCTGTGGGCTTCTGGGTCGGCTTTGGGCGCTGCACCCGTGCGGGTCTCTAGCCGGGTCTCTGGTCGGGCCTCGGATGTTTCGGCGGCCTCGGGCGCCGGGGCGGCGGGTGTCGCCGGAGGGGTATCGGGCACAGTCGCGGCGGCGGTGTCGTCGAGTTTTTCCAGCGTGCCATCGGCCATGGCGCCTTCGATATCGCGGCGTTTGATCCGCAGCACGCGGCCACGTTTGCGGGGCGCGGCGGTTTCGGGCGCGGCTGGGGTCTCGGCAGCGGTCTGGCTCTTTGAGGTTTCTTCCGGGGCGCGCTCGGCCTTCTGGACCTCTGCCTTCGCAGGCTGTGGCTGGGCAGTTTCCGACAGGGGCGCGACCCTCTCGTCGAGATCGTCCTCAAGGCTGTCGGCCTCGGTATCATCCGTGGCGCTGCTGCTGTCGGCGAAGAATTCTTCGGCGCCTTCGGGGACGTTGGGCACGCTGGGTGTGGCAGGAACTGACGGGGTGTTGCCGAGGTCGAGCCGGTTCAGCGCAGCGGCGATGGCGGCGTCATCCTCGTCGTTTTCGTCGAGCTCCTGCGCTGCGATCTGGCCATCTGCGGCGCGCGGAGCGTCGACGGCATCGTGATCGGCGGAGAGCGCGTTGGTGATTTCCTTGACCGCCTCTTCGCGGGCCTGTTCGGCGTGCTGGTCTTCGGTGAACTCATCAACCGGGGTCTTGGCCACAACAGCGCGGATGCGGCGCAGCTTGGCGGCGATGCTTTCGGCGTTGGTCTCGGCATCGGCCGTGGCGGCCGTACCGCTATCGTCTGGGGCATCCTGGGCAGCGAGGGCCGAGGCGGCAGCGGCTGCCGGGGCTGCGGCGATTTTGGCGGCGGCAGAGGTGGGTACGGTCTGCTGGACCGGCTGCAACTTCACCTCAGCCACAGGCGTCGCCGAGGGCTCCGACAGCGGCGCGCGGACTTTGGGCGCGCTGGCCGGGGCGGTGCGGGCGGTGGGGTCTGTCGGTTCGGCAGCGCTGACAGGGGCCGGGGCAGCAGGGGCGGCGAGGGCGCCGGTGGCGCGATGCTGCGAGGTTTCTGCGCTGGGCTGCTGGGCAGCGGGGCGGGGCGGTGTTGCGCTCTGCGGCGGTGCGGTCTGTTGCGGCGGCGGCGGCAGGGTGGCGGCGCGCAGGTGGATGCCCTCGGCGCTGGTGCGCGCCTCGACCTGGCGGGCGACCTCACGCTGGGCGATGCGCGCCAGCATTTCGGCGTCCGGCTGCGGCGGTTCGGCCCCGAAGTAGCGGTCATCGGAGGCCAGATCGCGGAAATACTCCGCAATGGCCTTCATCGTGCCGAAAGAATCGTCGAACCCCTCCAATGTGCAGGAAAAAGTCCCGTAGGAGACTGTCAAAACCTTATTGTTCTGTACCATCGGATAGGTGTCCTCGCCAAAGTCAGTGCCGTCTACGTTGACCGCCCAGGGGGTCAAATTGCGCCCGAATCCGTGCAATTGATCGTATCATTTTGTGTCCACATTGTGGTCTGTTTCCTTTTCTGCGAGTAATCCCAGCATGAAAGAGCTGATTGTTGAACGGTTTGAGCCGGTAACCCTGGTCGGGGCGGGCGCGGTGGATCCCGGGGATCTGGAGGCGGCGCTGGCGCTGGCACCGGTGCTGGTGGCGGCGGATGGCGGCGCAGGCCATGTGCTGGCGGCGGGGCATCGGCCGGTCGCCGTCATTGGCGATCTGGATTCGCTGTCGGCGGATGTGCAGGCGCAGCTCGCCCCCGGCACGCTGCACCATGTGGCCGAGCAGACCACGACGGATTTCGACAAGGCGCTGCGCGCGATCTCTGCGCCGGTGGTGCTGGGGGTCGGGTTTCTGGGCGGGCGGATTGACCATCAGCTGGCCGGGTTCAATACACTGATGCAGCCACATCCCAGCCCCTGCGTGCTGCTGGGGCCGCAGGAGGTGGTGTTTCATCTGCGCGGCGAGATCGCCCTGCCGCTGGTGGCGGGGGAGGTGGTCTCGCTGTTTCCGATGCAGCGGGTGAGCGGCTGGTCGGAGGGGCTGGAATGGCCCATCGAGGGCTTACAGCTGGATCCGATGGCGCGGGTCGGGACCTCCAACCGGGCGACGGGGCCGGTTCGGATCCGGGCCGATGGGCCGGGGCTGCTGGTGATCCTGCCACGGGCGCGGCTGGGCGTGGTGGTGGGTGCGCTGGCTGCTGGCTGAGGCTGGCGGGTCAGACGGCCGGCTGTTCCGGCGCGATGGGCGGGTCGCGGGTGAGCAGCGCAGCCCGCTCGGCGGCACTCTTGCGGGATTGGATCTGACGCTCGCGCAGGATCACGAAGAGACCGGCCGCAACGGTGATCACAATCCCTAGGGCGGCAATGCCATTGGGCAGGTCGGCAAAGATCCACCAGCCAAACAGCGCGGCCACCGGAATCTCCAGATATTGCATCGAGGCGAGAGTCGCGGCAGGCGCGTAACGCAGGCTCCAGGTCATCAGCAGATGGGCGGCGGTGCCGAGGCTGCCGATGGCGGCCAGCAGCCCCCATTGTTCGGCGCTTGGCGTCACCAGCGACAGGGCGGGGATGTCCGTGACCTGTCCCAGCAGCAGCACCGGCAGCAGCATGACACAGGCCATGGTGCCGGAGACCGCCTGAAGGCCAACCGGATCGGTGTCCTTGGCGATCTGGCGGGTGACCAGCATGAACAGGGCAAAGACCACGGCAACCATCAGGGGCCAGAGCGCATGCAGGCCAACGGCGGCAAAGCTGGGCTGAATGACCAGAAGCGTGCCGCCAAAACCGACGATGCAGGCCAAGAGGCGCATCATGCCGACCTCTTCGCCAAGCACGTATTTGCCCAGAAGCAGCATGATGAAGGGCATCACAAAGGCGATGGCCACCGCATCCGCAAGCGGCAGGTATTTGAGGCCGGTGAACATCGCGCCGATGCCCGCGATATGCAGCAGCGTGCGCAGGAAGGTAAGCCAGAGCACGCGGCCCCGCATCCGCCACAGGCGCCCGGTGGCCCAGATCAGCGGCACCAGCAGCAGGACCTGCGCGGCAAAGCGGACAAACAGCAGCTGCCCCAGGGGGATATGAGCGCCCAGCAGTTTGGCCACCGCGTCACCCAAGGGGGCGACGATACAGAAGCCGAGCATGAGCAGGATGCCTAGTGAGGGGCGGTCATGAGTCATAACGCCACGCTAGGCGTGGTGGCGGGGGGATGCAAGTAGGGGTTGAACCCGGCTGCGAAACCCCTGCGTGGACCGGGCCGCTATGGGCCCGATCCTGTGGGGTTATGGTTCAGCAGTTCGGCACGTTCACGGCGAGGCCGCCGAGGGAGGTTTCCTTGTATTTGTCGTGCATGTCGGCGCCGGTCTGGCGCATGGTCTCGATACAGGCGTCCAGCGGCACGAAGTGCTGGCCGTCGCCGCGCAGGGCCAGCGACGCGGCGGAGACCGCCTTGATCGCCGCCAGACCGTTGCGCTCGATGCAGGGGACCTGGACCAGGCCTTTGACCGGATCGCAGGTCATCCCGAGGTGATGCTCCAGCGCGATCTCGGCAGCGTTTTCCACCTGCTCAGGCGTGCCGCCCATCACCGCACAGAGACCTGCGGCCGACATCGCGGCGGCGGAGCCGACCTCTGCCTGGCAGCCGGCCTCGGCGCCGGAAATGGACGCGTTGTATTTGACCAGCCCGGCAATGGCGGCGGCGGTCAGCAGGAAATCCTCAACATGGGATTCGGACGCGCCCGGCACGTGGTCGAGATAGTAGCGGATCACCGCCGGCAGGGTGCCTGCGGCGCCATTGGTGGGGGCGGTCACGACCTGACCGCCGGCGGCGTTTTCCTCGTTCACCGCCATCGCATAGACGCTCATCCAGTCATTGATGGTGTGCGGCGCGTTGATGTTCATGCCACGTTCAGCCAGCAGCGCATCGTGAATGCCCTTGGCGCGGCGGCGCACCTTGAGGCCGCCGGGCAGGATGCCGTCGCGCTCCAGTCCGCGGTTGATACAGTCGTTCATCACCTGCCAGATGCGGGCGGTGCCTTTGGTAAGGCTCTCTTCGCAGCCGCGCGCGATTTCGTTGGCGCGTTTCATCTGGGCGATGGATTTGCCGCTGGCCTTGGCCATCTCCAGCATTTCGGCTGCGGATTTGAACGGGTAGGGGACCGGATCGCCTTCGTCGGTGGCCTTGCCTGCGGCCAGCTCTTCCTCGGTGAGGACAAAGCCGCCGCCAATGGAGTAGTAGACCTGTTTCAGGATCACGTCGCCCTGGGCATCGGTGGCCATCAGGATCATGCCGTTGGCGTGGCCCGGCAGGGCGTGATCATAATCGAAGATCATGTCGGCCTTGGGGTCGAAATGCAGCGCGCCCAGACCCTCGGGGTGCATTTTATGGGTCTTGTCCAGCTCCGCCAGAAAGGCCTCGGCCTTGGCGTCGTCATAGTCATGAGCGACAAAGCCGCCAAGCCCGAGGATGGTGGCGCGGTCGGTGGCATGGCCGACGCCAGTGAAGGCAAGCGAGCCATGCAGCGAGGCGCGCAGCCCGTGAAAGTCGAAGGGCGAGGCGCGCATCAGGTCCAGAAACTTCGCGGCGGCCACCATCGGCCCCATCGTGTGAGAGGAGGACGGGCCAATGCCCACTTTGAACATGTCGAAGACGGAGAGAAACATTAGGTCGCTGATCCTTCTGGCGGCTGCGCGAGATGTGGCTGTGTAAACGGGGTCGGGCCAAGGCCTTCGGCCCTGGCGGCAGAAACTGTGCTGGCGCGGGTCTCAAGCCGGGAGAGCAGCCGGGCGAGGTCCGGGGTGTCGCTCAGCCGGAACCAGCTGCGGTCGCTGTTGCGCGGATAGAGCGCCATCCAGCGCATCATGCAGGCCAGATAGAGCGCAAGTGCGCTGGGACCGGCGCGATCATCGCTGGCGGAGGGGCCGATGAACAAGGTCGGCGCGGTTGCGCAGGCGGCGTCCAGATTGCGCAGATGCGTCGCGATGCGGACCTTTAGCATGGCCTGAAGCCGGCGCTGGTCGTCCGGCGCCGCACCGATGTATTTTTCAGGATAGAATAACATGCGCAGATCGGCATGAAGCGTGTTGGAGGCATGAAACAGCCACTTCAGGAAGGCGGCGCGCTGCGGGCTGTCGGGGGCGGGCACCAGCGCCGTCTCGGGGTGTGTGTCGCCCAGCCACAGCAGGATGGCGGCGGTTTCAAAGATTGCACCGTCGGGGGTCTCCAGTACCGGGATCAGCCCGGTGGGGTTGAGCGCACGATAGGCAGCGCCATTCTGCGCACCGGCGCGGCGGTCGACCAGCGCGGTGTCATAGCTGAGGCCCATCTCTTCCAGCGCCAGCCGGATCACCAGCGAGGCATTGTCGGGGGCGTAATGCAGGCGATACTTGTCCATCGTGGAACCATTCTAAGATCTCCGCCGCCATGGGTAACGCCCGTTTCCGACGTTTCCAATAGGAAACACGCAGTTTGCGCAGAAGCTGGCACAGGTGGCGGCGCGAATGATGCGCCGGACGGTTGAATTCCCGATATCCGTGATCCTACTGTGCGGCGCAATATGCGGAATTGGCTGCAAGGATAAACAGGTGAGAGCGGATGTCGCGCCCTTCTTTTGATGACCTGACAGAGGCCCAGAAACTGCGGTTCGGCAATGGGGTTGGCCCCTATTGGCTGCCGGATCGCCTGCGGGCGCTGATTACCGACACGGCAAGCTGGTTTTTCTGCGATGCCAGCTGGCGGCACCATGATTTCGGCTATGCGGTGGGCGGTGATCGCTGGGACCGGGCGCGCTGCGACTGGAAGTTCTTTGTCGCGATGCTGCATGACGCGGTGACACAGCGCTGGCCCCTGGCGCTGGTGACGGTGCCGACGGCCCTGCTGTTGAGTGTGCTGTTCTATCTGGCGGTAAGGATCGGCGGGCAGTTCGGATCCTTCGACTACCGGGAGGATTACGCGACGCTTGCCGAGATCCTGAGCACATCGCGCTGACCTGCCACGATCGTCTGGCCAGATATCCTGCCGGGTATCATGCCCGTTTTTCTGCCCGTATTCTGGAACTGCATTTTATGCCCGTGTTGCGAAATCGTGCGCGCGGGCGCTGGCCTCTCGCGCCGGGGGCGGATTAGGCTTATACCACCAGAAGATAGCTTCAGGGAGATGCTGCCATGACAGGAGAACTATCGCCTATCGACAAGGCCAAGTTCGTTGCCGCCAAACGGGCAGCGGAGATGGTCGAGGACGGGATGCGGGTTGGGCTCGGGACCGGGTCGACGGCGGCCTGGCTGGTGCGTTGTCTGGGTGAGATGGTGCAGACCGACGGGCTGCGGATCAAGGGCGTGCCGACCTCGCGCCGTACGGCGGAGCTGGCGCTGGAAGTGGGCATCGAGGTCGTCTCGCTGGATGAGGCGAAATGGCTGGATCTGACCATTGACGGCGCTGATGAGTTCGACCGCGATCTGAACTTGATCAAGGGGGGCGGCGGTGCGCTGTTGCAGGAAAAGATCGTCGCCACCGCTTCGGACCGGATGGTGGTGATCGCCGACAAGGCCAAGGAAGTCGAGACGCTCGGCGCCTTTCCCTTGCCGGTGGAGGTGATCCCCTTTGGCTGGCAGACCACGCAGGCGCTGCTGGAGGAGACACTGGTGGCGATGGACGTGATGGGCCGCAAGACAACGCTGCGGATGAACGGCGATGCGGCGCTGGTGACCGATGAGGGCAACCATATTCTGGATCTGCATCTCAACCGGATCGGCAACGTGCGGCAGATGGCGCTGGTGCTGAACCAGATCCCCGGCGTGGTCGAGAACGGGCTGTTCGTCGATATCTGTGACACCGTGGTGGTCGGCTATGGCGATGGCAGGGTCGAGGTGCGCGACATCAATGAGGGTACGGTGGAAATCGACCGGCTGGATTTTGTCGAGACCGAGAATCTGTTCACGGATCTGATGGATTGAGGTGCAACGGATAGGGCCAGACGGCTGGGCTTTTGTCGGCCACCGCGATATCTGGAACCATATGACGACCACCGACATGCAAACCACATCTAACATATCGGCTGCCGATCCTGAGACGTGGGACCGGCCGGTTTCCCTGTCGGTGAGGCTGCGTGTCCCGGCAACACCGTTCCTTGTGTTCTCGCTTGCACTGCTCATCGCTTCGGTGTCGCAGAAAAACAATTGGTGGGTGCTGGATCAGCCCGATTTCGAGGTCCCTTACCTAGCGCCGTTGACCTATCTGTATTTGCTGACGCTTTTGTGCTTTCTGTGGGATGGGATCCCTCTCAGCTGGGCAGAGGTCTCTGCAAAGGGAATTACGACACGCACAGGCCTCTGCTCATCCTCTGCTAGGATCCCTTGGTCGAGAGTTGTCGCTGTTCAGGAAAAGCCATCGGATCTGCGTCTCGTGCCCTTTCGGCGATACCGGTATGCGTCGATTCTCGTGCGCGCTGAAGACGGCTCATTGACCAAACTTCGATGCCCATTGGAAAACGCTGATACAATTGAAACACGGCGGTTTCAGGCTGCGTTCGCCTCGTATTGGCCGGATTGGTCCTCGTCTTACGGCAAGGCGGTTGTAGATTAGACTGCTTTGTCACAAGCGTCTCGGTCTCTTCACGCGCTTTTCACGGTTTCGCGACTAAACCGCACCTGGGCATAACAATCAGGGCGCAGTGTCCCCACCTGCGAGACTGGCAATTACCTCTGCGCTATGGGATACCTCGCGCAAGATATGAGAAGGGCGACTTATATGAGCTTTGATTACGATCTCTTTGTTATCGGCGGCGGCTCCGGTGGGGTGCGTGCGGCGCGGGTGGCTGCGCAGCAGGGCGTGAAGGTGGCGCTGGCCGAGGAAGACCGTTACGGCGGCACCTGTGTGATCCGGGGCTGTGTGCCGAAGAAGCTGATGGTGTTTGCCAGCGAATACGCAGGGATGGTCGAGGACGCGCAGGCCTATGGCTGGGATCTGTCGCCCGGCAGCTTTGACTGGGATCGGTTCAAGACCAAACTGCACGCCGAGCTGGACCGGCTGGAAGGGATCTATCGGAACATCCTGAAGAACAACGAGGTCGAGACCTTTGATCAGCGTGCCAAACTGGCGGATGCCCATACGGTCGAACTGGCCGATGGCACCCGCAAGACGGCAAAACACATCCTGATTGCCACCGGTGGCTGGCCGATCACGCCGGAGTTCCCCGGCTCGGAGCTGGCGATCACCTCGAATGAGATCTTCCATCTGGAGAAACTGCCCGAAACCATGCTGATTGTCGGCGGTGGCTATATCGCCTGCGAATTTGCCGGCATCATGAACGGGCTGGGGGTCAAGACCACGCAGTATTATCGCGGTGCGCAGATCCTGCGCGGCTTTGATGATGAGGCACGCGGGCTGATCTCCGAAGAGATGTGCCAGTCCGGTATTGATCTGCATCTGGGCACCAATGTGCTGGAGATGCGCAAAGAGGGCGACAAGATCTGGGTGAAAGCGACCAATGGCGATGAGAACCTGTTCGATCAAGTGATGTTCGCCACCGGACGCAGCCCCAATGCCGACAACCTCGGCCTGGAGGATCTGGGCGTTGCCCGTGATCGCGCGGGCGCCATCGTGGTTGACCAGTACAGCCAGACTGGCGTGCCCTCGATCTATGCGGTGGGGGATGTGACCAACCGGGTGAACCTGACACCGGTCGCCATCCGCGAGGGCATGGCCTTTGTCGAGACGGTGTTCAACGGCAATCCGACCAGCCCGGACCATGACCTTATTCCGACGGCGATCTTCACCCAGCCGGAAATGGGCACCGTTGGGCTGAGCGAGGAAGCGGCGGCAGAGCAGGAGGAGATCGAGGTCTATGCGACCTCCTTCAAACCGATGCAGCAGGCCTTTGCCGGGCGGGCGCAGCGGGTGCTGATGAAGCTGATCGTCTCCAAGGCCACGCGCAAGGTGCTGGGATGTCATATTGTCGCCCCCGGTGCGGGTGAAATGATCCAGCTGGCTGGCATCGCCGTAAAAATGGGCGCAACAAAAGAAGACTTTGATCGCACCGTGGCGGTGCATCCGACGATGTCGGAAGAGCTGGTCACGATGAAGACACCGGTGCGGACGGCTTGATTTCTCAGGCAGAACACACAGGTAGAACACCAAGCCGCGATGGGCGGCAAGATAGGGATTGGACACATATGGCGGGCAATAATGGTGGCCCCTGGGGGGGCGGCGGCTCTTCTGGCGGCTCAGGCAACAGAGGCAACAACCAGGGCGGTGACGACAACCGGGGCGGCGGACGTCGTCCTGATGAAGGTCAGATCCCCGAGATCGACGAGCTGGTCAAGAAAGGCCAGGAGCAGCTGCGCGTTCTGATGGGCGGTCGCGGTGGTGGCACCGGCGGCGGCGGTCGCGGTGGTGCTGGCGGCGGCGGTGGCCCGCAGTTGACCAAGGGCACCCTTGCGCTGGGCGCGCTGGCTGCGGTTGGCTTCTGGGCTTTTGCCAGCTTTTACACGGTGAAGCCGGAAGAACAGTCGGTTGAGCTGTTCCTTGGGGAGTATTCCGCAACCGGGCAGCCGGGCCTGAACTTCGCGCCCTGGCCGCTGGTGACCAAGGAAATCCTGCCGGTGACCCGTGAACAGACCGAAGACATCGGCGTCGGTGGCGGTATCAGCTCCGATGCAGGGCTGATGCTGACCGGCGACGAGAACATCGTCGATATCGACTTTCAGGTGGTCTGGAACATCAATGATCCGGCGAAATACCTGTTCAACCTGCGCGATGCCCGCACCACGATCCGCGCGGTTTCTGAATCGGCAATGCGCGAGATTATCGCCCAGTCCGAGCTGGCGCCGATCCTGAACCGGGACCGGGGCGCGATTGCCTCGCGTTTGCAGGACCTGATCCAGTTCACGCTGGATGACTATGACAGTGGGATCAACATCATCCGGGTGAACTTTGACAAGGCCGACCCGCCCGCATCGGTGATCGCGGCGTTCCGGGATGTTCAGGCGGCTGAACAGGAACGTGACCGGCGCCAGAACGAAGCGGATGCCTATGCCAACAACGCGCTGGCCGAGGCCCGTGGTCAGGCGGCGGAACTGCTGGAGAAAGCCGAAGGGTATCGTGCACGTGTCGTGAACGAAGCCCAGGGTGAAGCCAGCCGTTTCTCTGCGGTTCTGACCGAATATGAAAAGGCCCCGGATGTGACCCGCAAACGTCTTTATATCGAGACCATGGAGAAGGTGCTGAGCCGCGTCGACAAGATCATCCTGGATGAGCAAACCGGCGAAGGACAGGGCGTGGTGCCATATCTGCCGCTTAATGAACTGCGCCGTGGAGGAAGCAACTGATGCGTAAATCAACTCTCTTGCTGCCCGCGCTGGTGATCGTGGCGATCACGGCACTGTCCTCGGTGTTCATCGTCGACGAGCGCGAAAAGGCGCTAGTTCTGCAGTTTGGCCGGGTTGTCTCGGTCAAGGAAGAGCCGGGGCTGGCGTTCAAGATCCCGCTGATCCAGGAAGTGGTGCGTTATGACGACCGCATTCTGAGCCGGGATATCGACCCGCTGGAAATCACCCCGTCGGATGACCGCCGTCTGGTGGTCGATGCCTTTGCCCGCTATCGGATCACCGATGTGAACCGGTTCCGTCAGGCGGTGGGTGCCGGTGGTATCGCAACGGCTGAAAACAGGCTGGACTCGATCCTGCGGGCGCAAACCCGTGAGATCCTCGGCTCTGTCAGCTCAAACGATATCCTGTCCTCGGACCGGGCGGCGCTGATGCTGCGGATCCGCAACGGGGCTATCAGCGATGCCCGTTCATTGGGGATCACCATCATCGACGTGCGGCTGAAGCGGACCGACCTGCCTACCGAAAACCTCGACGCGACCTTTGAGCGGATGCGGGCGGAGCGTGTGCGCGAAGCGACCGATGAGCGTGCCCGTGGTAACGAGGCCGCCCAGCGGATCCGGGCGCAGGCTGACCGGACCGTGGTTGAGCTGGTCTCAGATGCGCAGCGCGAAGCGGAGATCATCCGCGGTGAAGCGGACGCCGAACGCAACGCGATCTTTGCGCAGGCTTATGGCGCGGACCCGGAGTTCTTTGAATTCTACCGTTCGCTCAATGCCTATGCGACCTCGTTGCAGGCCGGGAACTCCACCATGGTGCTGTCGCCGAACAATGAGTTTTTCAACTATCTGAAATCCTCAAGCGGCAAACCGGCAGCGGCTGCGCAGCAATGATCGGCCCGCAGAAGCTTTGCGTGGATTGACGAGACATCAGACAGGGGCTGGCCGTGAGGCTGGCCCCTTTTCTGTAAAAGCTTCCCCGGCGGCAGCTCACCGGGTTTCACTTCGAATTGAATACGTGCAACATTCGTTGTGACGGTTCTTGGAAAGACTACATTAACGCCCATGACCCGCAGCGGATCCAGAGGCGCCCGCCCGCCCAGGCCCGCCGCAGGATTTGGAATATGGCGACAACTAAGGAGTAGTTTCGTGCAGCCACAGGCAAAGAACAACACAATCAGCGGCGCCCGCGCCCTTGCCCGCGCCCCCGCGCGGCAGGCGACGCAGTGGCGCCTGCTCTGGCTGGCCATGATCAGCACCCTGATGGTGCTGGCGCAGGTGGCCATCGCCCAGGCCCGGCCTGAAAGCCTGGCCCCGCTGGCCGACAAGGTGAGCCGGGCGGTGGTGAATATCACCACGACAACTGTTGTTGAGGGACGCACCGGTCCGCAGGGCATCGTGCCCGAGGGCTCACCTTTTGAGGATTTCTTTCGGGAGTTCCAGGACCGCAACGGCGATCAGGGCGACCGTCCGCGCCGCTCTTCGGCGCTGGGATCGGGGTTTGTGATTTCTGAAGATGGCTATATCGTCACCAACAACCACGTGATCGAAGAAGCCGATGAGATCGAGATCGAATTCTTCCCCGGTGAAGGCCAGCCGTCGCAGCCGCTGCCCGCAAAGGTGGTCGGCACTGACCCCAACACCGATATCGCGCTGTTGAAGGTCGATGCGCCGATGCCGCTGACCTTTGTCAAATTTGGCGACAGTGATCTGGCCCGCGTTGGCGACTGGGTTGTCGCGATGGGCAACCCGCTGGGGCAGGGCTTCTCGCTGTCTGCCGGGATCGTGTCAGCGCGCAACCGCGAGCTGTCGGGGTCTTATGACGACTACATCCAGACCGATGCGGCGATCAACCGGGGCAACTCCGGCGGACCGCTGTTCAACATGGATGGTCAGGTCGTCGGTGTGAACACGGCGATCCTGTCGCCCAACGGCGGCTCGATTGGGATCGGTTTCTCGATGGCTTCCAATGTGGTCAGCAAGGTGGTGAACCAGCTGAAAGAGTTCGGCGAAACCCGCCGCGGCTGGCTGGGCGTCCGCATTCAGGATGTGACCACCGATGTGGCCGAGGCAATGGGTCTGGACAGTGCCAAGGGCGCGCTGGTGACCGATGTGCCGGAAGGCCCGGCGAAAGAGGCCGGCCTGTTGGCGGGTGATGTCATCCTGTCCTTTGACGGGGTCGATGTGAAGGACACCCGCGGTCTGGTGCGTCAGGTCGGCAATACCGAAGTCGGCAAAGCCGTGCGGGTGCGGGTGTTCCGCGAAGGCAAGACCGAAACCCTGCGCGTGACCCTCGGCCGTCGCGAAGATGCGCAGCGCCAGAGCACGCCTGCCGCTGGTGATGACAGCGCGCCGGATACGGCGGAGAAACAGCTGCTGGGTCTGACCGTCAGCCGTCTGAGCGATGAGCAGCGCAGCGAGCTGAACGTGCCCGATGGCATGGATGGTCTGGTGATCACCTCGGTAGATGAAAGTTCGGAAGCCTGGGAAAAAGGCATGCGTGCCGGCGATCTGATCACCGAGGCGGGCCAGCAGAAACTGACCTCGATCAGCGAGCTGGAAGCGCGTATCGACGAAGCCAAGGAAGCCGGTCGCAAGTCGCTGCTCTTGCTGGTGCGCCGTGCCGGTGAGCCGCGGTTCGTGGCGCTGAACCTGTCGGAGTGATCCGTCAAGGGCCGCCCGTCGGTGGGCGGCCCGATCTGTCCGGTCACCTGCCACAGACAGGCCGCAGACAGGCGCCTGACGTGCGCGTAAGGCAGATACCATAACAAGCAGATACAATAACAAAAGGGCCGGGCAGGGATGCTCGGCCCTTTTGCGTGGATCATCACAGGGTGGCGAAATTGCCCCCGGCCCACAGGTCCGGCGTGTCACGGACTCACGCCGACGGGAGGCGTCTGCACATGGGTCCAATGACCCCAGGCACCCCCCAGGCACCTTCTGTTCGATCCAACAAGCTGTTCGTAGATATCCGCCGCCCCAGATGGCGCATTGGTCCCCGGTTGCGCCCGGCGGATGTCCCTGGGTCCCGTCGAGCCATGTGCCGTGACACATGGCTCTTGATGGGACAGGATGCCGTTGGGATGGAACGGATAACGGCAACCTGTCATGACCATGCCCTGCCCGGAACGGTCTGGTCTGTAACCCAGTTCACAATGGATTAAGATTTGTCCGATTGCCGGTCCCGCGCGCGGCGCGCTTCCCGGCTGGCGAGGGCAGTCTTTGGGAAAAGGTGCGGCGGGAGGATCCGGGGCCTGCGGAGATCCGAGCCTGCGGCTTTGTCAGCCGATGTCGGGGTCCGACAGCAGCCGCAGCGCAGCCCGGTCGCGGATGGTAAGACCGCCACGGCTGATGTCGATCACATCGCTGCGTTTCCACTGCGACAGGGTTTTGGAGACCGCCTCGCGGGTGGCGCCGACAAATTCAGCCAGCTCGCTCTGTGACAGCGACAGCCGCCCGTCGCCGCCTTCGGTGGTGAGATACAGCAGTTTGCGCGCCAGCCGCACCGGCATCGGCAGAAACACCTGTTCGCTGTATTGCGTGTTCATCCAGCGCATCCGCTGACCGGCGAGGCGCAGCAGATCTCCGGCGAGCGAGGGATGGTGTTGCAGCTTGGCGAGCACGTCGCCGCTGCGCAGTCGGCGCAGGCGGCTGGGCTCCAGCGCGGTTGCGGTCGCGGTGCGGGGGCCGGGGTCAAACAGGGCGATCTCGCCGAAGACGGCACCGGGGCGCATGATGTCCAGCGACAGTTTGCGCCCGGCAGAGGACAGGGTGGAGAATTCAATCGCGCCACTGACGATGGCATAGAGCGCGTCGCCCTCATCCCCCTGTTCAAACAGTTCTTCGCCAGCCTGCAGGAGGACCTCACTGGCCTGGCTGTCAAGCATTTCCAGCAACCGGTCGGAGGCACCAGAGAGGAACCCGCGGTCGGGCAACAGCCATTTGCGGCGGGCCGAGGAGGCCGCGCGACCGGTGCTGTTGCCGGAGGAGCTGCCCGAACTGTGCAGGGCACCGGTGGCTGGCGATGGGCTCATATCAGACCTTCGGTGCTAGGGGACGGGGCGGGGCGGGGATCAGTTCTCAACGGCTACCAACCCCAGTCTGCGGGCGCTGACCAGTGACAGCTGGTCATTGTCAAACCCGTCGCGTTCCTGAAATTTGCGCACGGCGGCGCGGGTGTCGCGATCCAGGATGCCGGTGATCTGGCCTTGGTAGAGGCCACGCACCGCCAGGGCACGCTGGACCGAGCCGACGAATTGCGGTGTCATATCCACCGGGCAGGGGGTTTCAAACCAGCTTTCGCGGCGCGGGCGCACGATGTCCTGTCGGGTCTCGCGGCGAAACCGCGCCGGTTCCAGCACCTGCCCGTCGGCGGCGGTTCTGGCCGGTCGGGTCATCACCTGAACGGTGACGGTTTCGATCACGGCGGGTGTGGTATGGGTGCCCCAGCAGCTGCCGGGGGCAGCGCCGGGCGGGGCGGCGGGAGCATTGCGCGACACCTGCAGGCTGCTGCCACCGGTCTGTGGCGCGGTACAGGCCGCAAGCAACACCACCAGCCCCGCCGTGGCCGACAGGATTGTGCCTCGGCAGATATGCCGCAAAAAGGCCTGCCCCAGCCAGGGCCCGTGCGGGCGCAAGAGGTCAGACATGAACAAAGTCCCCGTGTCGAAACACCTGTGTCGAAATACCGGCAGCCGTGATGCCGGGATGGCCCCGCGTCGGAGCGCATCCGGGGCTAGGCTACCGCAGTTCGCGCCCCAGCGCAAAGCCCCGTTATCGCCGGGCCTGTTGGTGTTCCATCCTCTGACGGCTCAGCTAAGGCGCGTGACCGGCAACCAACCCAAAGGGGGAGGACGCAGGGAGGGCGGGGGCCTGGTGCAACGCGGCGCAGGAGTTTTGCCCCGCGGGTGGTTTCTGACTGGCGCGGTGGCCAGCGGTTGGCTACAACCTCGGACGCAACGCGAAAAAGGATGCAGCTGACGATGGCAAAGATCACTTATGTCGAACACAATGGTGCCGAACATGTTGTGGATGTGGCCAATGGCCTGACCGTGATGGAAGGGGCGCGCGACAACAATATTCCCGGGATCGAAGCGGATTGCGGCGGCGCCTGCGCCTGTTCGACCTGCCATGTCTATGTCGATGCTGCCTGGGTTGAGAAGCTCCCCGCCAAGGACGACATGGAAGAGGATATGCTGGATTTCGCCTATGAGCCGGATCCCGCGCGCTCGCGTCTGACCTGCCAGATCAAGGTGACGGATGATCTGAACGGTCTCGTGGTGCATATGCCCGAAAAACAGATCTGATGCGGCTGGGGCCGCAGGCGCGGCGTCATCTGTGGCGCGCCTGGCCCCTGTCTCGACGCCGCGCAGGTCAGGCGCTGCGCCCGTGGCGGGCGGGGTCCGGGGCGGGCCCTGCCATTCCTGGTGCATTGGCGCGGGCGATCTGTGCAGGCGGGCTGCTGTCCGCAATGGTTTCGGCTGCGGCGGCGCAGGATCCGCTCCGGCTGACGGGCGCTGAATTCGCCGCACCCACCGCGCATTATCCGCATGGGGTGCTGGGCGATCACATCGAGTATTCGGCCCTGGTGGTGCAGGACAGCCGGGGCACCCGCCATCGTGTGGCCCTGCCTGTCGCTGGCGCGGTCTTCGAGGACCTGGCGCCACGGCTCTGGGATGTGACGGGCGATGCGCTGCCGGAGGTGGTGGTGGTCGAAAGCGATCCGGGCAGGGGCGCGCAGCTGGCGATCTATGGTCTGCATGACGGGGCGCTGCGCAAGATGGCAGCGACGCCGCATATCGGCACGAGATTTCGCTGGCTGGCCCCGATCGCGGCGGCTGATCTGGATGGCGACGGCCATATCGAGATCGCCTATATCGACCGTCCTCATCTGGCGAAAACCCTACGGATCTGGCGCTATCGCGACGGTGCGCTGCATCAGGTCGCACAGCGGTCCGGGCTGACGAACCATCGCATCGGGGAGGGTTTCATCACCTCGGGGCTGCGGGACTGCGGTGATGGCCCGCAGCTGCTGACTGTGGACGCCGGGTGGAGCCGGATCATGGTCAGCACCCTTGTGGCAGGTCGCGTGATCAGCCGGGAAATTGGTGCATATTCGCCTGCGACGGGTCTGGCGGCGGCGCTGCGGTGCGAGGGGCCGGTTCAGGCCGACTGAGCGGGCAGGCGGCAGATGCTCGGCGCCGCTTCGGTAAAGTTGGGTTTATTTTCTTGCCGGCTGTTGCCGCAGTGCGCCCCTGCGTTGCAGATTTGTTCACCACTTTGCGCGTATTCTCTTGATCAAGACACCCCCCGGATTGCGCTGTCGCAGCCGGTGGCGGAACCCGTTTGCAAGCAGGAGACAGGCGCGTGACCTTTTCACCCTATGTGCTGGGAACCGGTATCGCCGGATGGAATTTTCTGGACCGAACCCGCGCCCAGCAGCAGGAGATTTTTGAAAAATCGCCGATCATTGATCGCGCGGTGCAGGACTTCACGCGGAAAATCGACAATATCCAGACCGCTGATCAGCTGCTCGGCGACTATAATGTGCTGAAGGTTGCCCTGGGCGCCTTTGGTCTGGAAGAGGACATCAACAACCGCGCCTTCATCAAGAAGGTGCTGGAATCAGATCTGTCTGAGCCCACCTCTTTTGCCAACCGGCTGAACGACAGCCGCTATCTTGGTCTTGCGCAGACCTTTGGCTTTGGCAGTGAGAGCGGCCCGCAGCTGCCGAGCACAAGCATAGAAAAACCCTATGTGACTGTCGCCAGCCCGGAGGATCTGCTGTCGAACCAGACCCTGCTCAATCAGGCTCTGGATGACTTTGGCCTGAAGAAATACGCCGGTAACGAGTTCTTTCTGATGCGGGTCCTGGAATCCGATACCACCGATCCGAACTCTTTTGTGAACCGGCTGAGCGATACGAAACTGGCGGATTTTGCCAAGGCGTTCGAATTCAACCGGCCGCCGGATTACAGCACCAGCATGGAGGCGCTGGTGGGCGAATTCCTCGCCGTGAACGATGGCAATGGTCCGGCCAATGCGGATGAGCTGCTGGCCAATGAGGATCTGCTGAAGGCAGTCGTGGACAGTTTCGATCTGGAATATACCAACTCGATCTTCCTCAAGCGGATGCTGGAATCAAACCCCTATGATCCGGAATCGCCCGTCAACCAGCAGGAGGATCCGCGCTATCTGGCGATGTCGCGCGCCTTTGGTTTCGGGATCCCCGATATTAACAGTTTCACCAGCCCCGACGAGCTGCTGTCTCAGCCTGAACTGCTCGCGGATGCGCTGGAGCAGTTCTACCTGAGCAACCCAGGCGAGGATTATCTGCGTGATGTGCTGGAGTCCGATCTCTCGGACCCAAGCTCTTTTGTGAATCAGCCCGGAAATCTTGCGTTCCATAATTTTGCCGAGGCGTTTCAGAACGAATGGCCCACCGCGCCAAGCCGGATGAAGGTGCTGGCCGATGAGGTCGACGGCAAATTGGAGAACTATGAGCTGCCACGGCGGTTCGTATTTGATTTCGATGCCTTTGAGGCGGGGCTGGATGTGTTCAACATCAGTGAGCGGGAACTTGATTTTGACGTGATGATCAGGGCTTTTGAATCGGATCTGTCCTCCGAAATTTCTTATGCAAACCTGCACCGGGATCCGAATCTGAAGGCCATGGCGCATGCCTTTGCTTTTAACCCCGGTACCAATGACCGCACCTATCCCGCTGGTTTCGCTGAGGAGATCGCGGGTCTATACAATGATCGGAATTTTGAGGCCGCCATCGGGGAGAGTGACCCGAACATGCGCCTTGCCCTTGCCTTGGAGCGCGAGCTGCAAGCGATCGCGGATGCCGGTGGCAGTGAAGATGCCCATTGGTTCGGCATCATCGGCTCACCGCCGCTGAAAGCGGTGTTTGAGACGGCATTGGGCCTGCCATCCAGCTTTGGCCAGCTGAACGTGGATCGCCAGGTCGATGAAATGAAAGAACGTGCGCAGTCGTCTTTTGGCACCAGCCATCCGGCGGATCTTCTGAAGCCTGACAAGCTGGACGAGTTCAGAAACCGCTTCCTGCTGCTGAGCGGGCTGAACAGTGATCTGGCGTCGAGCGGCTTCAGCGATCCCGTCTTCACGCTGTTCCGATAGCGCGCGGGTAGTGCGACAAAGGTGCCGGGCCAGTGTCGGCCCCTGCGGTCACCCTTCGTGACATTGGCGCCTTACCCGGTACGATCAGGGACGCGGGCTGATCTGATCGGCCCCGCCTGCGGAATTTGTGCCGACGCTCGGCCCCGTGATCGACTTCGGCGGCATGAGGCGCGATCTTTGCCGGAACCGGAACCGGAACCGGAACCGGGGAGGGCTATGGTGGAGCAACCCGCGCCCAGCCCGTGACAGCGGTTGGATCTTGCGGGCCCCGGTGCGATTGCGAGCGCATTTCACGCCGTCACGGGCTGGGCGTGCCCACAACATGGGCGCCGTCGATGTCACCCAGAGAGGAGAAAAGCGCGGCGGTATTGCTGACGCCGACCTTCTTCAACAGCCGGGCGCGATGAACCTCGACCGTACGGTAGCTCAGCTCCAGACTTCGGGCGATTTCCTTGCTGGTCTTGCCTTCGCACAGCAGCGAATAGACCTCGCGTTCGCGCCGGGTCAGGGGTTGATAGGGCCGGGATCGGGACAGATCGGCAAAGCTCCAGACCGCGCGTGCCAGCGGCTCCTGCGGTGTGAAGCTATGGCCACGGACCCGGACCCAGAACAGGCTGCCGTCCTTGCGCCGCATCACCCGTTCGTCCCAATAGGGCGCGCCGGCTCCCAATGTCTCATTTCCCCGGTTGCGCAGGTTGAGAAATTCTTCCTGCGATGGGTAGAGAAAGGCAAAGAGCTGATCGAGCAGGTCCAGCCGGGTGTAGCCGAACATCTCGCAGAACCGCCGGTTGCAGTCGCGCAGGACCCGGTTTTCGGTGACAACGATCCCCACCGGCAGGAAATCATAGGCGAGCTGCATCAGGTCACGGGTGGCAAAGAGCTGGTCGAGCGTCTCGGCGCCGGGATCGCCCATGGGCGCTGTGCCGACGTCGAGGCCGGGGCGGGGCTGCTGGCTATTGGCCGTCATCTGGTCCTGCTGTTCCTGCATATGTCCTGCCTGTCGCGGCGACCGCAGCTCCGCGGCAGGGCTGAGCCTTCGGGAGTGGGTGCGGTCGCTGTTACAAGGATCTTAGCGGAGTGAAGGCAGCGTGAAAACAGGTGCTTGCCAGCCGGCATGCTGATCCTGTCGGGGTGTCAGGAGAGGTAATAGTCGATCGGTTGCAGCGGTGGCGGTACCTCCTCGCCCAGCTTTGGGGCCAGGCTGCGTTCAACGGTCCGGCAGATGGCATCCAGCGGCAGGCCGTTCACCGTTTCGCCAAAGGGGTGAGACAGCTCCTCGGTCACCTCTGCAAGGCCGAAGAAGACATAGGCGACAATGCCGACGAAAATCGGCGTCAGCCAGCCCGCGCTGTCGATCAGCGCAAAGGGCAGCAGCAGGCAATAGAGGTAGGTCGTGCGAAACACCAGCAGTGAATAAACATAGGGCAGCGGCGTGGTGGCAATGCGTTCGCAGCCCGCCTGAGCCAGCGCCATGCTGGCGGTGCGTTCGGCCAGCGCCTTGCGGGCAAACCCATCGTCGGCGGCTGTGGCCAGCGTCGCGGCAAGGGCGTCGAGCGCTGCGCAGGGCGGATGTGGCGCGGTGGTGAAATCGTCGCCTGCCCAGCGGGTTGCGGCGCTGGTGTCGCGTTCTTTGCGCAGGTTGATGCGGTGCAGATGCAAAAACGCAAGGGCCAGCCGCAGGATCCGGCGTCGGCTCTGCGGGTCGGCAACAAACAGGTCCACCTCACGGCTGAGGCTGCGCAGGTCCGCGACCAGCTGTCCCCAGAGCTTGCGACCTTCCCACCAGCGGTCATAGGCGGCATTGTTGCGAAACCCCAGAAACAGCGAGAGCGCGATGCCAAAGACCGCAAAAGGCGCGGCATTGGTATGGGGCAGGCGGGTGATATCGGCGTCAATCCACAGCACCAGCGCCGACAGGGCGGAGAGGCCGAGGATACGGGGCAGTATGCGGGGCAGGACAGAGCCGCGCAGCGCAAACAGCAGCTGCATCAGGCCGGGTTTGTCGCGTAGGATCATCGAAAGTGGACTCCGCTTCGCTCAAAGGCGGGACTAGGGCAATTGCGCAACTGGCTGACGGGGGATCCGAGACCTGGAACTGAGAGTGCCGGTCCCGAAAGGGGAGGCTCGCCTTGGCGCGCCTGCAACCTAGGGCCCGCCCCACCGCTGCACGTGGCCGAAAACGTCAGACTGGGGGGAGTTTGCGCGGTGTCCTGTCGGATTCGACCGGGCGGGTCTGGACAGCCCGGCGTGCGGTATCCTCACTGGGCGTCGGGGCTTGCCGCTTGCGCCGCCGGGCGCAGCAGCGCCCGGCCATGCCCAACTGTGTTGAGCCATCTGTGATGGTTCTGAAACAGACGGGAGTGCCTGCTCGGCCGGTCTTACTTCAGCGCGCGCCAGCCGATGTCGCGGCGGAAGAAGCCCTGCGGCCAGCTGACACCCTCAACCATCGCATAGGCGCGGTCGCGGGCTTCTTGCAGTGAAGCGCCCCGGGCGGTCACGTTCAGCACCCGGCCGCCAACGGCGAGCACCTTGCCGTCCTGTTCCTTGGTGCCCGCATGGAACACCATATTGCTGCTGTCTTCGGGCAGCGCGTCCAGGCCCTTGATCTCGGTGAATTTTTCGTAAGACCCGGGATAGCCCTCTGCCGCCATCACTACGGTGATCGCATGGTCATCGGCCCAGTTTACCTGCGCGTCACCCAGGCGGCCCTCGGCGGCGGCCTGCATCAGGTCCAGCGCCTGGGCGCCGAGGCGCATCATCAGCACCTGGCATTCCGGGTCGCCGAAGCGGACGTTGTATTCCACCAGCCGGGGCTGTCCGTCCTTGATCATCAGACCCGCATAGAGCACGCCCTGATAGGGCATCCCGCGTTCCGCCATCACCCGCATGGTGGGCTTCACGATCTCTTCCATCGCCTTTGTCTCGACCTCAGCCGACAGCACCGGCGCGGGGGAGTAGGCGCCCATGCCGCCGGTATTGAGGCCGGTGTCGCCTTCGCCGACGCGCTTGTGGTCTTGGGCGGAGCCGATTGCCAGCACGTCCTCGCCATCCACCAGCACGAAGAGGGAGGCCTCTTCGCCTTCCATGAATTCCTCGATCACCACCTCGGCGCCGGCACCGCCGAAGACGCCGCCGAACATGTCGTCGATGGCGGCCATGGCCTCCTCCTCGGTCATCGCGATGATGACGCCTTTGCCTGCGGCCAGACCGTCGGCCTTGACCACTGTGGGCACTCCGTGCTCGCGCACATGCGCCTTGGCGGCGTCCGCGTCGGTGAAATGGCCGTAGCCTGCGGTCGGGGCGTTTGCCGCGTCGCAGATTTCCTTGGTGAAGCTTTTGGAGGCTTCCAGTTTTGCGGCGGCCTCGGAGGGGCCGAACACCAGAAGGCCCGCCTCGCGCAGCCGGTCGGCAACACCTGCGGCCAGCGGTGCCTCGGGCCCGACGATGACGAAGTCGATGGCGTTTTCCTCGGCAAAGGTCACCACGGTGCCGCCGTCCTCGATGTCGAAGGTGGCGCAATCGGCGATCTGGGCGATGCCCGCGTTGCCCGGTGCCACGATCAGCTTGTCACATTTGGGGTTCTGCATCACCGCCCAGGCGAGCGCATGTTCCCGCCCGCCACTGCCGAGGATAAGGATGTTCATGTCCGTGTTCTCCGATCTGCCTGCACCAATGGCGCCGTCGGCGGTTGCCGGGGCTTGCCTTGCTTGCGGCGGGTTCTATGCTGCGCGCGACTTCAAAACAAGAACCACCTGTGACGCAGGAGAGCAGCCCGCCGATGTCCGACCTGTTTGACGATCCCACCCCGGCTGACCGGCCCGGGCAGAATGCCCCCGAATTCACCGTTTCGGAAATCTCCGGCGAGGTGAAACGCACGCTGGAGGGCACTTTCGGGCGGATCCGGGTGCGCGGCGAGGTGGGCCGGGTATTCAAGGCGCGGTCCGGGCATCTTTACTATGACATCAAGGACGACCGCTCGGTGCTGGCCTGCACCACCTGGAAGGGGCAGATTTCCAGCCTTTCGGTGGTGCCGGAGGAGGGGCTGGAGGTCGTGGTCACCGGTCGGCTGACGGCCTTTGGCGGGCAGTCCAAGTACAACATGAACGTCGACGAGGTGGCGGTTGCCGGGCAGGGGGCGCTGATGGCGCTCTTGGAAAAGCGCAAGATGCAGCTGGAGGCCGAGGGGCTGTTTGCGCCGGAACGCAAGAAACCGCTGCCCTATCTGCCGCAGATCATCGGCGTGGTTACGTCGCCATCGGGTGCGGTGATCCGCGATATCCTGCACCGGCTGCGTGACCGCTTTCCGCGCAAGGTGCTGGTCTGGCCGGTCGCCGTGCAGGGCAAGGCCTGCGCACCGGAGGTGGCCCGCGCCATCGACGGCTTCAACCGGCTGACACCGGGCGGCGCGCTGCCGCGGCCCGATCTGATCATCGTGGCCCGGGGTGGTGGCTCGATCGAGGATCTCTGGGGGTTCAACGAAGAAATCGTCGCCCGCGCCGCCGCAGCCTCGCAGATTCCGCTGATCTCTGCCGTGGGGCATGAGACGGATACCACGCTGATTGATTTTGTGTCCGACCGCCGGGCGCCGACACCGACGGCGGCGGCAGAGCTGGCGGTGCCGGTGCGGCTGGAGCTGATGGGCTGGACCGAAAATCAGGGCGCGCGGCTGGTGCGGTCTGCTGGTCTGGCGGTGCAGCAGCGGCGCCAGCGGCTCAATGATCTGGCCCGCGCGCTGCCCAAACCCGACACATTGCTGGAAACCCCGCGTCAGCGGCTGGATCTGTGGGGGGACAAATTGCCCGATGCGCTGATCCGGGGGGTTGAGCGTCGCCGCCTGCGGCTGAGCGAGGCGGCAGCTGCGCTGCGTCCCAGCACCCTGCGCCAATTGGTCAGCACCCGTGGCGACCGGCTGCGCAACCTCTCTTCAAGGTTGAGCCTGCGCCCGATCCGGCAGGATCTTGCGCGTCAGCAGGACCGCCTCGGCCAGCTGGCCCAGCGGCTCGATACCGTGCAGGCACAGCGGTTGGACCGGCAGCGCCAACGGCTGGAGGCAACCGGGCGTCAGCTGGATATTCTGAGTTACAAGGCCACGCTGCGGCGCGGCTATGCGGTGGTGCGCAGCGGCGAGACGGTGATCACCCGCGCCGCAGAGGCGGCATCGCAGGCGCGGCTTCATATCGAATTTGCCGACGCCGAGATCGAGGTGACCCCAACCGTGACAACGACCGCAACAACGACCGCAGGCGGCGAAGCAGCCCCTGCCGTCAAATCCGATGCGGTCTCCGTTGCGCCATCGTCGGACGACCGGTCCAAATCCACCAGCCAGAAGAGCGACACATCAGACCCGGGGGATCAAGGCTCCCTGTTCTGAGCCGGCCTCTGGCGCGCGCTCAGACGCCGACGTCCGGGCCGAGGCAGAGCATCTCCTGGCCCAGCTCCTCCGCCTCGTAAAGCTCGGTTGCCTCCGGGTCGCCTTCGAACTGGGCAATTAACCCGTTGTCGCCAAATGAAAACTGCCAGCATTGCGGCGTGCCGATCTCGTCATAGACAAAACAGATCTGATCGGCCTGCGGATACCATTCGCCGTTTTGGCAGCGGCCATCCAGAAACGACCATATCACCCGGCGGTTGGGCAGATAGCGCTCAACCCCATAGGGCACGCCATCAAAACCGTAGAACAGGGTGCGGCCCTGGGTGTAGCGGTCGAACTGATCCGCTGTCAGAGGCGCACCGGCGGCGGCCGGACGGCCCTGCAGGGCGCTGCTCAACAGGATCGCCGAGAGAATCAGACAGAGCATTCGCATGGATCGACTGTGCCAGAGCCGTATCGCCCTGACCATGGTTTCCGCAGCGGGGGCGATGACAGGCAGAATCGCGCGATGCCTCGGGCACGGCGGCGCGGGCGCAGGGTTGCGCGGCGTCACCTTTGACCGGGGCCGGTGTGCTGGGCAACATCGGTGTAGAAAAAAGCCGCAGCCTCAGGTGGTTGCCCGGTGCAGATCGGTGCAGATCGGTGCGGCTGAGGTCATTGGCCAGAGCGAGGGGAGAGAGTGGAATGCCGGAATTGGGAAACAGCCCTATGGGGGATGCGTTGATCGGCGCGGCGGCGCTATTTGCGCTTGTGTATCTGGGGCTGACGGCGCGGCCGACCAGCGTGCTGCGCAGCGCGACCAAGACCCTGGCGGTGCTGCTGCTGGCGATTGCCGCCTGGCTTGGCGGTGGGCCAGTGCTGCTGACCCTCGCGCTTGGGCTTTGTGCTATTGGCGATTTCTGCCTGTCGCGGGATGGCGAAGGCGCTTTCATGGCCGGGGTCGGGGCCTTTGCAGCGGGGCATCTGGTCTATGTGTTTCTGTTCCTCGGTCAGGACAGCAGCGAGGCCGCGCGGCTATTGCAGATGCCGCAGCTGATCGGCGTTGTGGTGCTGGCGCTGGCGGGCATCGCCATGGCGCGATTGCTGGCGCCGCGTGCCGGTGCCTTGAAAGCTCCGGTGCTGGCCTATGTACCGATCATCATCAGTATGGGGCTGGCAGCCCTGACCCTGCCGCTGGGGGGCAGTCTGCAAGGGCTGGCGCTGGTACTGCCTGCGGCGCTCGCCTTCATGGCGTCCGATATCGTTCTGGCCTTTGAAACCTTTGTGCTGACCGAGGATCACCCGGCGCGGCGGTTCACGCCCTATGCGGTCTGGCCGCTCTACTGGGGGGCGCAGGCGGGGTTTCTGCTGGCGTTTCTGTAGCGGCTTAGGCCGGTTCTTGCATCGGTTTTGTGGCGGTCGGCGCACCGAGGTGCTTTGCACTTGCCGCAAAACCGCATTAGGTGTCCGCGTGACAACTCGCACAGACCCAATATGCGGAGACCGACATGGCGTTTTTCTCAAAACTGAAGGACCGGCTGTTCAAGTCGTCGAACAAGCTTGAGGAAGGGCTTGATGCCATCGTCGAAGAGGGCGCAGCCGTACAACAGCCCGCACCGGAGAAGACGCCCGAGGTGCCGCCATCCGCACCGCCTGTCGAGGTGCCGTCTGAACAGCCTGTTGAGGCACCAGAGGCGCCGCCAGTGGAGGTGCCGTCTGAGGCGCCGTCCGAGATCCCCGCAGAGACACCCGCACAGCCCGCCCGCACAGCAGAGCCGATGGCGAAACCGGCGATGAAGCCGATGCCCGCGCCGACCCCGGACCCGGTTTCGGCAACGCCTGGGCTTTTGGGGCGTCTGATAGGGCGCGGTAAGGCGGATGAGCCGCGCCGCGCGCTGGATGACGACATGCTGGAGCAGCTGGAGGATCTTCTGGTTGCCGCCGACATGGGGGTCGATACCGCGCTGCGTGTCACGGCCAATATGGCCGAGGGCCGGTTTGGCAAGCGGCTTTCGACGCGTGAGATCAAGGAGCTGCTGGCCGCAGAGGTGGCCCGCATCATGGAACCGGTCGCCCGCCCGATGCCAATCTACCAGAAACGCCCGCAGGTGGTGCTGGTGGTGGGCGTCAATGGCTCCGGCAAGACCACCACAATCGGCAAGCTGGCCAGCCAGTTCAAGGCCGCGGGCAAGAAGGTGGTGATCGCCGCAGGCGACACTTTCCGCGCCGCGGCAGTGGAGCAGTTGCAGGTCTGGGGCGACCGTGCAGGTGTGCCGGTCCTGACCGCGCCCGAGGGATCGGATCCTGCCAGCCTTGCCTTTGATGCGATGACACGGGCGCAGGAAGAGGGGGCGGATCTGTTGATGATCGACACAGCTGGCCGCCTGCAGAACCGCGCCGATCTGATGGAAGAACTGGCAAAGATTGTCCGGGTGATCCGCAAGAAGGACGAGACCGCGCCGCATAACACCCTGCTGGTTCTGGATGCCACCACCGGGCAGAATGCGCTCAATCAGGTGGAAACCTTCCAGAAACTGGCCGATGTGTCGGGGCTGGTGATGACCAAGCTGGACGGCACCGCCAAGGGGGGTGTGCTGGTGGCGCTGGCGGATAAATTCGGCCTGCCGATCCATGCCATCGGTGTGGGCGAGCAGATCGACGACCTTGCCCCGTTTGATCCCGAAGAATTTGCGGCCGCCCTGACCGGGCTGGAAACCTCCTGAGCCGCGCGCGCCGGCCGCATCTTCTGGCTGAAAATATCCTCGGGGGTCCGGGGGTGGAAAACCCCCGGCGATCTGTTCTGGAGCAAAGGTACTGCGGTTGAGCGACTGGCTGATCTCTCTGGAGGGGACCGAGGCGGGACATCATGCGGCGCTTGCGCTGGCGCTGATGGCGGCGATCCTGCACGCGGTGTTCGGAGCGCTGCAAAAGGGGCGATATGACCCCTGGCTGTCGCGCGGTGCAATTGATTTCTCCTATGGGCTGATGGCCCTGCCGCTGGCGCTGTTCGTGGTGCCCTGGCCCGAGCCGCATATGTGGCCGATCTTTGCGGGCGTCTGGCTGATCCATGTGCTCTACAAGATCCTGCAGGGGCTGGCCTATAGCAAGGGCAGCTACACGGTGGTCTATCCGGTGGTGCGCGGCACCGGGCCGCTGTTCACCGTGCTGGGCGCGTCAATGCTGTTTGACGAAGGCTTTACAGCGGTGCAGTGGCTGGGGGTTCTGGTGCTGCTGGCGGGGATTTTTGGGCTGGCGCTCTACAATTACCGCAATCTGACCGACAATCGCGAAACCCTGGGCAGCGCCCTGGCGCTGGCGGTGGCGACCGGCGTCTTTGTGGCGCTCTACACCACCTATGACGCCTATGGCATTCGCGCGACGGCGGATCCGTTCACCTTTCTTGCGTGGTTCTTCTTCATCGACGGGCTGGCGATGCCGCCCTATGCCTATCTGCGCTGGCGGGCGATGGTGCCGCGCCCGGACCCCGGCCCTCTCATGGCCAAGGGGCTGCTGGGCGGGCTTATCGCCTTTGGCTCCTTTGGGGCGGTCATGCTGGCCACGCGGCTGGACAAGGTGGGAGAGGCGGCGGTGCTGCGCGAAACCTCCACGGTCTTTGCTGCGCTTATCGGCTGGCTGGTGTTGAAGGAAACCGTGGGGCCGCGACGGATTGCCCTGATGGCTTTGATCGCGCTGGGGGCCGTGATAGTGGAGATGGGCGGCTGATCCGGCTGGCACAGCGGCCAGGCCTCGGCGATCACCGCCGGTGAATTCAGGTTAGGAACAGGAATAGAAATGGCGGGAAAACCGATCAACCGAACCCTTAAACTGGTGCTGGAATACGGCCCGCTGGTGCTGTTCTTTGTCGGCTACCTGCGCCTGCGCGATGAGCTGCTGATGATCGGCGGGCAGGAGTACAAGGGCTTTATCGTGGTGACGGCGGCCTTCATTCCGCTGATGGTGCTGTCGAGCCTGGCACTGTGGCGGCTGACCGGTCATATTTCCAGACTCCAGGTCGGGACGCTGGTGATTGTGATCCTGTTTGGCGGGCT
Source organism: Phaeobacter sp. JH204B (assembly GCF_048055755.1). Taxonomy (NCBI): domain Bacteria; kingdom Pseudomonadati; phylum Pseudomonadota; class Alphaproteobacteria; order Rhodobacterales; family Roseobacteraceae; genus Phaeobacter; species Phaeobacter sp. JH204B. The sequence continues at coordinate 171,935 of NZ_JAYMXF010000026.1, forward strand.
GTCGGTCTGGTTCAATGATGAGCGGTTCTTCAAGATGAAGCCGACGATCCTTTATGTGCTGCTGGGCGGTGCGCTGGCGATTGGTCTGATCCGGGGGGAAAGCTATCTGAAGGTCGCGATGGATGAGCTGATGCCGCTGCAGGACGCAGGCTGGATGATCCTGACGCGGCGGCTGTGTTACTTCTTCTTCGCGCTGGCGCTCCTGAATGAGCTGATCTGGCGCACGCAGAGCACCGACACCTGGGTTTATTTCAAGACCTTTGGCCTGTCGCTGGCGATGTTTGCCTTTTTCATGACACAGGCGCGGGTCTTTCAGGCCTATGCGATGCCGGACGCCGAGGTGGACGAGAGCGAGTGACGCGGGCAGGGCCGCAGCGACCCGTCCCGGTGGTGTCGCTGCGTGTCGCGATCTGCGCGCAGCGGACTTGACCAAACGGCGGTTTGGGCTTATCCGGGACGGATATATCGTGGCGATTTGTTACCGGATTGCGGGCCACGTAAAACAATCCCGCTAAAGAGGTCAGGATGTGAAGGACCCCCTTTCGCTTGGCCGAATGGGGGTTTTTTAATGCGCAACGCGCGCAAGGAGACAGAAGATGAGCGAGACCTGGAATAAGCGCACGAAACTGGTGCATGGCGGGACCCGCCGCAGCCAGTACAATGAGGTCAGCGAAGCGATCTACCTGACGCAGGGTTTTGTTTACGACACCGCCGAACAGGCCGAGGCGCGGTTTATCGAGACCGGCCCCGATGAATTCATCTATGCCCGCTATGGCAACCCGACGGTGGCGATGTTCGAAGAGCGCATTGCCGCGCTGGAAGGGGCCGAGGACGCCTTTGCCACCGCATCCGGCATGGCGGCGGTCAATGGCGCGCTGACCTCGATGCTGAAGGCAGGCGACCATGTGGTTTCAGCCAAGGCGCTGTTTGGCTCCTGTCTCTATATTCTCGAGACGATCCTGACCCGGTTCGGGGTTGAGGTGACCTTTGTCGATGGCACCGACCTTGAACAGTGGCGCGCAGCGCTGCGCCCTGACACCAAGGCGGTGTTTTTCGAGTCGATGTCCAACCCGACACTTGAGGTGATCGATATCGCCGCAGTGGCCGAGCTGGCCCATGAGGTCGGGGCCACTGTGGTGGTCGATAACGTGTTTTCGACGCCGGTGTTTTCCAATGCCATCGCGCAGGGCGCGGATGTGGTGATCTATTCCGCGACCAAACATATCGACGGGCAGGGACGGGTGCTGGGCGGCGTCATCCTTGGCACGCGCGAGTTCATCCGGGGCACCGTTGAACCCTATATGAAGCACACCGGCGGCAGCCTCAGCCCGTTCAATGCCTGGACGCTGCTGAAGGGGCTGGAGACGATTTCCCTGCGGGTCAATGCCCAGGCCGATACAGCGCTGGAACTGGCGCAGGCGCTGAGCGGTCATTCCGCACTCAGCCGGCTGATGTATCCCGGCCTGGAGACCCATGCCCAATACGCACTGGTGCAGCGCCAGCTGGGCGGCAAAGGCGGCACGGTGCTGTCGCTGGACCTCAAGGGCGGCAAGAAGGCTGCATTCAGGTTCCTGAACGCGCTGACCATCCCGGTGATTTCCAACAATCTGGGCGATGCGAAATCCATCGCCACCCATCCGGCCACCACCACCCATCAGCGGTTGTCTGATGAGCTGAAGGCCGAACTGGGCATTACGCCCGGTCTGGTCCGGTTTTCGGTCGGGCTTGAGGATGCCGCCGATCTGATCGCGGATCTGACACAGGCCCTGGCGGTGGCGGAGGCCTGATCGGCTGAAGCTGCGGCTGAATAGCGACGGCGATAAGGGGGCAGGGCGCGCGCGTCGCCGCTGCCCCCGATGCCAAGCGTGATCCAAGAGGATCTGGCGTCAATCGCCGTAAATGCGCAAAACACGACGCTTTTGAATGATCTGTTTTGCGATCTGCTGCGTAACAGACTAAAACTAATCCTGCTGCCTGATGATCGGGCAGCGTCAGCGGAGGTCTCTGTTTCATGAACTCTCACTCGCGTAATCTGACTAAGGCGCCTGATCGAGCAGATGCAGAGGATGCACTCGAGCTGTTGCGCAAATGGGCCAGCACGGCAACCGAGACCGAAATTGCTCAACTAAACCCTGTGGTTGCACGGCTTCTGCCGGATGCACCCGTTGGTAATTATCCCGATCTGTCGCGCCACTACCCTGAGGAGTTTGAAGCCGATAGCAGCTATCGTGCGACCCTGCCGGACCTGCAGAACGGGCCGTCCAGCCTGATCCGCGGCGCCCATGAGCAGATCCAGCACGTCGGAATTTCCAATTTTCGCCTGCCGATTCGCTTTCACACCCGCGACAATGGCGATCTGACGCTGGAAACCAGCGTGACCGGCACCGTCAGCCTGGATGCCGACAAGAAGGGCATCAATATGTCCCGGATCATGCGGTCGTTTTACAAACACGCTGAACGCACTTTCAGCTTTGAAGTGATGGAAGCGGCGCTTGATGATTACCTCACCGATCTCGAAAGCCTTGATGCACGTTTGCAGATGCGGTTTTCCTTCCCGGTGAAGGTGCAAAGCCTGCGTTCTGGCCTGTCGGGCTATCAATACTATGATATCGCTCTGGAAATCGTGGATCACGATGGCGAGCGGACGAAGATCATCCATCTGGATTACGTCTATTCCTCGACCTGTCCCTGTTCGCTTGAGCTGAGCGAACATGCCCGCAGTGCCCGTGGCCAGCTGGCGACGCCGCATTCGCAGCGCTCGGTGGCGCGGATTTCGCTGGTGCAGGAGCCGGGCGCGCCGGTTCTGTGGTTCGAGGATGTGATCGACCATTGCCGCCGCGCGGTGCCGACCGAGACCCAGGTCATGGTCAAGCGCGAGGATGAGCAGGCCTTTGCCGAGCTGAACGCGGCCAATCCGATCTTTGTCGAAGATGCCGCGCGGCTGTTCTGCGAGGCGCTGCAATCGGATTCCCGTATCGGCGACTTCCGGGTGGTGGCCAGCCATCAGGAGAGCCTGCACAGCCATGATGCAATCAGCGTGCTGACGCAGGGGCCGACCTTTGCGGCGCGCAGCATCGACCCGCGGATGTTCGCAACCCTGATCCATCAGGGGTGATCCGGGCGCGCAGGACGCCAATCGTGCCTGTGGCCCCATTTTCCGACATAGACCCGACACCGCTGCCTGATTAGGCGGCGGTTTTTCGCGCTTTTTACGGGCGCCTCTGCAATGCGGCATTATTTATGCTGCAATGCAAAAGGAATCAGATAGAGTTGCAACCTGTGGGGGTGTGCGCTGCGTCGTTCCCCCTGTCCGAGGGGCGGAGGGGGCCTCGTGCCAGGGCTGTCGCGCCGAGCTTACCGGGTTCGGAAGATGGTCAGACCAATGTCTCTTGTTCATCTGCGCCAGCAAGGCCGTCTGATCGCTGGCCCTGATGTCTGGCGCAGCCATATCGCGGCGGATGCCACCCGCCAAACAGGAGATTTTGATGATCCCTCTACTCGACTTCACCGACCTTCCCCGGACACCTGCTGCATTGGCAGGTACGCTTGTTGGGCGCCAGATGCGGTTCTGGCGTGGGGCCGTGGCCCTGATGGGGGCAATGCCCGCCGCGCAGATGGCGGTTGCCAGCCATGCGATTGCAGTGGGGCTGAACCAGACCCGTGTCAAGACCACCGCCGCGCGCAGCACGGAGGCAGCCAGCCGCAGTGCCGAGCCTGCCGCAACCGCTGCGGAGAAACCTGCGGCCGCAAAACCAAAGCCCGCCCCGCAGCGCAAGCCTGCCCGCAAGAAAACCCGCCCGGCACGGACCAAGGCGGCGACCAGCACGCCGACGGTTGCGCCAACGCCGCAGCCCACCGACAAGGCGGATACAGCCGGGGCGTCCGATTTTTCCAGCAAGCGCAGGGTCGCGACGAGCGAAGCGGATGTGGCAAAACCTGCGGCCCCTGCCGCTGCTGCCGCCGTGACACCCGATACGCACGCCGCCGCCGGACCAAGCCGCAAAACCACCCGCGCGCCGTCGAAACCGGCAGCGATGCCCGCCAAGGATCCGGCCCCGGCATCTTCGCCTGCATCTCAGCCCGCTGCGCGGGCTCAGCTGTCGCCGGTTGGCGCGAAACAGGCCGGAACCACCAGCACTCAGGCGCTGATGACCGGTCAGGGCGGGGGGGGCGGCACGTCGGCCAGTGCGATGACGGCGAAAGTCGGCACGGTGTCACAGAAGTCGACAAAACCCTAACCCCGGGTCGCAACAGTCGCGCAGTCTCTTGACACTCCGCCCGGTGGAGGCCAACGCTGCGCGCATGTTGGATCTGCGTCCGGTTGGATATGTCATTGGCCTTCTGGTGGCCATCCTTGGGGCAACCATGGTGTTCCCGCTGGCTGTCGATCTATACGACGGGCAGGGGGAATGGCCGGTCTTTCTCGAAAGTGCCGTCATCACCATCCTCGGCGGCGGGCTGATTGCGCTGTCCTGTGCCAATGGGGTGCGCGAGGGGCTGACGATCCAGCAGACCTTTCTGCTGACGACGCTGGTCTGGGTGGCGCTGCCGGTGTTCGGGGCGATTCCCCTGATGCTGGGCGCCACTGAACTGCGCTTTGTCGATGCGTTCTTCGAGGCGATGTCCGGCCTTACCACCACCGGCTCCACCGTGATTTCGGGCCTTGATGGTCTGCCGCGCGGACTGCTGCTGTGGCGGGGCATCCTGCAATGGCTGGGCGGCATCGGCATCATCGTGGTGGCCATGGTGTTCCTGCCGGAGCTGCGGGTTGGCGGCATGCAGATTTTCCGCTCCGAAGCCTTTGACACGATGGGGAAAATCCTGCCGCGCGCGCAGGCAATCGCGAAGCAGATTTCGCTGATTTACGTCGGCCTGACCGTGGCCTGCATGGTGGTCTATATGCTGTTGGGGATGCAGCCCTTTGACGCGCTGGTGCATGCGCTGACCACATGTTCCACCGGGGGTTTCTCCAATTACGATGCGTCTTTCGGCACCTTTACCGGCGCGCCTGAATATGCGGCATCGGTGTTCATGATCCTCGCGGCGCTGCCCTTTGTGCGCTATGTGCAGATGGTCAACGGCCATTCCAAGCCGCTGTTTCGTGACAGCCAGATCCAGACCTTTCTGGCCACCATCCTGATCCTTGTCGTGGTGACGGCCTGTGTGCTGGTCTATGTGTTTCCTCACCACCCCGAGCAGGCGGTGCGCGAGGCGCTGTTCAATATCACCTCGATCATCTCCGGCACCGGCTACGCCAGCGTTGATTACATGCAGTGGGGCAGCTTTCTGGTGATGCTGTTCTTCTTTATCGGGCTGATTGGCGGCTGTGCGGGGTCAACCGCCTGTTCGGTCAAGATTTTCCGCTATCAGCTGCTGTTCGCCTCGATCCGGGTGCAGATCCAGCGCATTCATTCGCCGCATGGGGTGTTTGTCCCGCGCTATCAGGGCAGGGCGGTGGACGCCGAGGTGCTGAGCTCGGTGATCTCCTTTTTCATGTTCTTTGTGGTCACGCTGGGGATCGTGGCCTGGGCGCTGGCGCTGACCGGGCTTGATTTTGTGACGGCGGTGTCGGGGGCGGCAACGGCTGTGGCCAATATCGGCCCCGGCCTTGGCGACCGGATCGGGCCTGCGGGCAACTTCTCCACGCTGAACGATGGCGCCAAGTGGATCCTGAGTGCGGCGATGCTGATCGGGCGGCTGGAGCTGATGGCGGTCTATGCCATTCTGACCATCCGTTTTTGGCGCAACTAGGCAGATCGACCGAAACGCGCCGCTTTGACGCATCAAAATTGCGTGTTGCACCGGCGTTTCTGCGTGTATCGCTACAATCCGCAGGCTTGCCCTTGTGGGGCCGCTCGCATAAGAGGCGGGGAGTTGAAACCCGCAAGCGCACGGAGAGTTTTGCCCAATGCCCGTTCTTGTGATGAAATTCGGCGGTACATCTGTCGCCAATCTGGACCGCATCCGCCGCGCGGCGAAACGCGTGGGCGTTGAGGTGGCCAAGGGCTATGACGTGATCGTTATCGTCTCTGCCATGTCGGGCAAGACCAATGAGCTGGTCGGCTGGGTCAATGAGACCTCGCCGCTGTTTGATGCGCGCGAATATGATGCTGTGGTCTCCTCGGGCGAGAATGTGACGGCGGGTCTGATGGCGCTGACGCTGCAGGAGATGGATATCCCCGCGCGCAGCTGGCAGGGCTGGCAGGTGCCGCTGAAAACCACCAGCGCCCACAGTCAGGCCCGGATCGAAGAGATCCCGCCGGAGAACATCAATGCGAAGTTCGGCGAAGGCATGCGCGTCGCCGTGGTTGCAGGGTTTCAGGGGATCAGCCCCGAAGGCCGTATCACCACGCTGGGCCGGGGCGGGTCTGATACCACCGCTGTTGCCTTTGCCGCGGCCTTTGAGGCGGAGCGCTGCGATATCTATACCGATGTGGACGGGGTCTATACCACCGACCCGCGGATCTGCGATAAGGCGCGCAAACTGGATAGGATCGCGTTTGAAGAAATGCTGGAGCTGGCCTCGCTGGGCGCCAAGGTCCTGCAAACCCGCTCTGTTGAACTGGCGATGCGCTACAAGGTGAAGCTGCGCGTGTTGTCGAGTTTTGAGGAACAGTCCGACGAGGCCGGAACCCTGGTCTGCGACGAGGAGGAAATCATGGAATCCAATGTTGTGGCCGGTGTGGCCTATTCCCGTGACGAAGCCAAGCTGACCGTGCAATCGGTCGCCGACCGTCCCGGCATCGCGGCACATATCTTTACCGCGCTGAGCGATGCAGGTGTGAACGTCGATATGATCGTTCAGGATATCTCGGCCGAGGGTCGCACCGATATGACCTTCTCCTGCCCGACCGATCAGGTGGCGCGCGCCGAACAGGCGTTGCAGGCGGTAAAGCAGAAGGGCGAGCTGAACTACGCCGAACTGCTGGCTGACCGTGATGTTGCCAAGGTCTCGGTGGTTGGCATCGGTATGCGCTCACAATCAGGGGTTGCAGCCAAGATGTTCAAGGTGCTGTCGGACGAGGGCATCAACATCAAGGTGATCACCACCTCCGAAATCAAGATTTCGGTTCTGATCGACCGGAAATACATGGAACTTGCAGTGCAAGCACTGCATGATGCCTTTGAATTGGACAAGGCGGCCTGATCTGGACCTGGCTGCCTGACACCGAAACCTGTGTGAACGGCCCCCATGGTAAAGACGACCGAATCCGAAAGTCGCAATCTGTTGATGCGCTTGCGCGAGGCGATGGCCGGTGATGATGCCGGTCAGGCCCGGCTGGACAAGATCACCCAGCTGATCGCCGATAGCATGCGCAGCGAGGTGTGCTCGGTCTATCTGTTCCGGGACGAGGAGACGCTTGAGCTCTGCGCGACTCAGGGTCTGAACGTTGAATCCGTACACCAGACCCGTATGCGGATCGGCGAGGGGCTGGTGGGCCGTGTGGCGCGCTATGGCAAGGTGGTCAACACCCCGGATGCCCCCAACGCCAAGGGGTTCCGCTATATGCCGGAAACCGGGGAGGAGCGTTATGCCTCTTTCCTGGGGGTGCCGATTCAGCGGCTTGGCGAGATGCTGGGCGTGCTGGTGGTGCAGTCCAAGGACGCGCGCGAATTCTCCGCCGATGCGGTCTATGCGCTGGAAGTGGTGGCGATGGTGATTGCCGAAATGACCGAGCTTGGCGCCTTTGTTGGCGAGGGCGCGGCGCTGTCGCCCCTGCACCAGCAACCGGTTCTGCTGCGGGGAACCATCGCGCAGGAAGGCGCCGTTGAAGGCCACGTCTGGCTGCATGAGCCGCGCGTTGTTGTGACCAATCCGATTGCCGATGACCCGCACCGCGAGCTTGAGCGCCTGCATGAATCGGTCGAGGAGCTGCGGGTCGGCGTCGACAAGATGCTGGAGGTCTCCCAGACCGGTGACAAGGAACAGTTGCAGGTGCTGGAAGCCTACCGGATGTTCGCCAATTCCAAAGGGTGGATGCGGCGGATGGAAGAGGACATCGGCCGCGGTCTGAGTGCCGAGGCGGCGGTGGAGAAAGAGCAGTCCCAGGCGCGGGCGCGCATGGGGCAGGTGCAGGATGCCTATCTGCGCGAGCGGCTGAGCGATCTGGATGATCTGTCCAACCGGCTGCTACGGATTTTGACCGGGCAGGGCCGTGAAACCGGTGCAGAGCTGCCCGAGGACCCGGTGCTGATTGCACGGAACATCGGCCCCGGTGAGCTGCTGGAATATGGCCGCAACCTGCGTGGCATCGTGCTGGAGGAAGGCTCTGTCGGCTCTCATGCGGCGATCATTGCCCGCGCGCTGGCCATTCCGCTGGTGGTTCACACCAAACGCATCACCACCGAGGCGCTGAACGGCGACCATATCATGGTGGACGGGGAGCAGGGTGTGGTACATCTGCGGCCGGATGACACCGTTGTGGGGGCCTTTCGCGACAAGATCGCGATGCAGGCCAAGGCGCAGGAACGCTATGCCTCGATCCGTGACAAACAGGCGCTGACCCGCGACGGCACACGTGTGAACCTGCTGATGAACGCCGGGCTGATGGCCGATTTGCCGTCGCTGGAAAACTCCGGTGCCGAAGGCGTCGGGCTGTTCCGAACCGAATTGCAGTTTCTGGTCCGCAACCAGATGCCGAAACGATCCGAACTGGTGGCGCTGTATCAGCGGGTGTTGGATGCGGCTGGCGGCAAGCGGGTGGTGTTCCGCACGCTGGACATCGGGTCGGACAAGGTGCTGCCCTATATGAAGCCGACCGATGAACCGAATCCGGCACTTGGCTGGCGGGCGATCCGGGTTGGTCTCGACAAGCCCGGTGTGATGCGGATGCAGTTGCAGGCGCTGATGCGCGCCGCCAACGGGCGTCCGCTGACGGTCATGTTCCCGTTTGTGGCGCAGTTCGAGGAGTTCCGCGCCGCCAAGGCCGAGGTCGCCAAGACGCTGGAACGCGAACGGCGCCTCGGGCATCCGCTGCCGGAAAAACTGGAAGTCGGGGCCATGCTGGAAACCCCGTCGCTGGCCTTTGCGCCGCAGAAGTTTTTCGACGAGGTCGAATTCCTGTCGATCGGCGGCAATGACCTCAAGCAGTTTTTCTTTGCTGCGGACCGTGAAAACGAGAGGGTGCGCAAGCGTTACGACACATTGAACGTGAGCTACCTGAGCTTTATCGCGCAAATCGTTGAGCGTTGCGAGATTTCCGGGACTCCGCTCAGCTTTTGCGGCGAGGACGCCGGGCGCCCGATTGAGGCGGTCTGCCTTGCGGCGATGGGGTTGCGGGTGCTGTCGATGCGACCTGCCTCGGTTGGCCCGGTCAAATCGCTGCTGATGCGGGTGGATCTGAATGCTATTCGCAAAATCATTGCCGACGCACGCCACCGAGGCGAGCAAACGGTGCGTCCGGCAGTGATGCAATATCTGCGAGAGCTCTGAGCCGGGATCCTTCGCACCATAGTCTGCACTGGGACCGCGCAGCCGAGGCTGCGCGGTTTTTTTGACTGAGGATCAGGTCAGGGGATACATCCTATAGGTGTGTTGTGGATAGCCGTAGGTAACGGGTCTGGCTGGTGGCTCTGGTTTGCTCTTGATGAATCGTGACTGCGCAATCGAATTTACTCTTTAACATTTTGTTAATACCTTCCAAACTTGACTTATCTCGATATTTTTGTCGGTTCTGAATGTCCCGGCAGGGTGTCTCGTTTGGGTTGAGAATGCCCAAACTGTCCCCCAACTTATCCACAGCGTCACCCCTGTTGTTCAAGTTATTTTATCTATCTGAAAACATTGAATTAATTGTGGTTTTGCGGGAGATCAGATGACCCGTTTGAGACAAGTTCTCTACATCAATTGTGGGGCTTATCCACTTGAAACTTATCGGGAAATTATGGCTGAATAGCTTGGGTTTCCCGCGCCCATGTCGATGGCGTCCGAGAAAACCGGGGCAAGAGTCATGCTCTTGCCAGTATCGCAGGGCGGAGATGAATATTCCCTTAACGCGGATCTCCTGCAGGTCTGGCGAAAGCTTCAAGTTTAAAAGTTTAAGCTTGAAATTTATTGCCGTGCGCTTATCCTGTGCTCAGCTTTGATCGCAATAGGGGAGTGGCACCATGAAAATCGCCTGTCTGGGAGGCGGCCCCGCTGGCCTGTATTTCGCGATTTCGACCAAGCTGCGTCAGCCGGATGCCGAAATCACGGTTTTTGAGCGTAACAAGCCCGATGATACCTTTGGTTGGGGTGTGGTGCTGTCTGATGACGCGCTGGACAATCTGGCCGCCAATGATCCCGTCAGCGCCGAGCGGATCCGCGATAAATTCGCCTATTGGGACGATATCGCCGTGGTGCATGACGGCGTGCGGACCGTGTCGGGCGGGCATGGGTTTGCGGGCATCGGTCGCAAGGCGATGCTGGTGATCCTGCAGGAGCGGGCGCGCGAACTGGGTATTGATTTGCGGTTCGAAACCGAAGTCGGATCGGCCGCGAGCTATCAGGCGGATTATGATCTGGTCGTGGCCTGCGACGGGCTGAATTCGCGGGTGCGAACCGAGTTTGCCGCGCATTTCAAACCAAACGTCGATGTGCGCCCTTGCAAGTTTATCTGGTTGGGCACACAGCAGAAATTCGATGATGCCTTTACCTTTATCTTTGAGAAGACAGAGCATGGCTGGATGTGGATCCACGCCTATCAGTTCGACGCTGACACCGCGACGGTGATCGTTGAATGCTCGGCCCAGACCTGGGAAAACTGGGGCTTTGAGGCGATGAGCAAGGACGAGATCCTGCGCACCTGCGAGGCGATTTTTGTCGATCATCTGGATGGGCACGCGCTGATTTCCAACGCTGATCACCTGCGGGGCTCGGCGGTCTGGATCAACTTCCCCCGTGTGCTTTGCGAAACATGGTATCATCAGAACGTGGTCTTGCTGGGCGATGCTTCGGCCACGGCGCATTTCTCCATCGGGTCGGGCACGCGACTGGCCTTTGACAGCGCCATCGCATTGGCGGAGTTCATCAGCACCGAACCGACGTTGGAACAGGCCTTTGTCCGCTATCAGGAGGAGCGGCGGCTGGATGTGCTGCGGTTGCAATCGGCGGCGCGCAACTCCCTGGAGTGGTTCGAGGATGTGGAACGCTATCTGGATATGGATCCGGTGCAGTTCAACTATTCGCTGCTGACCCGGTCGCAGCGGATTTCCCATGAAAACCTGCGCCTGCGGGATGCGGATTGGCTGGCCTCTGCCGAGAAATGGTTCCAGACGCGGGCGGGTGCCAGCAAGGATGCCCCGGTGCGCCCGCCGATGTTCGCCCCCTACCGGCTGCGGGAGATGCAGTTGAAGAACCGTGTCGTGGTGTCGCCGATGGCGCAGTACAAGGCCAAGGATGGCTGCCCGACCGACTGGCATCTGATCCACTACGGCGAACGCGCCAAGGGCGGAGCAGGGCTGGTCTATACCGAAATGACCTGTGTGTCGGCGCAGGGGCGGATCACGCCCGGCTGTCCGGGGCTTTACGCGCCTGAGCATGAGGCCGCCTGGACGCGGCTGACGGAGTTCGTACACAGCGAGACCGACGCCAAGATCTGCTGTCAGATCGGCCACTCGGGCCGCAAAGGCTCCACCCAATTGGGCTGGGAGACCATGGACGCGCCGCTGCCAGAGGGGAACTGGGAGACGGTTTCGGCCTCTGCTATTGCGTGGACTGAGGATAATCCGGCCCCGCGCGAGATCACAGCGCAGGAAATGGAGGCCATCAAGGCGCAATTCGTGGCCGCAGCTCAGATGGCGGATCGCGCCGGGTTTGACATGATCGAACTTCACGCGGCGCATGGTTATCTGATTTCATCCTTCATCTCGCCCAAATCCAACATTCGAACCGATGAGTATGGCGGCGCGCTGGAAAACCGTCTGCGCTACCCGCTGGAGGTGTTTGAGGCGATGCGGGCAGCCTGGCCTGCAAGCAAGCCGATGTCCGTGCGTATTTCCGCCAACGATTGGGTCGGCGATGAAGGCGTCACGCCGGAAGAGGCGGTCGAGATTGCGCGGGCGTTCACCGCGGCGGGCGCGGATATCATCGACGTCTCCGCCGGACAGACCACACCCGAGGCACGGCCGGTCTATGGCCGGATGTTCCAGACACCGTTTTCGGATCGGATCCGCAATGATGCGGGCATTGCAACCATGGCGGTGGGCAATATCTATGAGGCGGATCACGCCAATTCGATCCTGATGGCCGGCCGGGCGGATCTGGTCTGTGTCGGGCGGCCACATCTGGCAGATCCCTACTGGACCCTGCATGAGGCGGCGCGGATCGGTGATCGCCATGCAGACTGGCCGTTGCCCTATCAGGCCGGGCGCGATCAGGCCTGGCGTCTGGCCAACCGCGAGGCGGAGGTGATCCGGGCATGAGCGAGATCTGCGGGAAACATGTGGTGATCACCGGCGGCGGCTCTGGCGTGGGTGCCGCCCTTGCGCGGGGCTTTGCGGCGCAGGGTGCGCGGCTAACGCTGCTGGGGCGGCGCAAGGCACCGTTGGAGGAGGTCGCCGCCGAGGTGGATGGCCTGCCACTGGCCTGTGATGTCACCGATGCCGAGGCGGTGCGCGAGACGCTTGCGGCGGCCCGTGAACAGCAGGGCCCGATCACCATTGCCATTGCCAACGCGGGTGCGGCGCCTTCCAAGCCCTTTGCCAGAATGGATGAGGGCGATTTCGCAGCGGCGCTTGCCGTCAACCTGTCGGGGGTGTTCAACCTGTGGCAGGCGGCGCTGCCCGATATGAAGGCCGGAGGCTGGGGACGGATGATCGCCGTGGCCTCCACTGCGGGGCTAAAGGGATACCCCTATGTCGCGGGCTATTGTGCGGCCAAACACGGGGTCATCGGTCTGACACGGGCGCTGGCGCAGGAGCTGGCGCGCAGCGGGATCACGGTGAATGCGATCTGTCCGGGGTTCATTGAGACGCCGCTTCTGGAGCGGTCGATCGCCACCATTGTGGCAACCACCGGCATGAGCGCTGACGACGCGGCGAAATCCCTGCGTGCAGGCAATCCACAGGGGCGGTTCATCCAGCCGGAGGAGGTGGCGGATGCCGCGCTCTATCTGGCCGGGACGGCTGCCGCATCCATCAATGGCAGTGCGCTGCCGATCACCGGAGGCGAGATCTGATGCAGACCGACCGCTCCAAGGACCGGCTGCGGCTGTGGCTCAAGGTTCTGAAGGCCACCCGCGCCGTGGAAAGCGAAATCCGCGAGAACCTGCGGCAGGAGTTCAGCACGACTTTGCCGCGTTTTGACGTGATGGCCGCGCTGAGCCAGCATCTTGACGGGCTGAAGATGAGTGAACTCTCCGGCGTGCTTAAAGTCTCCAACGGCAATGTGACCGGCATCGTCGAGCGGCTGGTGGATGATGGCCACGTGCAGCGTGAAAAGGTGCCCGGTGACCGGCGCGCCAGCCGGGTGCGGCTGACCGAGGCGGGGGTGGCGGAATTTGCCCGCCAGGCCGCCGCGCATGAGGCCTGGATCGACCGGATGTTTGACAGCGTGCAGGAGGCGGAGGTGCAGACACTGTCCGACGCGCTGGATCAGGTGGCTAAACGGCTTGAGAATGAAGGACGCAAGGGATGATCTCGACGGATACCAAGTATTTTCTGTGCTCTGTTGACGCGGGTGTCGCAACGGTTGCGCTGAACCGGCCCGAGCGGAAGAACCCGCTGAGCTTTGAGAGCTATGCCGAGCTGCGCGACTGGTTTCGCGAGCTGCATTATGATGACGACGTAAAGGCGGTGGTTTTTGCACCCAACGGCGGCAACTTCAGCTCCGGCGGCGATGTGCATGATATCATTGGCCCGCTGACGAAGATGTCGATGAAGGAGCTGCTGGCCTTTACCCGCATGACCGGCGATCTGGTCAAGGCGATGGTGAATTGTGGCAAGCCGATCATCGCCGCGCTGGACGGCGTCTGTGTCGGGGCCGGTGCGATCATCGCGATGGCCTCGGATATCCGGATCGCCACGCCCGAGGCCAAGACGGCCTTTCTGTTCACTCGCGTCGGGCTGGCGGGCTGCGACATGGGGGCCTGTGCTATCCTGCCGAGGATCATCGGTCAGGGACGGGCGGCGGAGTTGCTTTATACCGGGCGATCCATGGGCGCAGATGAGGGCCATGCCTGGGGGTTTCACAACCGTATCGTGGCGGCTGACGAGCTGATGGCTGAGGCGCGCAACTGGGCCGAGCGGATCGTTTCGGGTCCGAATTTTGGTCATATGATGACCAAAACCATGCTGGCGCAGGAATGGTCGATGTCGATCGAACAGGCCATCGAAGCCGAGGCGCAGGCGCAGGCGATCTGCATGCAGACGGCCGATTTCGAGCGCGCCTATCAGGCCTTTGTGAAGAAAGAAAAACCCCTGTTTGAAGGGGATTGATCCGATCCCCGGAGACCGCGGCGCCGGAGGAGGGCGCAGAGGCCTCCGGCGGGAGTATTTGGGGAAAGATGACAGGCGCTGCCCTGTCCCGGGAGGAGCGATATGGCGGATAGGACGTTTCTGAGCTGGCCGTTTTTCGAAGAACGCCATCGGGCGCTGGCGGAGGAGCTGGAGAGCTGGGCCGCCGGGGCGCTGGCGGATATCGATCATGGCGATACCGACGCGGCCTGCCGGGCGCTGGTTGCGGCGCTTGGTGCAGGCGGCTGGACGCAGCATTCCGGCGCCATGGCCGGAGAGGCGCTGGATGTGCGCACGCTCTGCCTGATCCGCGAAACGCTTGCGCGGCACGACGGTCTGGCGGATTTCGCCTTTGCGATGCAGGGGCTGGGGACCGGGGCGATCTCCCTGTTTGGCAGCGCGGCACAGCAGCAGGAGTGGTTGCCGCTGACCCGCTCGGGCAAGGCGATCGCGGCCTTTGCCCTGACGGAGCCGCAGTCGGGGTCGGATGTGGCCAATTCCACCATGACCGCGACGCTGGATGGCGATCATTACGTTCTGAACGGGGAGAAGACCTGGATCTCCAACGGCGGGATTGCCGATGTCTATACGCTGTTTGCCCGTACCGGCGAGGGACCGGGGGCGAAGGGGCTCTCGGCCTTTGTGGTGCCTGCGGGCCTGCCGGGGTTTGAGGTGGTGGAGCGGCTGGAGACACTGGCGCCGCATCCATTGGCGAGGCTGAGGTTCACAGATTGCCGGATCCCGCGCAGCGCCCTGCTGGGGGAGGCGGGGGCCGGTTTTAAGATTGCGATGTCGGTGCTGGATGTATTCCGCTCCACCGTGGCGGCGGCTGCGCTGGGGTTTGCCCGCCGGGCGCTGGACGAGGCGCTGGCACGGGTGACGACGCGCCATGTGCAGGGCGCGCCGCTGGCGGATTTGCAGATGGTACAGGGCCATATCGCCGATATGGCGCTGGATGTGGATGCGAGCGCCCTGCTGGTTTACCGCGCTGCCTGGGCCAAGGACAGCGGCGCGGCGCGGATCACCCGCGAGGCCGCCATGGCAAAGCTGTTTTCTACCGACCAGGCGCAGCAGGTCATCGACGGGGCGGTACAGCTGCATGGCGGTGACGGCGTGCGGCAGGGCCAGAAGGTCGAGGAACTCTATCGCGATATCAGAGCGTTGCGGATCTACGAGGGGGCTTCGGATGTGCAGCGTGTGGTGATCGCCCGTCAGGCGATTTCCGCGTTTCAAAAAGGGGGCTGAGATGCTGGGACCAAGCGCACATATCGACACATTCACCCGCGATAACCTGCCGCCGGCAGATCAGTGGCCGGAATTCCTGATGGAGGGGGTCGACTACCCCGAGCGGCTCAATGCCGCGGTCGAACTGACCGATGCCATGGTGGCCAGGGGATTTGGCGACCATACCGCCCTGATCGGCAACGGGCGGCGACGCACCTACAAGGAACTGGCCGATTGGACCAACCGGCTGGCCCATGTTCTGGTCGAGGATCTGGGGGTGAAGCCGGGCAACCGGGTGCTGATCCGTTCGGCCAATAACCCGGCCATGGTGGCCTGCTGGCTGGCAGCGACCAAGGCGGGGGCGGTGGTTGTGAACACCATGCCGATGCTGCGGACGGGGGAGCTGGCCAAGATCGTCGACAAGGCTGAGATCAGCCATGCGCTCTGCGACACGCGGCTGATGGAGGAGCTGGTGAGCTGCGCCAAGACCTCGGCATATCTGACGTCCGTTGTGGGGTTTGATGGCACCTCCAACCATGATGCCGAGCTGGACCGGCTGGCGCTGGAAAAGCCGGTGAGTTTCGAGGCTGTGGCCACGGGCCGGGACGATGTGGCGCTGCTGGGCTTTACCTCGGGCACCACCGGCGCGCCCAAGGCGACCATGCATTTCCACCGTGATCTGTTGATGATTGCGGATGGCTACGCGGCGGAAGTACTGGGCGTGACGCCCGAAGATATCTTTGTCGGCTCGCCGCCGCTGGCGTTTACCTTCGGTCTTGGCGGGCTTGCGATTTTTCCGCTGCGGTTCGGGGCGGCGGCGACATTGCTGGAGAATGCCTCGCCGCCGAATCTCATCGAGATTATTGAGAAATACCGGGCGACCGTCTGTTTTACCGCGCCAACCGCCTACAGGGTGATGTTGCGCGCGATGGAGGAGGGGGCCGATCTGTCGTCGCTGCGGGCGGCCGTTTCCGCGGGCGAGACGCTGCCCGCGCCGGTTTATGAGGATTGGATGGCGCAGACTGGCAAACCGATGCTGGATGGGATCGGGGCGACGGAGATGCTGCATATCTTTATCTCCAACCGGTTCGACGATCATCGCCCGGCCTGTACTGGCAAGCCGGTCCGGGGGTATCAGGTGCGGGTGCTGGATGCGGAGGGCAAAGAGGCGCCGCGCGGCGAGGTTGGCCGGCTGGCGGTCAAGGGGCCGACGGGTTGTCGCTATCTGGCGGATACGCGTCAGGATAGCTATGTGCGCGATGGCTGGAACATCACCGGCGACAGCTTCGTGATGGACGCTGATGGCTATCTGCATTTTGCGGCGCGCAATGACGATATGATTGTCTCGGCCGGGTATAATATCGCAGGCCCGGAGGTCGAGGCGGCGCTGCTGTCGCATGAGGCGGTGGCCGAATGCGCGGTCATTGGCGCCAAGGATGAGGCGCGCGGAGAGATTGTGCAGGCGCATGTGGTGCTGGCCGAGGGCAGCAGCCCGTCGGATGTTTTGACCAAGGCGCTTCAGGACCACGTCAAGGCGACCATCGCGCCCTATAAATACCCCCGCGATATCGTCTACATCGACGCCCTGCCGAAAACCGAAACCGGCAAGATCCAGCGGTTTCGCCTGAAAGCGGAGTAGCGCAGGGATCCGCGCCTCGGGATTCCGGCCGCTAGAGGACAGGCACCTGTTCCAGCCGCCGTATCAGGTCGGGAGAGATTGCGTCCGGGCCATCGTTGAACTGGGCACGGGAGACGAAATTCAGATGCCGTGAAAGCAGCGTCAGCTTTGCCGAGGAGATCTCTTCGTAGAAGGCCTTCATGTCGTCGCGCGCCATCAGCTCGGTGATCTTGCTGCGGTGGGCGGTGACCGCAGCGTCATGCAGCGCCTTGATCCCCTTGAGCCGTTTGAGCCGGGTCAGTTCCTTTTTCGTTGCCGGAAGGCGGCGCTGGATGGAGAGATCCTGTTCCATGTTGAAGTTCATGCGCATCCAATAGGCCAGCCCCTGGTCGCGCTCCACATGGTTCACCCGGCCACGGTCGCGTTTGACAAGGAAGCTTTCGGTGCTGCGTACGGCGTAATGGTTCAGCGTCACCATGTCGTAGCCGTGGTCGCGAATGCCGAAACGCCAGCCCTGATCGGCCATATCCTCGGGCACCGGTTTTCCCGTGCCTGCCACCCAATTCGGCATCCCCTCTATGCGCCGTTTCAGCGGACGGTGGACGCCAATGCGGTCATAGCCTCCGGCGACATGGTCCCCTCGCGTTCGGAACAGGGTTTTGATGCCCCAGGCCTGGATCGGGGCAGGGCAGTATTTGGGCGCGCAATAGGTATGCTGCTGGGTCAGCAGCACGTCCTCATAGGAATCGCGGAAACTGTTGCCGAACAGGCGCCATTGCATCGAGATCATGTCTGGATCACCGGTGGCAGCAAAAAGGCTGTCGAGGTCGCCGTCGCCAACGTGAATGTTCACGAACTCATCCACATCAGAGACCAGAACCCACTCGGCCTCCCGGACCAGATCAAGATCTTCTGCGAATTTCAACGCACCTTTCTGCGGATTATAGCCGCTGCCCATCTCCTGATAAGGGTTGTCCATCCGGGTGACATAGCCACGGGCCGCCAGCGCATCGAGCAGCTCGACAGTGCCGTCGTCGCAGTCATTGGTGAAAACCAGGATATGATCGAACCCGAGGGCGCGGTGGTGGGCGACCCATTCAAGGATGAAGGGGCCTTCGTTTTTCATACAGGTGATGATCAGACGCTGAGCCGTCTTTGCGGGGCGTGTTGTCATGACCTAGCCCTCTGCCTCGGCGAGTTCGGCACGCAGCCGTTCCAGCGAGTTGCGAATGTTTTTCGCATTGCGTTTCTTCAGCGTGTATTCGCAGACCTGAATGGCCAGTTTCCTGTGGTTTTTCTCCTCGGCCTTCATCAGGAGGTCGTGCTGGTATCGGGGCAGGTCGCGACGCGCGCGCAGCAGTTGGTAGAACCGTTGGGAGGTGAAACGGCCCTCGCAGATTTCGTTCAGCATCGGTTTGAGGATGTCCATATTGGCCAGCGCCTGTGGCAGCTGGTGGCCGAAGAACGGCATCCTCATCTTGCGGATATTGTCACCTGTGAGCCGGTTCACCTGTTCTACATCCGGCGCGAAATAGGGGTCGTACAGGACCACGACATCCTCTGCCGATTGGGTCGCCTGCGCTGCATCCGCATAGCGGTCCTCCCAATCCAGACGCGCGGTCCAGCCCCAGCGGTTGTCATCCGGCAGGATGCGACGGTCGAGCGTGGTCTGCGGCGCGATGGCAAAGACCTTGGAGCCTGGCGCGCATTGCGAATAGGTGAGTGCGCCAAAGGCCCCCATGGAGGCGCCATAGAACAGAACCTCGTCAAATTGTGCAAAGAAGCCGCTGTCGCGCAGCTGGTCAAAGCTGTCATGCACAAAGGGGTTGCGGAACCAGTTCCGCTTGGCGCCGATCACGCCAAGCACCGAACAGCCCATGGTCTGCGACAGCAGCTTGTAACCCCAGGGCCAGCGCTGGCCCTCCTTTTGCTGGACGACATGGATATTGTCGAAGCTGACCACCAGCCGCTTGCCAGAAGGCTCGTAAAACAGCGCGTTGTCCTTGTCCTCCCAGAAGAAGCCGGCACGCTGGGCGGCATGGGCACGCATGTCGGTGAACCGTGCATCACCGGTCATCGGCTGGGCGCTGTCCGGCGCGTCCGGACGCCTGACGGCGGAACGATCAAGGGCGCCCTGATTTTTGATCTGGGCATTGGTAGCGGCCGGCGCGATCGTGACCACGCGGCTGGCAGGTGCCGGGGCAGGCGCGACGACGGCAGGCGCAGGCGCAGAGGGGCGCTGCATCTTCTGGGCGAGGTCGGCGATATCGATATCGGCTCCCAGCTCGGCCTCGCGTGTTTTCAGGTCCGCAACGCGGATCTTGCCCTGCACCATCTCTTTCAGCAGCCGGGTCTTGGCCTTGATCTGGGCGGGAGAGAGCAGCAGCGCCTCCGGTTCGGGGATCTGCACACCTGCCGGGGTGCCTGCCTCGGCCTGATCCTCAAGCTTGGTGAGGTAGATCGCATCCGGGCGCGCGACCTCGGTCAGGTTTTCATATAGATTGGCGTATTCCGGCTGAGATTTCAGATCGTCGATTTTGGCCCTATGCCATTGCACGGCCTCTCCGTGCAGGCGTGCCAGCTGCGGATCCGCCATCAGCTGATCCAGTTCGGCCCGCATCATCGGCAGGCGATTGAGCATCCGCCCGTCGGTTTCCGAGGCGTAGTTGCGGCGCGCCCAATAGTCGATCCCCTGATCCTGCTCGGTATGGTTGATCCGCCCACGATCCCGTTTCACCAGGAAACTGTCGGCCGACCGCAGCACATAGTGGTTCAGTGTCGCCATCCGATAGCCAAGCGAGCGTTTGGTGGAGCGCCAGCCGTTGTTGGTGAGCAGCATATCAGGCATGACGCGCCCGGACCCGTTGACCCAGCGCACCTGCGAGACGTTGTCTTCGTTGTCGATCTTCAGCGGGCGGTGAACGCCTATCTTGGTGTAGGGCGCGGATTTATGCACCATGCTCTTGAACCCCCAGCCAAGCCTGGGTTTTGGGATGAACTCGGGCGCGCAGCGGGTGAACTGTTCGATAATGGGGCGGTCTTCATAGGTGCCAACCCCGCCATTGCCGAAGAATTTCCAGGTAAAGGAGATCACATTCGGATCGCCAGCGGCCCTGAACAGATCGGCAAATCTGCCGTCACCGACATGGATGTTCACAAATTCGTCGACATCAATGGTCAGAACCCAATCCGCAGCCTTGAAGGCAGGCTGTTTCATGGCGTCTTCCAGCGCGACATGCTGGGGCTTCTTGCCGGAGGCCGGATCCCAGGGATTGTCAACGCGGGTGACCAGCCCCAGTTCTGCCAGACGGTCGAGCATCGCATCGGTATTGTCGCGGCAGTCGTTGGTGTAGATCAGGAAGTGTTTCGCCCCGATTGCCTTGTGATAGGCGATCCACTCCAGAATGAACGGGGCCTCGTTCTTCATCGAGGTGAGGATCAGGATATTGTCGTGGGAAACCGGCTCTGCCAGCGGCGCGAGGCGATCCACGAGTGTTTCGGTCCGCAGCTCCAGATTGTCGATCGCCCGCTGGTAATGGGCGCTCTGCGTGAGACGATCCAGCGGTATTTTGAGCAGGGGGTGCGCGGTCTGTTGTGCTGATGCCCGTGGCGCCGGAGCCGGGATTTTTGCGGTTGCAGCCGCGGCTTTGGCAAGTTCGGCCTGAGTGGGTTTGCCCTGTGGGGGCCGGTCCGGGATCGGTGCGGCGGCGGCGTCGATATCATGCCGGACCAGCGCGCGGCCGAGATAGCTGTCGGGATGAGGAATGCCGCCTTCATGGGTGATCAGGCGTCGGCTCAGCCGACGGTTCCACAGATGCACACCATAGCAGCCCTCGTCGATCTTCTTCTCTACGGTATAGCCCGGTGACAGCAGGTTCCGGCGTTCTTTGAAAGAGATCTGAAAGAAGGCCATCTGCGGTTTCACATGCGCCATCTCACCGGTTTCATTCAGGAAATAGGTCAGCGCCGACGGCCCCCAGACGCCCCATTTCAATTCGGAGACATGAACCGGGTTGCCAGCCGCATGAGCCGCTTCCAGGGCCGCGCGTTCCTCGCCCTTGACCCAGGGCGGGATCGGGTATTCGTTTTCGCAGAACGTGTTCAACCGCTGTAGCGTTCGCGAAAACCGGGGCAATCCCAGAACTGCATTACAGACCAGCCGTCCCGGTTTTTCCCAGCCAAAGACCCATTGGTCCTGAAAATCCCAGGGTTTGACGCAGAGAACGTCGGCATCCACCCAGATCACATTCTGCATCGAAATCATCTTGTAGCGAAAGGCGTCGGCATGAACCGCAGGGGAGCCGGAGACCTTGTGGCGGATGAAATCCGACGCCGGGAAAATCCGGTTTGCATCCATCAGCTCGACACCCGGCGGGCAGTTGTCGACCGTCTCGTAGGTATAGAGCAGGGTGCGA
The DNA here is from genome assembly GCF_048055755.1 of Phaeobacter sp. JH204B. Classification (NCBI taxonomy): domain Bacteria; kingdom Pseudomonadati; phylum Pseudomonadota; class Alphaproteobacteria; order Rhodobacterales; family Roseobacteraceae; genus Phaeobacter; species Phaeobacter sp. JH204B. The sequence continues at coordinate 193,625 of NZ_JAYMXF010000026.1, forward strand.
TGCCCGTGATCGGCAAAGGATTTCAGACAGGTTTGCTCAAGATAGCTGAGATTGCCACCAATCCAGAGGGAGGCGATTACCGGGAGGTCAGACATAGTATTGCGCACTGCTTCATTCTTATTTTGGGACTGTCGAAGGGGCGCTGGTCTACCGTCCGGGGCCGCGAGATCCGACGCGCGACCGCTGCCAGCTGCAAAGCTGAGCCTGCAAAACGGTTTTCTGTCCGGCAATGCCCTGTTCGACACTCATCCTCGTGACTGCGAGAGGTTCGCGAAGGGGCGTATCGCCACCAGAGCCCCTCTGATTAAGCAGGGACAGCCCAGGCCGCCCGCACGTCCTCAAACTCGTTTTTATCTAACTACCGGAGCCACTTGACCGTCTGCTTGCGATCATTGCCTGAGGTGACCCCACATGTCATAAGCGGACGATAACCTACCTTCAGGGCGCGTTCAAATGATTGTAAGCCACAAGCACAACTTTGTTTACGTCAAGCCCGGCAAGACCGCGGGCAGCTCGATCGAGCTGGCCATTAGCGCCTATTGCGGGCCACAGGATGTGATCACCAGGCTGCGCCCGCGCGAGGAATATCAGCGCGGCGACTGTGCGGCGCGGATCGAAAACCCACAATTCGTGAATATCAATTCCGGCGAGACCATCGAACTGCAAAACCATTCCAGATACAGCGATGCGCTGCGGGTATATGGCGAGCAGATCGTCGACTATGATGTGGTTTGCACCGAGCGGAACCCGTGGGAAAAGGCGATCTCGTCATTCTTCTGGAAGGGAAACAGGCGCCCCGAACGCCCGGTTGAGCCGCGCTTCAAGAGATTTGTCAACGACGGTCGCTGGCCGCAGGATTTCGATGTCTACTCCGTGAACGGTGTCTGTGTCGCCGATCACATCATCAGGGTCGAACGTCTGACGGAAGACTACCGCGATTTCCTCGGATCATTGGGCATCGTGATCGAGGGGGAGATCAGCTTCCCGGCCTCTAAGGGCTTTCAGCGCCCCAAGGAGGCGACACGGGAGGTCATGTTCACGCGGCCTTGGGTGATCCGGGCAGTTGAGGAGCATTCCCAAGAGCTGCGCTCGGTGCTGCCCTACCGTTTCGAAGACCGCAGCGCACCGGAGGTCCACCTGAGCCCGGACCGCCGAACGGCCCGCTATCGGTTTCTGGAACAAAACGCCTGCGGTCCCGCCTATTGGCAGCGCGTGCCGACATCCACATCGGCCTGATCCGGGGGGCAGGCGCAGTGCCGATGAGTTCAGTTGACCGCCTGGAGTGAAGTGCCAGATCCGCCTTCAGAGGCGACGCGAGCAAAACAGTCAAAGCTGTCGCGCATCGCGCTGTCAAATCTGACGTCTGGAGGCGAGTACCGGAATCGAACCGGTGTACACGGATTTGCAATCCGGAAAATTTCTTTGATTTTAAAGGGAAAAATTGTAAACGGACTTGTTTCGTTCAGGGTCACTTTTCAATAGGTTACGAGGCCCAAGTAAACGGTTTTTCACAGTCTCTTGCTCTGACGAAAGGGCAAAGAAAAACCGCTGAGGGGGCGGCCACCCACCTCAACGGCATAGAAGAATATTTCCGTCCCAATACCTACGGCATTTCCGGTCTGACCTCAACCCAATTGGCGGTGAGATCATGAGTTGGCGTATCGCAAATGAATGCGCTGAGCGCCGCTTTGGCAGCGCCGCGCGCAAGCAGATCATCATGTTCTTGGCCGACAAAGCGAGCGATGACGGCTCAGGCATCTGGTGTTCCAAGGGGACGATCCAGCGCCACACAGAGCTTAGTGAGAGCACGGTCAAGCGCACCATCATCGACTTCCTGCGCGAAGGCATTCTGATTGAGACGGGGCGGCGGCACTGCAAGAATGGCTACACCGTCATTTACCGCATCGTTCTGGAGCGCGTGGCCGCGCTCGAAACCACAGCCGAGCCCGACATTGAGACGGGGGTCACTGTGAACCCCGTCCAGCCTGAACCCGGTACGGGGTCCACGGTGAACGGGGTACGGGGTTCACGGTGGACCCCAAACCATCCTAAAACCATCCATAAACCACCTACGCGCAGGCGCGAGGCGGCGGAGGCGGTTGAAGATCTTGAAGCTGAGAAGATCTTGGCGGCCTATCCCGAAGACAGGATCCGAGACCGGCGGACCAGTCTGCGTTTGATCGCAGCAGCCATGAAGGCCGGGGTGAAGCCCGATGATCTGAAGCAGGCGGTCAAAGCTTATGCCAAGGAAAGCGAGGGCTACACGCGCAGCAAGGTCTGTTTCTCAGACAACTGGTTCAAGATGCGCCGATGGGAGAAGGGGCTTGCCAAGGTGCAGGCGGACCGCGAGAAGGCACGAGAGGCCGAAGCCAAGGGCCGTGCGAGCCTCGCCGAGTGGATCCACGAGCGCCATCCCCTGTGCCGCCACATCACCAACCGGCAGATTGAGGATTTGATCGCGTCAGAGTTGGTGACGCCCGAACAGGTGCGCGCTGCGGGGCTGCAGGCGTGACTTTCGAAGGAAGGTAACGCAATCATTTCGTTCGAGCAAACGCGCTGTATGTGTGCGGTGAGGTAACCAGGTCATGTTTCGTAATGGTAACCTTAATGCTGTCAATGTTATGATGAGATAACATAAGTCGTGGTGCGAGCAGGGGCGTTGGATCGTCAGGTTGAGCGGCGAAAATTGACAATAATGTTTTATCAGCGTAACATATAGAGGCTTAGTGTCGCTTGGAGATATCATTATGGCTGTTCCGATCAAAATGCCCAGGGCGGCACGTAAGGAGCTCGTGACACTTGGGGAAAACATTCGTGTTGCGCGACTGCGCCGCAAGTTGACCGCCGAGATTGTTGCGCAGCGCGCTGGCACTACGCGGCAGACCATCGCCAAGATCGAAAGCGGGAACCCCGCAGTCAAGATCGGCACTTACGTGGCCGTGTTACAGGCGCTTGGCCTCTTGAAAGGTTGGGGGGATATCGATGATCCGGTCGGTGAGCAGATGGCTCTGGATGACCTCCCGCAGCGTGCGAGACTGAAAAATGGTTGAGGTCTGGATCGACTGGAAGGGGCTGAAACAGGTCGGCACGCTCCACCGCACAGCGGGGCGCGGCCGAGAGCGGGTGTCCTTTACCTATCATGACGATTGGCTTGTCGACGAAAACGCCTTCGGGCTTTCGCCGGACATGCCTCTCGTTAAAGGGCAATTCGTGCCTGAGGCCGGACAAGACATGCTCGCACCGCTTGGGGATTCTGCCCCTGATACCTGGGGCAGAACGGTCATGCGGCGCTATGAGGGGCGCATGGCAGAGGCCGAGGGGCGACGTCCGAGGACACTGCAAGAAACCGACTACCTGCTTGGCGTAAATGACGAGACCCGTTTGGGTGCGCTGCGCTTTAGGGTTGATGGCGAGTTTCAAGCACCCGAGGGTATAGGTGTACCTGCGCTCGTAAGCCTCGGGGATTTGCTTCATGCGTCTCAACGCGTTCTGTGCGGCGAAGAGACCACTGAGGACCTGAAAATGCTGTTTGCTCCGGGCAGTTCTCTGGGCGGCGCTCGGCCGAAGGCCAGCATCCTCGACCAACACGGCCGTCTTTCTGTCGCCAAGTTCCCGAGAGAGACGGACACCTATTGCGTGGAACGCTGGGAAGCTATAGCGCTGGAGCTGGCAAGACGCGCCGGAATTACGGTTTCTGATCACACGCTTGAGATGGCTGGCGACAAGCCGGTTTTCCTGTCCCATCGGTTTGACCGGAACGAGGACGGCAGGATCCCGTTCATCTCAGCTATGGCGATGCTGGGCGGCAAGGATGGCGAAAGCTACAGCTATCTGGACCTGGCAGACATCATCACCTCAGAAAGCGTAACGCCCGACCAAGACCGCGAGGAACTCTACCGGCGGGTTGCCTTTTCCATTCTCGTCACGAACCTCGATGATCACATGCGCAATCACGGATTTCTGCGTGGGCATGGCGGCTGGCACCTCTCACCGGCCTACGACATCAACCCTGTGCCGAACCAGCCGCGTGTGCTCAAGAGCTATGTCGACGATGACAATCCGGATGCCAGTATCGCCCTGCACCGCTCGCAACATGAATCCTATCTTCTCGAACGCGGCGAGGCAGATCGCATCATTGCAGAGGTCGCAGAAGCGACTATGGCTTGGCGCGACGTTGCTCGGACCTTGGGGGCTCCGGAGAGGGAGATCAAGGAGATGGCGACAGCCTTCGAGCACGAGGAAGCGGATTTGGCGCGAGCGTGAATTATGGTGATCGGCCAGCCTGGGGTTCTTGAGATGAGGACGCAAATCCATTGGCCTCGAATTAGAATACTTTGAAAGCGGATGCTAATGAGCAGATCCAAATTTGAACTTAATCTCGATACTGTTCGAAAATTGGCGCTTTTTGTTTTGAACAGCTTGGCGGATCAGCCAAAAGAGTGGGTTGCTGTCGGTAAGGCTTATCAGGAACTGCACGGCTTTGGCGACGATCCGATCTTCAACCAGGTTTTCGTGCGCCTCTTCACTGTGATGAGAGACGAAATGTGGGTCGGGTCTCCGCAAGAAGGACCGAAATTCACGGTCGGCCTGACCTTCAAAGGGCAAACCGTCATCCGCCACGAGGCGGAAATAGACTTGATCTACGAGCGACACTTTCATTCATGGGCAAAGACTATCGAAACTGCTGCTAGAAAGCAGCGGCATCTCGATCAACAACGGGCAGCCAAAGAGCAAAAAGCCCAAAAGAGGTTGGAAAAGGGGAAATCAAAAGAAGCTCGCAGAAAAGAAGAGGTGAAGCGGCAAGTAGAAGCTCGTCAGAAGCGAGAGATGTCATCACTCGTCGAAAGCGGAAAAAGAATTCGCTCTTCCCTGTCCAAGTCAAACAATGAGCAACTCTTAAACCTGTGGAAGGCAAACACATCACGTGCAGCCAATTCGACAGGCCAAAAGAAAAACGAACACCTTTTGATTGTTTCCGCTGTCGAAAAGGAGTGGAGGCGAAGGGTCCGAGATTTGCCCGAGGTGGAAGCCTTCAAATGGCCAACCACAGATGTTGGAAGTGGACATGGTGGTGGTGATTTTGAGAGGGCTGAGGAAAGCTTTCTGAAAGTGCTCGGATATACGGTCGGGAAAACAAATGGCTTGCCAGCATCAACCCGGCAGTTAATCCTGGACCGCTGCTTCTCAGGGCATCTTCCACCAGTCGAAGGGATTTCGGCGCTTCGAATGTGGGGCGAACCAAAGTCTGCCTTAAGGCTTAGAAAAATCGCTTATCACATTGCCGGTCTAGCGAAAAACTTCAAAAAAATGCAGTCACGCGGCTACGAGGATGCGATTTCGGATTGGGAAGACGATCTGAAGTACATGCATGACAAATACTACGTCCGTCATTTTGGCTTCAGTTGGCCAGGCCGTGGTCTCTAGTTCTGGTTCTTTTGAGGCTTGTGTAAGTTACGCAGCAGTATTTTGGGTTTGCCAGTTTTTCGTTCTCACTGCCGTGCTTCCGATTGCTGAACATAAGCGGGCAGCCGTAGCAGACGCGGGGCAAGCCCCGCTTCAACAAGAAAATTCCCCTGCGCCAGCGCATTCCTCGCGAGGCAAGTTTCTCGCTGACAGCCCCTTGGTGCCAGCTTTGGTCATGTTCATCGAAACACTCAAAGTGAAGATCAAAAAATGGCCACTCAAACTCTGAAACTGAACGTCAAATCCGGCGAAAAAGACGGCAAGAACTTCTGGGACCGCTGCGGCGCCCTCTTCGTGAACACCGACGACAGCGGCAACATCACGTCGATCAATGTCAAACACAGCATGTTCCCCGATGTCGAAATGGTCGCCTTCCCGCGCCGCGATGAAGATCCGGTCACCGAGTGACCTCTGCGCCAGGGCGGGTTCACCGCCCTGGCCAACATCTCTGGAAACTTAACCCTCAGCTAGGTCGCTTCATCTTGAGACCGAACCTGAGGGTTCAGGCGCGAAAGGGGGGCACTGAAGGCCGCTTCCAGTTTTTGGATATGAGCGGCAAGCCAACCAATCATCTCGGGCCATGCTTCCCGATTGAAGCCGTCAAAGGGTTGAGCGTAGACGATGCGGCTTGCCTTTTTGTCGTCCATGCGTCGCCAATCAAGCTCAGCACCGAACGCCGCCTCGATCGCATCTTTCTGTCCAAATAATTGATCGAACAGCCACTTGTTCTCTGCGGTTTCTGACCGCTGCAAGCTTATCTCGACCCGCGCTTCATCTCTCGAGAAGATCATCTGATAGGGGCAAGACCGGGTCCCAGATCCTGCGCTGAGCCAATGATCTTTGGTCGGGCTTATATTCTGGTAAAGTGTAACGCCGTCGACACGCAGCTGTTCAAGGGCCGCTTCCCAGAAGTCCAAGCGCAGCTTGTGCCGCTTCTTCTGTGTGTCCTGGATGGCTTTCTCTTCGTTTTCTTTGCTCGACATCCCGATCATGAAGTCAGCCGCTTCCGGCGTCGGTATAATCTGCTGAATATCGACCATCAGCTCATCGCCAAACGAGTACGGGGTCACTTTGAAGCATTGTGCACGAATTCCGCGGCTGAGGAGCCATAGGACCGTTGCCGTGACCTCACGCCGAAAATTGGCTGCGATAAAAATCATCCGCTGGTCATTTCCGGGGTTTAGGACGGTCTCTTCTAACTCCTCGACTTCCATGAACTCGCAGATCCGCACGGCCGCATTGCCGCCGCCCGCATAGCGGTCGAGGTATTGTTGGTAGATATCGACGATCTGCGTCTTGGTCAGGCCCGAGACGTAGGCGGTGTACTTCAGCGCCTGCCACGTCACATCTCTCCCGCTGTCATCAAGCTTGTTCTCGATCACAACGAGGTTGCCGTCCTTGTCGAGCGCCAAGAGATCCAGGCGTTCACGGGTTTCATCAAACCCGTCGAACTCCTTCTGAATGATCAGCAATTCCTCCCCTAGGGCGTCAGGTTGATTGGCCAGCCACTCTTGCAAATGGTCGCGCTCCCGTAGGTTCAAATCAGAAAAGCGTTTCTGGGACAGGCGGGACAAACGGTTTTGGTTCAGATCAACACGGAACATGGGCTATCTCCAAAGCATCGCTAAGTGCCCCGAACTGCAGACATGAGCTCAGAAAAGTCTGACACAACATCATACTTCACCCGGTCATTCGGGACGCTGTTCGCAATCTCCTCGAAGAACTTTCTGGCGCACTTGATTTTCTCGCGTTCCAACTCGCGGAACTTGAGGGATGGCTGAGAGCCCTTTGTTTCCGCAACAAAATAGATGTGCTGGACTGATTGCTCTTTGAAAGCTATCGCCCAGTCGGGATTGTAGTCCCCGACAGGCGTGGGGATGAGAAACCCCTGCGGTAGCTTCGAATAGACGACGATTTCATCGCTTGTATCCAGGTCTTCGACAAACTTTCGTTCGACCCCGGAGTCGACCACAGCATAGTCGTAAATGTGGTTTCGCAACTTCCCGGCAGCCTGCGTCAGGTCAGTGCCACTCTGGGTCGCGGGGAAAATATCGGTGTCGTATCTGTCGGTAGTTGCATCATAGGTCAGATGCTCGATGACAGTCGTGGCCTTTTGCTCTTTGATTATGCGTGAGGCCTCAGAGATGAACTGTTCAGGGTTGGCCTGGAACGTCGAGAACTTCGCAGCGCTCATTCCGGTCAGAATTTTCCCGATCGTCCCACGCGTCAAGTCTGCTCCTTCGGCAAGTTTGCCGATGACATCATATGAAACCAGCGAGTGGGCAGAGCTGCTTTCCTCACTGCGTATACCCGATTGCTTGAACGCAGCTCCGGTTCGAAGTTGGGCCTCAGTCAGCTCATCCGAAAGTTTGCCTTCGGTGACGACGTATTGCAGAGGCGAGACAAACAGATTGCTGTCCAAAGCATTGATGCAACGCTTGATGAGATCCTGGGAGTCAAATTCTACCTGATAGACAGCCTTCCGGTTGATGCGCCGCCATAGTTCCTGAAACTCCTTCTTTTCGAAGTTCTTGTTTCGCGGGATCGCTTTGGGCTTACGGGCATCGCCCATCATGTTCTCGAGCTGGCTTCCGTTGAAGACGGTATCGATCAGCTGCAGGATCTGTTCCTGTTGGTCGAGTAGCTCATCGGGCAACGCGGCCAGCGTGCCCGCCTCACGCGCGTCATGATACGCTTGCGTGATGCCATCGTTGTCATCGATGTAGTCGTTCTTGATGAGATAACGCTCGATGCGTTTGGCCATGTCCTTGGATACAGTGGTTTCACTGCCGTTGACCGTGATCGACTTACCTTCGAAGTACTCGGCGTTCGCTTGGCGCGGGCGCTCCGACAGGTTTTCGGCGATTTCCTTCTGAAGCCCGCCGACAAAGTCTTTATAGCTTTCGCTGGCCACCACGGTCAGGACGTTGATGTCATGCACGGTTGCTGCGTGATCCATACGGTCGCCGTTCTTGTTGACCGAAATGCGGAGGCCCCTGCCAACCTCCTGACGACGCGATATGGTGTTGTCGCTGTGCTTGAGCATGCACATCACAAAGACGTTCGGGTTGTCCCAGCCCTCGCGCAACGCGGAGTGGGAGAAGATGAACCGCGTCGGCTCCTCGAAGGACAGCAGGCGCTCCTTGTCCTTCAGGATCAGATCGTAGGCTGAAACGTCATCCGTCAGCCCCGCGAACTCACCGCGCGCTTTCACCTTGGGATCAACAAGCTTGCCCTTCTTATCGATGGAGAAATAGCCGTTGTGCGTCGCACCGACGTCGATGCTGTCCAGATGCTTTCGGTAAGCCTCATCCTCTAAGGGCAGCTCGCCAAGGTATTCGGCTTTCAGCGCTTCGTATTCCTCTTCGAACACACGGGCATATTCGCCTTTTTCGTCCTCAGCGTCGTAGTCCCGATATTTTGCCACCTCATCGATGAAGAACAGGGACAGCACTTTGATGCCTTTGGCGAAGAGCTGCTTTTCACGGTCGAAATGGGCTGCGATGGTCTCGCGGATCTGAATGCGGCGGATGTCACGTTCGGTGATGTCGCCGCTGGCCTCACCGGCCTTCAGTACCGCTCCGTTTGTGAAATGCACCTCATCCACGCGTGCATCAATGTCTGAGACGACGAAATCCCGGTACTGATCAAGCCCCTTGGACAGATCAAACAGGTTGCGACCTTTCTCGACCTTACGCGGCAGGCGCTTGATTTGACCGGAAGCCATTTTGACCTCCATCTCAACCCGCGCAACGGGATCGCTTTTGGAAATCTGGATGCCTTCCAGATAGAGATACGCATTCGTGCCGGTCAGACCCTTGGCCTGAATGCCGCGCACTTCGATCTTCTTGACCAGCTTCTGGCTGAACGCGTCGACCGCATCTAGTCGATGCACCTTGTTGTGGACCGTCTTGTGGGTTGCGGAATAGCGCAGGATGAACAGCGGGTTGAACTTGGGCAGGGCGTTCTGCGTTGCCGTGCCTTCCATCTTTTGCGGCTCATCGAGGATCAGGATAGGGCGGTTCTTGGCAATCACGTCGATGGGGCGGCGGGACTGGAAATCATCCAGCTCTTCGTAAATCCGCCGGTTATCAGCGCCGCTCGCATTGAACGCCTGCACGTTGATCACCATCACGTTGATGCCCGCGTCCGAGGAAAAGCTCTCCAGCTCGTGCAGCCGCTTGGAGTTATAGATGAAGAACCGCGCCTTTTTGCCGTAGCTTTCGACAAAATGCTCTGCCGTCATCTCCAGCGACTTGGCCACGCCTTCGCGGATCGCAATCGACGGCACCATGATGATGAACTTGGACCAGCCATAGCGCTTGTTCATCTCGAAGATGGATTTGATATAGCAATAGGTCTTGCCCGTGCCGGTCTCCATCTCGATGTCGAGGTTTATGGCCGCGCCTGCCTTATAGCTGGCCTGCTTGGGCTTGCCCTTGTCATCGACAAATGTGCTGAGGCTTGTCGACAGGGGCAGGTTCTGGCGCTGTTGTACCTTGCGGATGTTTTCCAGAACTTGGCTCGCAGGCAGGGCGATATCAGCGTTGCGAAAGCCGTCTTCGTCGGCGCGCATCTGCGCGCGGACACCGGGATCGATCCGATAGACTTGGGCCGCCGTGTTGGGCTGGCCTTCGAAGCAATCGACCACGGCTTCGACCGCCGCTGTCTGATAGGGTTGCGACTTGAACTTGATCTTCATGGGGTCAAATCGCCTTCACGTCTGTGTCGGGCGACATGGCTTTGAAGATCTGGCGCACGTTGATCTTGGTCTGATCGTCGGCGAAACCTGTGTCCTTGAATACGATCCGCATGGGAGAGTGGCCTGCCAGCTCTTTGACCAAATCCTCGGAAATGCCATCGTCGAAACAGGCCATCAGGGCGGTGTCATCGACGAAGAAGACGGTTTTGCCCTGCACGGTCTCGCGGCGTATGGGCAGGGTCAGGTCAACGCCCCAGTCGAGCAGGACTTGGAACAGCAGATCCTCGACCGTGCGGTCTGGTTTGACGTTGTCCACGCGGGAAAGCAGATCGGCCTGAGAGGTCTGATCCGGCGTGTAGAACACATCGGCCATGTTGGAGCTGTCGATCTTGAGCACGCGGAAGCCGACATCGGTAGATGTCTCTGGAAAGGCTTCCCGAACCTCAGAACCAGCTTTGCGAAGCCTTTCTTTGGTTAGGCTTGAGATCGTTTCGTAGTCGCGATCTTCGGCGACGACTGGAAGTTGAACCAGGATATACCGGCTATTTCTTCCAAGCTGCGCATTGCTTTGGATTACTGCATGGCCTGTGGAACCACTTCCGGCAAAGAAATCTAGGAATATTCCATCTTCAACTCCGAGCCAGTCAACTATCCGTCGCATCATTCCAACGTGCTTTTCGGTGTCAAAACCGATGTAATTTCCCTTGAGCGTAATATCCATCCAGTTATCGCTCATAAGCTTATAGTCTCGAGGCGGCACATAGTATTGCACCACCCCATCATCATTCAGCCTTACAAAATCCAGTTTGACATTTGTCGCTTGCAGTTGGTGCAAATAGTGATCGTCCAATGACGGCTTTGGTTCTGGAGCCTCCAGATATTCGTTGTAATTCTTAGCGGCAGTTGCAGCCTTATCTTTGCTCCAGCGCCATTGGCCAGTTTCAGGCGTCTGGCCAAAAAGATCATAGCGCATAGTGTGACGATCAGTTCCGCGCCAGAAGGTGTCCCACTTGCCAGCCTGAGCTTCTTCGGAAATGTGCTGGAGCTTAGGCATGCGGGTATCTGGACTGCGGCTGTAGCACAGAATGTACTCGTGACCAGACGCAAGGTCAGAAATGTCTTCGAACTGAGATTGGACGTTTTTCACCCCGCGACGAACTACAATCATGTTTCTGAAGTTCTCATGTCCGAACACTTCTGAGCAGACTGATTTCAGATTGTGAACTTCGTTATTGTCGATCGAAAGAAAAATGAAACCATCTGGGGCCAACAAACGCTGAGCTACTTTAAGGCGAGTATACATCATGCTGAGCCAATCAGAGTGGAACCGGCCGTTTGACTCCTTGTTTGCAACCAAGCGGTTGCCCAATTCATCTTTCTGACCGGCGGTCTCCATGAATTCTGCAGCCGTTTCTTTGAAATTGTCTTTGTAAACAAAATCACCACCCGTATTGTAGGGTGGATCAATGTAAATGCATTTGACTGACCCAAGATAGTTTTTCTGAAGCAACTGGAGCGCCTCAAGGTTGTCGCCTTCGATGAACAGGTTCTGGGTGGTGTCGAAATCCACGCTTTCATCCCGCGCGGGGCGCAGGGTTTTGGCGATGGGGGCGTTGGCGGTGATCAGTGCCTCGCGCTTGCCCGGCCAGTTCAGGTGATAGCGTTCCTGCGGCCCCTCGACGATGCTGTCCGACAATTCCTGCTTCAGCTGGTCGAAATCCACCGCCAGGCGCAACTTGCCATCCTCACCCGCCGCCTCGGTCACGCAGCCGGGGAAGAGCGCGCGGATCTTGGCGATATTGTCCTGCGTCAGGTCAGGGCTGTGCATTTTCAGCTTTTCGATCTCGTCACTCATTCTCGTCCCTCTGCCTTTTCCGGCTTTTTCAGATGCTCGAAGTCTGCCTGCGCCTCACGCAGCTGACCGTGCAGTGTCATTTTGATGTTGAATTGCGTCTCGCGTTTCAACTTGGATTTCAGCTGGCTGATCTCACGCTCTTTGGTTTTTAGCGCGTGCGTCCGGTCCATCCGCGCGCTCAAGGATTCCGCCGTTTGCGGCACAATCGGCATAAGCGCCGTCAGGATCTGTTCATAAAGCACGCCAAGGTTCAGCGCCACTGGCAATGGGCTGCGGGGCGTATCGATCGGCAACCAGTCCGAGCGCAGATAGTCCGAGAGCACCCATTTTGCCGTATCCGCCTCTGACGGGCGTTTGTGGGCGGCGGCGATTTGGATCTGGCCGTCCTGTTCCAGCTCGAACAGGATCGGAAAAGGGATGGCGCGGTCGATGCCTTTGAGCACGTCATCGTGCACTGAGTCGGATTTGAGCGTGACGCGGAACACCTGAATTTCCGGCACAGATTTGGTGGCGGGCAGGTTAATGGTTTCCGGGGCCAGCTTGGCCCGCCATGTGATCTGATCGACCTGCGCGACGAATTTGTCCTTGAGCGTGGTGGTGGCCTGAACCCGGTCATAGATCCGCGTTTTGGGCACGACACGTTTCAGGAGCGTCGATTTGGGATAGTCGTAGAGCGCGGTCATGCAGCGTCCCTCACGACGATGAAAGCGAGCAGTTCAAAGTCATCAAGCCCCGCGATGGTGTGGGTCAGCGCCGTTGTGTGCCCACCGGAAAAGAGGCTGTCGAGGTCGCGCTCTTCCTTCACCTCGATCATGGATTTGATCGCGTCGCTGAGCAGTTCGGAATATTTGCCCATCTCGCGCCCGTCCTTGGTTTCCGCGTTGAAGGCATCGCAGAGTGCCTTGATCGGTTTGTCCAGACCCTTGCAACTGGAGCGGATCAGGTCGAGCAGGCGCTTCACCTCGGTGTGGTCGGCGATGACGCTCGCATCGTTGTCGAGGTAGATCAGATAGTAGGGGTGCAGACGGTTCTGCTGGTTGACGTTCACATCAGGGTGGATGTTGCGCAGGGCAAAGATCACACCAGACTGCAGGCCTTTCGCGGGGTTGGACGGGACGATGGCGTGCAGGCCCTTGGGCTGGCCCGCCAGATCGCCATGTTCATTGGTGTAGTTCAGCAGATCCATGCGGAAGTCGTTCAGGCCCAGGTCTGTGATGGAGACGCCGGTTTTCACATCTTCGAGCTCGATCACCTCTTCCTGCAGGCGCTGTAGCTGGTCCTTGCGGTAGGCGACGTCACTGCTTTTCGCCGTCAGCACGTTGTCTTCACCGGTGCCAGTAAGGTCGACGATGTGCATCCGGTTTTCAACGCGTTCCTTGAGGTTTATGTACTCGTCGAGCGAGATGTCGGGCCAGTAGTTGACCAGCTGAATGGCGGAGTTTGGAGAGCCGATACGGTCGACCCGGCCAAAGCGCTGTACGATGCGCACTGGGTTCCAGTGGATGTCGTAGTTGATCAGGTAGTCGCAGTCCTGAAGGTTTTGCCCTTCGGAAATGCAGTCGGTGCCGATCAGAATGTCCAGCTCTTCTGGCACCTCCGGCATGATCAGCGCCTTCTCTTTCGCCCTTGGGGCAAAAAGGGTCAGAACCGACTGGAAGTCATAGTGAGGCTTCAAGGTCGTCTTGGGGTTCCCTGAGCCTGTGACAATGCCCGTCTCGGATCCCATCGCGCCTTTAAGGGCGGGCGCGACGTGGCGATAAAGATATTCGGCGGTGTCAGCGTAAGCGGTGAAGATCAGAACCTTGCGATTGCCTGGGTTCAGGGGCGAGGTCATCTTTTTTTTGATGATGTCGATAAGGTGCTGCAGCTTGGCGTCCTCTTCAACGCCAACCTTTTCCATCTCAGTCAAAAGGCCGTGGATGAGCTCGCGGTCAGCGCCCAAGTCAGCTTTCCACGTCGGGATATCCATATCCGCGAGGTCGATTTGGATCTTCTTGCCGATTGTGAATTCGCCAAGTCCCGACAGGTCGTCATCGTCGGTATCCAAGTTGTCCACGTCATTGAAGACGTCTTCGATCCTGCCATTGCCGCCACTCGCCTCGAACCGGTCGATGGCCTCCAGCATAGCGCCAATGTTTCGGTCGAGCGCACCCAATGTGAGACGGAATGCCTCTACAGAACTTTCTAGGCGCTTCAGAAGGTTCGTCGTCATCAGCGCTTGCAGGCTGCGCTCGCGATCGGCCTGGCGCAGCGTACCTTTGGAGCCTTCTGTCTTGGTGTCGTAGAGCTCTTCATATTTCCTAAGGCGGCTCGGTTGGATGTAGTTCACCGGCGCGTAGACAGCCATTTTTAGCAGGGATAAGTCGCGATATATCTCGTCGAACCCCACGACATCCTCGCGGAACGTGATCGGCAGGTGATGGGAGATTGGCTTTTTACGCTCGGGGAATTGCCCGATGTCGGCCGTGTCGTAGAATTGCTCGATATGCTTGCGAGAACGCGCAATCGTCACCGAGTCTAAGAGCTCAAAAAAATCAAGATCCAGCGCTCTAAGAATGGATTGTGCAGTGCGTTCCGCTGGGGGAAGCTCAGACCACGAGTTGAAGGCGGTTTGGGCCTTTCGGAAGATCTCTTCAACACTAGACTTGGTCTTCAGGTTTCGGCTCAACGTGTCCGAATGCCCTTCGTAGGCCAATGCGAGCTGGTTGCGAAGATCGGTGAACCTGTTGTTAACGGGGGTCGCGGAAAGCATCAGAACCTTTGTCTTCACACCGGATCTGATGACCTTGTTCATCAGCTTCTGGTAGCGAGTTTCCCGATCTTTGTAGACATCGTTATTTCGGAAGTTGTGAGACTCATCGATGACGACCAGATCATAGTTGCCCCAATTGACCCGGTCTAGTGGGATGCCCAGTGACTCGCCCGATGTTCTGGAGAGGTCGGTGTGACAGAGGACGTCGTAGTTGAAGCGGTCGGCTGCAAATAGGTTTGTCTTAAGGTTCGTATTATAGTTGCGCCAATTGTCGGCGAGTTTTTTGGGGCAGAGAACCAGAACAGATTTGTTCCGTAGTTCATAATATTTGACTACCGCAAGCGCGGTGAAAGTCTTTCCTAGGCCAACACTGTCCGCAAGGATGCAGCCATTGTACGTTTCCAGTTTGTTGATGACCCCAGTGGCAGCATCTCGTTGATAGTTAAATAGCTTATTCCAGACGAGACTATCCAGATATCCAGTTTGGTCGTTGGGAAGCACATCGTCATCAACCTCCTCAAGGAATTCCCTGAAGATGTTGTACAGGATCAGGAAGTAAATTCTTTGCGGCGAATTCTCTTGGTAGACGGCCTCAATGTGCTGAAGGACTTGATCCGTCACATCTTGAACGTTTGCGGGGTTTGCCCAGACTTGATCAAACAACGAAAGATAAGTTTTTGCCGAAAGGTCGTCCTCGAAGGCATGCGTGAAATTCGAAACAGCGTTGCCAGGCTGGTAGCCCAAGTCGACGGCTGAAAACCCACTGATAGGCGAGAAAACCTTGTTTCCTTTGCTCGCTTCGATGGTCGCGAACTGCTGCATCGGGGCGTCAGTAGCGTTGGATTTAAAGGTGGCTTTCCTCCGGATCCAGTCCGCGCACTGTTTTGCAATGGCCTTTTGGGTCAATTTGTTCCGAAGATGAATTTCAAATTCTGTGCCGTACAGCGCAGTTTCTCTAAGCTGTTTCGGGATAAAGAACTCTCGTTTCTCTTTCCTTGAACGCCCGAGAGCTTCGTTCGGAATAAACGTCGGATCTGTCAGTATGAACTCGAGCTCTTTGACGCTTTCCAGTTCATTCCGCAGTGCTTCATATGCAAAGATTGAGAAGCAACTGGCCGCCACCCGTATTTTCGCACCGGCTTCGGACCCTGCTTTCAGTTCATCTCCCAAGAGGACAGAAATGTTGTCGATGATTTTCAAAAGATTGCCCTGAATTCGAACGGTTTTTTGTAAACGTATCGTGTAACGACCTGTGTTCACAGCCCAAATTCAACCTATGTACACGGATTATCTTTCGGATCATCGCCAAGGCTGTTTGACGATCAGAAGTGCCGCAACAGGTCGTTGCGACACGCCAAGCTGATGTTCGTCTTGTTTCGAGCCCACGCCTAATCGCGCGGGCAACATCTCCCAGTAGACTACACCGAGGCTCAACGGGCCGTTGGCCCGCTCACCCCGGTCCAGGCATCATTCCTTTTGTTTGGTCCGCCCAACATCCCTGACCGTGGCGGTCAACCATAGTCCATCCCCAAAATCAGCCACCAATTTCCCCTGTCTCGCGGGCGAGCCATTCCTCGCGGGGCAAACTGGCGTCTGATTTTGGCGCAGACATTTTCTTCGCAAATGTGGCCGATTGACAGCCCCGTTCAGGGCCGTGGGTCGGGCTTTGCCCTCTCCCACTCTGTTCCGCCGAATACATGCGTATTCGGTCAGACCAGGTGGCCGAGGCGCAGCCCATCGGCGGAAGGGGGCAGGAAGCCTCACCCGCGTCACTTTGATCGAGGAGGCCACAAATGGCACCGAAGTTTGATGTTTATGCCCATGTCACCGACACCATTATTGCAGAAATCGAGGCGGGCACGCCGCCTTGGCGTAAGCCGTGGACCGGAAGCGCGTCCGGCGTTGCCTTGCCGACCCGACACAACGGCGATGAGTATCGCAGGATTAATGTCCTGATGCTCTGGGTCATGGCGGCCAAACATGGCTATGTGTCCAGTCGCTGGATGACCTACAAACAGGCGCAGGAGCTGGGCGGACAAGTCCGCAAAGGTGAAACGTCGTCGACCGTGGTCAAATACGGGACGTTCACCAGAGAGAACGAATTGGGCATCGAGGAAGAGTTTCCCTATGCGCGCGCCTATCGTGTGTTCAATGCGGATCAGATCGAGGGCTTGCCGGAGGATTACTACATCCGGCCCGAGGCCCCGCGCGACCTTGGGACGGCGGAAGATTCAGAGCTTGAGGCGTTTTTCAGCCGAACGGGAGCGGAGATCCTCACCAGCGATGACCCGCGCGCCTATTACAGCCCCGCCAAAGATCACATCCACATGCCGCCGATTGCCACCTTTCACGATGCGGCAGGCTATTATGGGACGTTGGCCCATGAGGTGATCCATTGGACCGGCAGCGAAAAGCGGCTGGAGCGGATCAAGAAGGTCGCAAATCGTGAAGCCTATGCCTTTGAAGAACTGGTCGCAGACATTGGCGCTTGTTTTCTTGGTGCTCAGATTGGCGTCGCGCCGGAATTCGACCAAAGCGCCGCCTACGTTGAAGGGTGGTTGAAAGCGCTCAAAGAGGACAAACGGGCGATTTTTCGTGCGGCATCTGAAGCGCAGAAAGCCACAGACTTTGCTTTGCAAGCAGCAGGTCAAAGCAAGGAGGTGGCAGCATGACCCCAGACTATCACAGCGATGATTTCGCGACCGCGCGTCTGGAAGATACCGTCAGCTTGCGAAGCGCCGCCCGTGAGGCCCGCGCCACGCTTTACGCAGTGTTGAACCGGCTGGAGCTGAACGATCTGGACGGTGAGGAGCAGCCCTATATAGACGATTGTCTTGGGGCTCTCGCAATCCTTGAGGAGGCGTTGCGATGACCTTGGAAGACATCAAAGCAGCAGGGGACGCGAGCAACCGCGTTCACTGCCGTTTTCTCGAACATTGCTGCTAGGGCTGTGTTGTGGGCTATTTGAGCGGTGCGTTCTCACGCTCAAGTGAAACGACCATTTCGTGATAAACGGCAACGGCTTCAGCGTTCCGTTCGGCTTTAATCAAATCCGATATCTTGCAGATTTGATGCCATGCAAGATCTGCAATTTTTGGATCCTCAAAGAGGGGAACAAGGCTGGGTGCTCGCTCATAGTACTGAGCAACCAAGTTGCTTCCTTCTTCGGTACGCATCAGTACATTGTCGCGAAAGCTGCGCATTGTTGTTAGAACATCGCAGTCGTCGGGGAGGCCTTTGTATTGGCACGCTGCAGTTGTTAGGAAGCAACCTGACTTTTCACTTTTGCCGCTGCCGCTTTTCGATCCCCGAGATTTGCCCGTGTCGGCACGTTTTTTGCGCCAGCGTCCATCATCATTTCGCGAGCGGTTCTTACCTTTGGTTGGACCGGATTTGACGACCGGACCACCGGTCTTGTTGGGCGATTTTGACAATTCGAACTCCTGTGAAAAACTAATTCAATTGGGCTCATCATCGAAAGAAACGTGCCCGATGACAACCGTTTCGTTGGCGACAGGCATCGACGTGGATGGCACATTACTCACCAGCTGTTGGGTCGCAGCTATGGCTGCTCCAAACGGAATACAGGTAGTTGATGCAATATTATAATATTGCATCAACTGTGTTGAAATGCCATAACGGGGCTGCCTGTATGATGCTGGCAAGAAATAGGGGTGATTACTTCACATGGGCCGACCACGCGCACCACCGCACAAGCGACTGACGCAGAACCAGCGTTTTGCCATCGTGCGCAAGCGTGCCGAAGGGGTGTCGATCGAGGATCTGGCCCGTGAATTCGGCGTCACGCCCCGCAGCATCTTCTACACGTTGAAGGCCGATCAAAGCCGCAAGCTTGATGCGCGAGTGCGCTCCGAACTGGTGAATGTCCGGCTGACGCCAAAGGAGCTGGCGGGCTTTGATGCCGTGCTGACGCGGCATGATATCGCCAGCCGGGCGGAGGGGCTGCGGCGGTTGATCCATGCCTCAAACGATCTCTTTGTTCCCGACGATGAACTGGCCAACCAGATGCAGGGGTTATCGGCCTCGCTCAATCGCACCGGCAACAACATCAACCAAATTGCGCAGCGCCTGAACGAGGCAAAGCGCCAGGGCAAGACGCCGCCCTATGGCAACTCTTCCCATAGCCAGGTGCGCGCCTTGGCCGGGCTGATCTTCGATATCGCCGACCAGGTTCAAGACATGGCGCAGCGTCGTCGAAGTGCATTGTCCGGCGAGGTTGCCCGCGTTCTGGGAGGCTTTGCCGGTGGCCCGGAATAGTGCCATTGCCGCCGCTCAGGAGGCCTTCTTTGATCGCGACTGGAGCCGCATTCGCGGCAGCGTCCCGCGCGCCCGCGCGAAGCAGATGGCCCGGGCGGCGATGGGGCATTCACCCGCGATTTTCAAAGCCATTCGCGACGGCGGCACACACAACAAAACGCAGCTGCGCAACCAGCTGGAATACCTGACCACCAAGTCGAGCTTTATCATTGACAGCCGTGGTACCTATGACGGCCAAAGCGTCCTGTCAGCCAAAGAGATCGAGCAGGTCACGCGCCGATTTTCAGCGCAGTGGAATGAGGGATTCCACCCAAAGCTCGGGCACACTTCTCATCTATTGATGGCCTTCCCGATTGGCACGCGCGGTGAGGATGTTGCCGAGATCACGCGCGAGATCTGCGAGCGGTTCTTTCAGGGTGAAGGCAGCCACTTTGACTACATCGCCGCCGTGCATGAGGACCGGGATCACCCACACGCCCATATCGTCCTGAACCGGCGCAGCAAGGACGGTGAATTCTTCTTTCTGAAAGAAGGGCACCATTTCAACTACGACAGTTTTCGCGAGGCAATGGTGGAGGTGTCGGAACGCTATGGGCTGCGCCTTGAGGCGACGCGAAAGCTCGAGCGTGGGATCACGACGAAGAGGCCAAGCGACGTGGATCAACGTCTCGCGGAAGCTACGGGGCAGAAGCCGACCGAACGAGAGCGCGTGGGAGCAGAGCTTGACCGTGCCTTGGCTGAATTCGCCCAGAACGCGCGGCTTTATCGCGGCCTAGCGGCCGAGGCCTCGCGCGAGAACCAGCATGACATTGCAGCAGCTTTGGACAAGGCCGCGATGCTTTTGGCGCAGGGCAAACCGATTGAAGCAGATGGAAAGGTATATGGCATGGCCGAAGAACAGCATTCGTTTGATGAGGTCGTGGATGCCTTTCACGACAAGATCAACCAAGCCGAACGCATTGTGGCGGACGCGCCTGTAGAGCGGCGCGCGGCGCTCGAGCATGAGCTGAACGACATCTATCGCTCCTTGTCACATCTGAGCCCAATGGGAACGCAGTCCCACACTTTGCTCGAAGACGCGTCCAAAAGTGGGATCTATTCGGCCACGAATATACGGGCCGAGGTCCTAGGCGATTTGCGGGATCCAGCTCTGGCAGAACGTCTTCAGCAGGCCTTGAAAGGCACCGGTATTGACGCGCAGGAGGTGACGCGTCGCGTAGAAATCGGCGCGGGCAATGCCGCGCTCGAGCGGCAATGGCTCGGACAGGATCTGAAGTTGATTGCCGAGAAGGACGGCTTTGACCTGTCACGCGCTGATGAGCTCGAGAAAGCGATCGACCGCCTTGACCAGGTGCACAGTGATCTGGGTCGTATGTTGGCCGATGCTGAAGTTCTCAAGGACAGTGGAGTGGTGGAGTCTGACCGGCAGGAAGCCATCACCGACCGGCTTCCGCCGATCACTGCTGAAATCCTGAGCCGTATGAGGGACGACCCAACCGCAGATCCATTCCGCAGCGATCTGGAGCGCGAGACCTTGAGGGCCGAACTGGAGGATCTGGCCGGTGAAGAAAACACCCCGGACTTGGCAATTGGCGATGAGACTGTGCTGGAGGAACATATCGAAGACCGCCTGGACCGGCTCTATGCGGCTAAGGCCTATCTGCAGAGCGATGCAGCTCTGGCGAACAGCGTGGCCATGGAGCACGTCCTCGACGAGATCGCCAATGAAGAAATTGATGTTCAACGCGAGCGGCAAGTCGATGCCGACGGCGAAAAGGGCCTGACGCATGGGTAAGACGCGGATCGCACTCGGCGTCATGAGCTTCGCTCTTCTGGGAGCGGTGTTGGGCTATGTTCTGGCGTCGGCCTTTCTGACGTTCCGCTGGTTCGGGGTCGGGGCGGACATCGATTTTCTAATGTTGGCACGCAGCTATGGGGTTCTCCGAACGACCCATCCGGCCGATATGCAGATTGTTCACCTGATCGTGGGGATCAGCACCGGTGCCGGTGTTTTACTCAGTGCGGTCTTGATGAACGATGCGCTGACCAAATTTGGGGAAACCCACTGGCAGCAAATGTCCGAGATGAAGCGAAACGGTTTCTTCGGCAAGCCTGGCCACGGCTTTATTCTCGGCAAAATGGGTAAGCCCAAGGGTCGCAAACCCTTCGTGATGTCTAAGGTGTTCCCTCATGCTTTAATCGTAGCTCCGACCGGGCGTGGCAAGACCACGGGTTTCGTGATTCCGAACCTTTTGACCTATCAGGGCAGCGCGGTGGTGTTGGACGTGAAGGGAGAAAATTTCGAGGCGACGGCGCGCCATAGGGCCGCGCAAGGCGACAAGGTGTTCCGGTTTGCGCCCACTGATTGGAAGGACGGCCGCTCGCACCGGTACAATCCTTTGCTGCGAATATCGGCGCTGAAAAACGTCGACCGCCAACAGATGGAGCTGCAACTCCTGGCCTCGCTGTTTCTGCAAGCAGATAACGACCGCGTCCAAGGGCTCCTCGATGGCGGTATCGATCTGTTCGTGGCGGCAGGGCTTTTAGCGTTCGAGCGAAAGCGGCCGACCCTGGGCGAGATCTATCGCATCACCGCATCAGGCGGAGACAAGCAGAAAGAGTACCGCCGCCGTGCAGACGAGGTGGTCAATCCAGCCGCCAAGCTGATTTTCATGCGCATGGCCTCGACCAACAACGACACGCTGACGTCTTACCTGTCGCTTCTCATGACCTCGGGCCTCAAGCAATGGTCGAACCCCGCCATCGATCGGGCGACCGCGATAGATTCAAAACTTTCGTCGCCGATCGCGCACGCGCCATTCAGCGCATCGCCACCTATCTAGCGGCTTACGTGGATTTTTCGAGCGACCAAGCAGGCGAACGGATCGACGAACTGACCTGCAACACTTTGGCATGGCACTTGGCTGACGAAGCCACGCGCGAAAACCTTCTCGAAGTTTTCCACATGACTGGGAGAGCTATCAAGGAAGCTGGTGACGATGCGCTACGCGCTTTGATCAGAAAATCTCCACTTCCACCTGCAGACGTTTTTGCTCTACGTGATTGGACAAACGCTAACATTCAAACGCTTGTGGATGCGGCAGAACGTGGTGAACTTGTCGATGCAGTCTTTGCGGAGGTCCGTCAATACGTCACCTCCAAAGCCCTGACAAAGCTCACTGACCAAAACCAAATCCTGCCCACATTGAAGGCATGGATGGCTGGTGAGTCATTTGACACTATTGGGCAGGCGCTGCGTGCTGCCAATGTTCGGACTAGCAATCGGCATATTACAGCAAACCATGTAGTAGCCATCTGCGAAGGCGGTTTTGGGTTCGATCTCGCAATGGTCGTGGCATCGATTGCCGACCTCGTTGAACCTCGAGATCCAGCCCTCCACGAACAGCTGCTGTTGCTTCAGCGGCAGATAAAGAATGGACTGAGCAACACAACAGCGCTCGCCTTTTATGAAGCTGGTTTCAAGGATCGCGTGGTTGCTCAGGCACTGGCAACCTCATTTGGTGACATAAACGATCGCCATGGTGTCCGGCGTGTTTGCCGCGCTCAGCAAGACGAGTTGAATGCGGTTCTCGATGCGTTCCCAGCATATTTCCAAAGTGTTGTGGAAGAACTGCGGCGTTGAGTTGAGCACGTCGAGCAGAAGCGATGGTTTCGTACTTGCGGCAGTTGAAATACTGCTCCGCCCACGAATGACGCGGGAGGGCTTCGTGCGGGCTTTCGCGCTTGAAAAATGGAGGTTGTTAAGTGGCGATAGCACTTGAAACCCATCTTGTGACAACGTATTTCTGGTTTGAGCTGCCGCCCCAGCCTCCCCCCTCCGACGGTAAAGTATTCAGCATGCAGGGTTTGAAATAGAGCTTTTTCTGTTCGAGCGCACACATAAGGAGGGATTGTGTATTTTTGCTCGCAATAGGAGAAACTCAAATGAACCTATCTGCACCGATCAATGAACTTAAGCGCAAGGCAAGGCTGTTGCGCCGCTCTGAGGATATCCCGCTCAATCAAGCGTATGCGCGTATCGCCAACGAAGAAGGCTATGCGAGTTGGGGGCTCTTAATCCGCGACTATGAAGCGCAGAAGCCAAAGCCGAATGCGCGACCTCGGAAAGGCTATCAGATCACTTCGCTGCCAGTCGATGACGGCTACCGTAGAGAAGCGATAGAGCTGGCCAACAGCACATTTGAAATGGTGATAAGTCGGATTGAGCCCGATAACCCAGTGGAACCGCGGCGGCTCTGGGATGCGGTAGAGTACGTCGATCATCACCATTTAAGCGCTGATATGCTTCCAATTGATAGCGAATACGCCCTGTCTTTGATCGAGGCGTTTTTGGTCCATCACGTAATCGATCTCGCCGTGCAAGCAGATCGAAACGCGGAAGCTTAAGCTAGACCAACCTTTGGCTGGGGGGAATGTACCCCCAGCCAAAGATAGCTTTTGGCAAATCTGCAATGCAGAGCCTGCACATGTTATGAATGGTGGAAACGGCCGATTTCACTCTAAGCGTTTGGCCCGTTCAGCGACCCTCTGAACCAGTGAAACGGTCGTAGCGCTAGCCTGGCGCATCCTAGCCCCGGCGATCTCCGCATTTGACCTTGTTCCAAACCTTGCTCGCGCCCGTGACCCCTTGGTGCCGATCAAGCCTTTGGCAAACCCGCCTGGGCCTGGAATGCTCGGCGGCCCGGCCATCATGAAATTGCCTGAGATTGAACGGACGATCAGCGGGGTGGCGATAATCATGCCGCCTGCGAGAAACATCATCATGAAGAAGGGCACCAGCGCGCCAATGTTGCTGGCTCCGGAGGGATCTCCGAGTTCGCTCATCAACGAACGTGACATGCCGACGACAGTGGAAAACACGCCCGCGATCACGAGGGGGTAGAGCGCATAGGATACCGTGCTGGACAGCCAACGGTGGAAATAGTCCTTGCTGACATCGAACAGCGAAAGCGCGATCATGATTGGGGCGATGCCGATCATGAACGCCAGCATAATCTTCGCGAAAATCAGGACAAGGCCGCAGAGCGCGCCGATCACACCAAGGAGGAAAGCGCCGATCGCGCCGATCAGCGCTCCGGCCATCCAATGCATGTTGTCACCGGCCGCGTTCAGGTAGTCGCTGAACTCTTCGATGAGATCATCGAAGGCCTCGGCAAAGTAGGACGCACCTGCACCGCCGCCACCAAGCCCTGCCACCATGCCTCCCGCGAGCTGGTCGAGCCCGTTGATGAGGGCGCCAGCCACGGCATTGAATTGGACCCAGTTCATCGCAAACAGAGAGATGAGCATGAGCTTGAGGGCGAACCAGAAGGCGGTCCGCCCATCCATGGACTTGTACTGAAACACCATGTTGAGGAAGACGCCGATGACAGCGAGCGTCGAGGCCACCACAATGACGCCGCCAAGCTGACCGGCGACGTTGCCAAATGTGGTTTGGGCCGCGTCGTCCAGAAAGTTGTCGGTTGTCTCAACCATCCAGGTGACAACGCCCATTGGATCCTCCTCGGGTTGGCTTTAGGTGCTCTCACCAGTGCGACGCTTCAAGAAGGCCTTCAGGATGTGTTCGCCGTCGAAATCCGGCACGACGGAGACCAACTCCCAACCATCCTGACCAAGGGTGGTCAGCTGAGCTTCGATTTTTGGTGGCTTTGTCTTGGCGGTGTTGATCAGTTCAATCTTGTATTCAAACATGGGCTGTTTCCTTTGAATGGGGCTCGATTTGTTGGGTTTGGTCAACCGGCAGATAGAATTCCGTGATGCCGCGCGCGCCTTCATGGCGACCGGCCTGGATAATCACATCGATCGAGCGAGTGATGTAGTCGTTCATGTCCTGGTATGTCATGGGCACATCGGTTTTCAGGGCGGCGATGGCGAGACGCTGAACCGACAGCTGAGGCGTTTCAGCGTGCAGCGTGGTGAGAGAGCCACCATGGCCGGTGTTTATAGCCTCAAGGAAGGTCATGGCCTCTTTGCCGCGCACTTCGCCCAAGACGATGCGGTCCGGCCGCATGCGCAGGGTGGAGGTCAGCAGGACATCAGCTCTGCGCATGGCTTCATCGCGATCAGACATCAGCGTGACGACATTGGGCTGCGTCGGACGCAACTCGGCGGCCTCTTCGATCGTGATGATGCGCTCATCTCCGGGCACGTAGGAGAGGATCTTGCGCGCCGTGACGGTCTTGCCGGTGGAGGTTCCGCCGGAGACGATCATGTTGAGCTTGTGCGTCACACAGAACTTGATCGCGGCGTCGATGTCGCCGGTGGCCACGACATCGCGCAGTTCGGCATTGCGCTTGCGCCTTGCACTCTCGTTGCTGCGTTCTTTGCCGAACAGGTAGGACAGTTTGATCTGGTCCAATGGAAGGTCGGCGAAGAACCGCAGGGAGATTGCGTGTCCGCCATCAACGGCCGGAGGCTGTATGACTTGCGCGCGGATCGGGCGGTCACGGTAGGCGATGCTGACCGACACGATGGGCTTGGTCCGGCTGAGCGTGGTGTTCGCGGCGGAAGCAATCTGATTGCCAAGGTCTTTGATCTCATTGGGCGAGAGCCGACGACTGAGGGACCTCATGAAGTGATCACCCTGAAACTCCACCCACATCGTGCCGTCGGGGTTGATGCAAAGCTCGATCAGCTTCGGATCACGCGCCTCGGGGATATTGTCCATCGAGCTTTGCAGATAGCTGGCCGCCATAATCAGAAGATCTCCAGATCGCGGTCGACCATCACGGTGACGCGGGCTCCTTGGTCGACATAGATCACGGGCGAGACGGAGAGGTATTCGCCAATCACGCTTTGCGCGTTGTCTTGCAGGTCTTCGCCAATGCCCTCAAGGACATCCGAGGCGATCTCATCTTCGGTGTTCTGGGCTGCCACGGCGGGCAAGGCTCCGATCAGGGATATCAGGGCGGCCGACCCGAACCGCGTGCCAAAACGGCTGTCGACAAAGCCGGTCGTGCCGGAGCGCCCCAGTTGGTCGCCACCAAAAGCACTGATTTCAACCGTCTGGTTGCCGGGCAGAATGATCCGGTCCCAGGCGATGGTCACGCGTTGCTGCGCAATATCGAGACCAGATTGATACCGCCCGATCAGACGCGCGCCGCGCGGGATCAGGATCCGTGAGCCGTCATATGCGTGGACATCTTCAGACACCATCGCGCGGACCTGACCGGCGAGCGAGCTGTCGATCGCTGTCTCCAGAACGGCCTGGATCATCGTCCCCTGAACAACCGTGTGTGACGGGTTCACGATTAACTGGGCCTGCGTCACCTCAGCGGGTTCAGCGCCATTGCGGACAAATTCGGTGTCCCCATCAAGCCGCCGCTGCTGCGCCGCGGTCTCCGTATTGCCGCTGCCGCCAAACGCGATGATTGGGCTGGTGATACGGGCTTGCAGTTCCTCAAGCTCTGCTTGCCGCCGCCGTTCGAGCTCCTGAAGGCGCAGCTCCTCGGCCGTCGGGCCGGTTGGTGCAGGTGCGCGCGGCGTTTCAAGGCGCGCAAGCTCAAGATCGTTCTGCAGACGCTGGATTTGTCGCGCACGTTCTTCCAACTCTTCGCGCATGGCGGCTTGCGTGGCTGCTGCCTCGCTGCGCAGGGCATCGATTTCTGCGCTCAGGCCATCGAGCGCTTCTGTGTCGATGGAAGGAGCCTCAGGTGCAGGTGCGTTTCGCAGGGCTTCGAGCTCAGACCGCATGGCGTCCAATTGCGCGCGCAGCTCTTCTGTTTCGCTGTCTGGTTCCGGCTCAGGCGGCGGGGTTGTGTCAATTGGCGCAGGGGTTGGCTCGAGCGTACCAAACCCCGGACCCGCCGCTTGGAATTCATCCGGCGAGGCCGTTTCCAGGCTGTCGGGTTCAGAACCGCCAGTGAACAACAGCAAGAGGCCGCCGAGAGCGGCGATTACCGAGATGCCCAACGCAACAGCGACAAATGACGGTCGTACCTTTGAGTTTTTGGTTTGCCTTCAAGCGCTTCGAGGCGCTTCTTAAGCTCGGCTGTTTCACTCATCGTGGTTTGCCTCGCTCATCTCTTGGACGCAGATCTCGTCCTCGCCGAGTCTGAGAACCCATCGATCGCTGACACCTGAGACGCGGATCACGCCATCTGGCCGCGCCAGCGCATTTACGCTGCGCTCATTGCCCGCCGACCAGCGAAAGATCGCGGGCAGCGGCGCGTTTGCGGCAAAGCGGAAATAGGTGAAGGTGCCGTCATCCCAAATCTCGCGCGGGGTGATTTCGGACCGTGCGCTGACGCCATAGGCGTGGTTTGAAGGTTGGCTTGCGGCCACACGAGATTGACGTGGTGCCGCCTCAGGATAGGTGAAGCGAATAACGTAGAAGGTCGGCGAACTCGCCTCAGTGACGTTGAAATAATAGCTGCGCCGGTTGGTATAGACGGTGATGTTGGTATGCGCGCCGCGCGAGACGGGCTTGATCGCAAAAGCCTGGCCACCGGGCACGCCGTCCAAAAGGAAGCCTTCAGTGTCGCCCGCGATGATCGAGCGGATGGTCTCACCTTGGCCGAATTCAATGCTGGTCACATGGGTCAGGCTGGTGCGGATACGGTAGACCTGCCCATCCTGATAGGTGGCCAATCGGACGCGGGCATCATAGGGGCCTTGGCGCGGCTGTGTCTCTGCATGGGCGGTGCCAGCAAGCGGAACAAAGAGGACGAGGATCAGGAACAGGCGGCACATTGGTTACTCCAGACGATCCGAGCGGATCGCGTATTCGGTGACGGTGAAGCCGAAGGGATTCTGCCAGACGTCGTCAATTGACCGGCTATTCTCGGGCCGAAACTCAAACATCAGCGTTGCAGTGAAGAGCCCGTTTTGACTGCCGCGCGGCGAGTTGAGCCGCTTGCGTAGACGCACTTGGGCACGGTTGGCGCTGATATGGGTGATCGACAGAACCTCGACATCAAGACGGGCATCTGTGCCGTAGCTGTCCGGCGGATAGGCCTCATGGCCACTTGTCCATAGCGCGCGCAGACCAGCGTCGGCTGCGCCGTCCGACTGGTCCAGGACCCGCCGCACACGCACATCATTGTCGAGCTGATTGTATGTTTCTCGATCGATGACATAGCGGTAGACCTGTGCCTCGATGATAGCGGGGCGTTCCGTGAGTGAGACCGCTTCAACCATGGCATTGGGGAGGGCCATGCCGGTTTCGCTATCAAAGGGCACGATCATGGGCGGCGGGTCCACGTCGAGCAGGGCGACAAGAGCAGCGGCCAGGCAACCTGCCATGCCAAGCGCCATGCCTGTCAGCCCCAGTTTCTGCCACATGAGCTCGCGTCGTCGTGCGCCGTAGACCAGCTCTTCTTCTATGATTTCTGCCTCGCTGTTCATGGGATCAGTCCGCGCGCAGGTCTGGCATGGTGAAGTCCATATATCGGCGCTCTTCGGCCAGCGTGGCGGCATCCACCACGCCAGATTGGCCCGCGCCGACGGTCTGAATGGCTTCGAGCTCCCACATGCGAGTCATAGCAATGGCCAACTCGGCCGTGACGCGAGTGTTGTGATCGACGGCTTCCTTAAGCGTTTCCATGTCGGGGATCAGCGAGACCAGCTGTTCGACCCGTTCCAGGGACTGCGCGGCCTCTTCATAGCTGTTCTCGGCGGCAGCCGACATCACCGCTCCGGTGCCTGCTTGGCTAGCGATGCGTTCCGCACCAGGATTGCCGCTGCTGGCCATGTCGGACAGGCTGTCTTGGTCAAAGCCTGCATCTTCCAGGGCTTGCGTCATGCGGCCTTCCATCTGAGGGGCCGCGTTGCCGATGAGGCCGGTGAAATCGCCACTCTGGATTTGCCGGATGGTGCCAAGGAGATCGCCAAATTCTTGATCGAGCAGCCCGTCGAGATCACCGCCCATGGCCATTTCAATGATATCCGTCGCGCCGGTCAGGGCCGCATAGGTCTCATTGAGCGTGTCTAGCTGCTGCTGCACCAGATCGAGCTGCTCGAGAAGCGTGTCGAGCTGGTCGGTCTGGATCCCGAAATCTTCAAGCATCTGCTGCAGCTGACGAATTTCCTGCGCGATGTTGCGTGTGTCGACCGTGGGAACACCTTGGGCAGATACGGGTGAGGCAAGCAACAGCGCGCAAGTGGAAATGCTTGAAAGAAAGCGGATCATCGGAGGGCCTCCAGATCGAATTGCATGAAGTCTTGTTCACGTGCCTGCGCGGCCGCCATGGCCAGCTCTGCGGCGCTGAGTGGACGGGTATGGGCGGCCTTGAGGCGCGTGCGGATCGCGATCAGGCGAGCGAGTTCGGCCCGCGCATAGGTGTTGAGCGACATGGCCGCGTGAATGTCGTCGGTTTCGCCAATACGCCTGATGATGTCCTGTACGCGCTGCGCGGCAGCTTGCACGGAGACCAAGGAGTAGTCGCCATAGACCCCTGCGCCGAAAGAGGTCAGGCTCATCGTGGAGTTGGCCAGCAAGACAGGATCGATGGTGCCGAGCGCATCGACGCCGCCGACGCGGGTAAGGTAGAGATTGTAGCGCTCGGGGATCACCTGAACGTAGTGCTGGGTCTCGGCAAATGGCGGCACGTCGCCGTAGCGCTGCACATTGCCGGGACCGGCATTGTAGGCCGCGAGCCCGTGAATGATGTTGCCGTCAAACATGGCCAGCATCTGCGCCAGATAGCGCGCCCCGCCGGTGACCTGGATGTAGGGGTTTTCATAGTAGGTCGGATAAATCCCGAGATCCTGCGCGGTGCCGGGCATGATCTGGGTCAGACCGAATGCGCCGACAGGGGAGCGCGCGCCGATGGTGAAACGGCTTTCTTGCCAGATCAGCGCCTGCAAAAGACAGCGCCATTGCTTGGGCGACAGGCCCGCTGCGCGCACTCCGGACATGTGGTGCGTTTCCTGAGCTGCGCGAATGATCAGCTCTTCAATCGAGCCCGAGGCGTCGCCGAACATCTGGGCCGCGCCGGGATTCGGATCAACCGGACCGTAAAGCGTTTCTGCGGCGCTCTCAGGCGATGAACCCGCTTCCAAGCTCGCGACCAGTTCGCCTGAGTTCCCGCTGGACAGCGTCGCGGCATCGAGGATGTCTTCTAGCGCTTGGAGTTGTTCTTGCTCAATCGCCTCAAGCTCATCTTCTTTGGTCAACCGATGCCGCTGCAGCGCCAGATCTTGTTCGCCTTGCTGCAACACGCGTTCACGCTGCAGGAACATGCCCGCATCAAAGGTCGGCACGCCTTGGGCAAAGGCCATTGGCGCGGCGAAACAGACTAAGCCCGCCAAGATATGGAGGCGGTGCCTATTCACCGAGACCACCAATCGGCCCGAGCAGCTCGAAATTACAGTTGTTGCGGCTGACTTCGGCAAACGAATTGAAGCATTTTGCTTCCGACGGCCGGTATTCCGCGCAGGCTGTCAGGGTCAAAAGGGTGAGGGTCAGCACGCAAAGTCTACGCATCAATCTGTCTCCAAAAATCGGGGTTCTGGCGATAATCCGCGCCGACCAGCGCCTCGCCTTTTTCCATGCCGCCAATGATCGTGAGGTAGGGGCCAAGGGCGCTGAGATCGGCGTCGATCACCACCGAACCTTGGTCGTCACGCACGAGCGCCAAACGGGAGTTGCTGCCTGTGCCGAGCAAAACGCTGAGCTCTTTTTCAGCGAGGCCCAGCGTGGTGTAATCGCTGGCCGAGGCGCGGATGTTGGGCAGTAGGAGCTGCGTCGGCACCGCCTCGACAATCGTTTTGCCGGTGCGGGTTTTCTCAAGTTGGCTTGCGTATTGGGTCATCATCACGACGACCGCGTTCTGTTTGCGAGCGGTCACAAGCCAGTTGCTGAGCCGGTCAGCAAAATACGGGTTATCCAGCGCCTTCCAGGCCTCGTCGATGATGATCAACGTCGGCTTGCGATCTTCGATCACGCGTTCCACCCGCCTAAACAGGTAGGACAGGACGGCCATGCGTTCCTTTTCGCTTTCGCTGTCGAGAATGCCGGTCAGGTCGAATCCCACCACATAGCCATCGAGCGAGAAGGTGTCCTCAGAGCTTTGACCGAAGATCCAACCGTAGCGACCATCAGCGGTCCATTCCTGAATCCGTTCGAACAGATCCCCTTCGTCCGCCCCCGCCACAAAGAGGGAGGCGAGGTCTTGCCAGTTGCGCAGGGCGGCATCGCTCGCTCCGGCGTTCTGGCGCACCACTTCTTGGATGCGATTGATCTGAACAGGGCTCAGGGGCTTGTCGGCGCGATGCAGCAGCGTGGCCAGCCAATCGGAGAGCCAGGCTTGGCCGCGCCCGTCGA
The DNA here is from genome assembly GCF_048055755.1 of Phaeobacter sp. JH204B. NCBI lineage: Bacteria > Pseudomonadati > Pseudomonadota > Alphaproteobacteria > Rhodobacterales > Roseobacteraceae > Phaeobacter > Phaeobacter sp. JH204B. The sequence goes on from NZ_JAYMXF010000026.1 coordinate 224,961, forward strand.
TTTCAGTGCGCAGTGGATTGAGGCCAGTTGCTTCACCTGCCTTGATGGCGCTGTAGCGCCCGCCATTGGCCCGCACCGCCATTTCCATGCCCGCGCGATAGTCGAACACGAATACGCGCGCGTCGCAGCGCCTGGCTTGAGTCATGAGGAAGGCCGACAGCACCGATTTGCCGGAGCCAGGACGGCCGAGGATCAATGTGTGCCCACCGGTCGGCTCTTTGTCTGGTTGACCTGTCTCATGGTAGTTGAACAGGAAGCCCGAGCGTTCAGGCGTTGGAAACAGGGTGATCGGCTTGCCCCATGGGACTCTGTGTCCGGGTTTGCTCAGTTGACCGCGATGCAGTGCTGCGAGGTCGGCAAAGTTCGTGTTCGTGATGGCGGCCTTGCGGCTGCGCATTTGCCCATTGCCAGGATGCTGCGCGAAATAATGGGTCCGCGCCGCAAAGCTCTCGTTCACCAGATTGACGCCTTCGCTGGCCGCGATGTTGCGCACCTCGGCGGCGATGGCTTCCAGCTTTTCTTCGGTCTCGGCGAAAACCGTGACGGTCATGTGATGATCGCCAAAGCTAAGCCGCTTGGACTCCAGATCGTCCAGCGCGTCGACCAGTTCTTCGGCGAGGGAAATCGCGCCGTCGTCGCTGGCCTTCATCAGACGCTGTTGGCGCTTGATCCGGCTGGCCATGATGTTGCTATTGATCGGTGTGAAAGAATGCGTGACCAACATGTCGACCGGCAGGTTCAGCTCATCGAACATGGTGCAGCTGGTTTTGGCGGGGTAGGTCTTGATCGCAAAGCTGGTGCCAAACCGCTTGCCCGCCGTCCCATCGTCCAGCGTGAAGCTTCGCCCCTGAAACGTGACGCGCGTGTTGGCCACATCCTCGGCAATGACGCCAAAAAGGGATTTTGCGAAGAGTGGTCGCTCCTGTCCGATATTGAGCGCCCCGAGGAACCCGAGTAGCTCGCCGCTTTCAGCGCCGAGCAGACGCGGGTTCATCTCGGTAAAAGATGACAGCAGAAACCCGACGACCTCCTCGAGCTTGCGCAGTTGTTTGGCCGTCTGATCTTTCAGCTGAGCGATCGAGCCTGAGCGCTTCAGGCGCAGCCGTGCGCCGAGCGGCGGACGCTTCAGCACGGTGAGCGTGAGCGTCTTGTCCCGCAGACCTGCCCTCGCCGTGGCCAGCTGCCAGCGGGTATCCAGAGCTTGTGCAAATCCTTCATTTGGCACCGGCGGCAAGACGGTCTCGATCGCTTTGGAAACCTTGTGGACGTAGAAACTGTACTCCGGCCCAATCTGTGCGATGATCGCTGCGAAGAGCGCGCGGACCTTCTCCAGATGCGCGTCATCGCTGGTCATGCTGTTGACGCCATCAAGGCGGATGCACTGGAACAATGCATTGCCGCGCGTGCGGATCGTCACGTCATTCACGAGGCTGACATAGGGCAACATGCTGGCCATAGGGCGCTCTTTGCGCGCCCAGTCCGGCAGCATTGCAAGGTCATCCGAAGGATCACGGCGCATAGCTGTCCCCCGAATGGATCTCGCGGTTCGGAGTGGGCGGCGTTTCCTGCAGGGCAGTGACCATCACCTCAAGAAAGGCCGGATCCCAATCCGCTGCTTTCCACAGCGTTGGATAAGCCAGAGCGGCGATGATGATCACCGGCCAGCTTTGAACCCAGAGAAACAGCAACACAAACCCGAAGAGCCAAACCATGGCATACATGATCGGCAAGCCGATGAGCTTTGGTGGCCGGATCAGGCCCAGAAAGAGGCGGGTGTGCGTTGCCATGCCGGATTTACGCGCCCCAGATTGCGGTCACGATGGTCGGCGCAGCTGCAATGCCCGCAATGGCCACCAGCACCCAAAGGGCTTGGCGGAAATCCAGAATGCCAAAGAGCCAGGAGAGGAATACGCCAATTAGGGCCAGGGTGCCGATCACAATGCCCAAGGGGCCGGTGATCGTGTCGACGATGCCCTGCAACAGGTTCTGCACCGGCGAGAGGTCGATGCTCTGCGCAAAGGCCGGGTTGGCTATCATCAAACTGGCCATAGCCAGCGACAGGATCGTGCGGAATTGAATGTGCATCAGGAGGCTCCAGTCAGTCGGTCACGCACGGCCATGACGCGGCGCACGTGATTTTGGGTTTCTCGGTAGGGAGGGATGCCGCCATAGCGCGCGACGGCGTCAGGCCCCGCGTTGTAGGCGGCGAGCGCGAGTTCGGGCGTGCCGAACTGCGCCAGCATCATCAAAAGGTAGCGGGCGGATCCATCGAGGTTGGCCTGCCAGTCATTCGGATCCACACCAAGCTGCGCGGCCGTCGCAGGCATCAACTGCCCGAGGCCGATCGCACCAGCTGAGCTGCGCGCAGTCGGGCGATAGGCGCTTTCGATTTCGATACTGGCTTGGAAGAGCGCCTGCCATTCCGTCACCGACAGACCCGCGCGGCGCAGCGCGGGGTGTCCGCCATAGCGATGCGCGGTGCGTTCAATGGCTACGAGGATTTCGGGGCGGGGAACTGCGCGGGCGGGTGCAGGAGGGGGAGCTTCAGGCTCTGGCGCTGCGAATACGATCAGCTCTGGTGGGTTCGCGCCAATCCCGTCGATGTAGCTTTGTGTAAAACCTGATTGGGGAGCTTTGGTCTCCAGCTGGCCATCGGCCCGCATGGAAAGTACGAAGCCTTCAGAATAGGCGGGTGCAGCGATGATTGCTGCAAGGACGGCAAGTGTCCTAGTCCGCGTCGTCCAGCTTGTGTGAGGCGATCTTGCCTTCGAGCATCGGGATTGAGACGATCGAAACGCCAAGACCCGCAAGGAAGCTGGATAAGCCGTTGATTGTCTTGAACTCTCGGGCAGCCATGTTGTTGCGTGCTGTAACGAGCAGGCGACGCGTCTCGCCATCAGGCGAGACGCAATGCACGGTCCAAACTCCGGACCACTGAGCACCTGTTCGTTTGGGCGTAACCCGGCACACAACATCCGCCGAATGACCCTCGGCAAGCAGCGTGCGCAGCCCGTCTTCACTGACAACATTGGGGGCGTCTTGCATCAAATTCATAGGATCGAGCCTTGCAGAATTGTGCATTGGCCCGTCAGTCCCTCATGGACTATCGAACCGATACAATATTATAATCTTGCAATCAATAGGCGCAATTTGCGTTGTTGCGCTCTTCATGCGTTGAAACAAATTTACTGCAACGGAGTAGATGAGCCAAGATAATATGGGGCTTTTGAAACAAACATGGGTGGTTATGGTCGTCCTGAGCTGGGGTTCTGCCGCGATCGCGGGCGGTTGTCTGCCGCCTGCGCCGCCTTGGATGCCGACCGATGCCGATGACGTGCGGGCTTACACGGACCTGTTGAAGCGCGATGCGGAGACGTATTTTACCAATGTCGAGCGCTACTTTCGTTGCCAGGATCAGGAGCGACGGGAGGTTTTTGAGCAGGCCCGCGTGGCCAGCGAAGACTACGCGCGCGTTTTGGAGCTTCTGGAAGGTGAGAGGAGATGACGCCTGTCATCAAGAGGAGAAAGCAGCCGTTCAACAACAATGCGAGGAAGGTCGGCAGAGCGGGACAAAGCAGACAACTCATTAGCGACTTTGAATGTCCGCAGTTGAAATTTGTGGTATTCAGCGTTATCGAAGCAGCCTGTCTTAACCCCGAACCCCACGGAAGTCCGATGTAATCGCAGCGCACATACTTAAAATAACACCCTGGTTCATCCTGCCAGGTGTTTTTGTGCGACCAATCGATACATCGTGAGACTGTTATGAATATCCAGAAATACCCGCGAACGCGGCACATTGAAGGCTCGCGCCTTCAGGTGGGCGATTTGGCGGATGACAAACCAATCCAGGAACTTTCAGGCCAAGCCCTGATCGTTGAAGAAAAGCTCGACGGGGCCAATTCCGCAGTGTCATTTGATGCGGATGGGAATCTGCTTCTGCAAAGCCGGGGCCATTATCTGACCGGTGGCGGCCGCGAACGCCACTTCGCCTTGCTCAAGACATGGGCTGCGGCCCACGCCCATGTCCTGCACCCTGTGCTGGGCTATCGTTTCATCATGTATGGCGAGTGGATGTATGCCAAGCATACCGTGTTCTATGATCGGTTGCAGCATTACTTCATGGAGTTCGATGTGCTGGACCGGGATACAGGCCGGTTCCTAAGCACGGCGGCGCGTCGGGCTTTGCTGACGGGATTGCCGATCATGCCGGTGCCAGTCGTGCATACGGGTGAAATCAAGTCCGTTGACCAACTTATCCGTCTGACCCGGCCATCGCCTTACAAGTCAGACGCGTGGCGTGACGCCTTGGTGATCGCCGCGGCACGGTCTGGCAGCCGTCCCGATATGGTGGACCAGCAGACGGAGGACAGTGATCTGGCCGAAGGGCTGTACCTGAAACAAGAAAGTGCAGACCACGTGGAGGGCCGGTTCAAGTTCGTCCGTGCGGATTTCTTGCAGGCGATCGCGGCGGCTGAGGGGCATTGGCACGACCGTCCGATCTTGCCGAACGGTCTGGCTGATGGCGTCGATATCTTCGCGCCGACGCTGGGCGTGGAGGGGGCCTACGATGCCTAAACCCAATACCTACGCCCTCACACATAATCACCTGTTGGACTTGGTCCCAACCGGTCCAGCCTGGACCGTGAACTGGGATGAGATTTGGGCGCTGTGGCCAGTGCTTGCCACTCTCGACACCTGTCCACAGGACCCGATCCATCATGCCGAAGGTGATGTCGGCACCCACACGCGTATGGTGGTCGAAGCCTTGGTCGTGGACCTTGACTGGCAAGGTCTTCCAGATGTCGACCGGGCCAACCTGTTCTGGGCTGCGGTTTTGCATGATGTCGGCAAGCCCGCCGTTACAAAACATGAGGATCAAGGACGCATCTCGTCCCGGGGGCATTCCCGGATTGGGGCGTCCATCGCGCGGGAATTGCTGTGGACCGCTGGGTCTCCGTTTGCCTGGAGAGAAGCCTTGTGCGGGATCATTGCCCACCACCAACTGCCGTTCTGGCTGATCGAACGGGCAGATCCCGGACGCATGGCCATTGAAACATCTTGGCGGTGCAGGCCAGATCATCTGTGCCTTCATGCCAAGGCTGATGCGTTGGGTCGGATATGTGAGGACCGGCAAGGCATCGTGGAGAGTGTCAGCCTTGCGGAATTAATGTTCCGTGAGGTCAACTCTTGGGAACATCCGTTCGCCTTTGCGAATGATGAAAGTCGGGTCGCCTTTTTCGAACTAGAGGACCGAGATCCGCATTACGCGGCGCATGAAGCGTTCCCGTGCACCGTCACAGTGATGTCGGGCCTGCCGGGCGCGGGAAAAGACACCTGGATTGGCAAAAACCGACCGGAGCATCCCGTTGTCAGCCTTGATGCGATACGCGACGAACTGAGCGTTTCACCGACCGACAATCAGGGCCAGGTCATCCAGGCGGCACATGAGCGGGCAAGAGAGCATCTGCGGGCCGGGCGCGATTTTGTGTGGAACGCAACCAATGTGACGCGTCAAAACCGGTCCCGTGTTCTGCGGCTTTTGCGTGACTATGGTGCCCGGATCGAGATCGTCTATCTCGAACCGGGCCCAGACCAACTGCGCCGTCAGAACCGGGATCGAACAGATGCCGTGCCCGATGCGGTCATTGCGCACCTGTCAAAAAAGCTGGAACCGCCGCAGCTGTGGGAAGCACATGAGGTTAGGATAGAGTAGCAACACCACGCGAAATGCGGACATTCAGGCGTAACGCGGCATCCGGTAGGTTTGGGCTCACTCCGGCCGTTAGCTGCGTTTTGCACCAAGGTCTGGTTCAGGAGAATGGTCCGAGCAGAGTGGTGTCTTAGGGCAGCTGCTATTGTACAACGCTGCCTGCGTCTCGCCGTTGTCCCACTCATACAGCAGACCGATTTCTTCACCTGTCTTGATGCATGAAATACGGCCGATGGCTTCGGCCGTTGTGCGAACACTCTCAAGTTTGGGCAAAACTAGCCCCTCTCGTTAAACAATTCCTTGGGATCGACCTCGAGAGCATCCGCGATCCGCTCCAGAACATCGATTGATGCTGAATTTTTGGCGAGTTCAATCTCGCTGATATAGCTGCGATCGATGTTCGCGGCCAAAGCTAGTTGTTCTTGGCTCAATCCTTTGGAACTTCTTAGATTCCGGACATTTAACCCTACTCGTTCCCGTAATTTCATGGCCTCTATTCGGCCAGATCACAAGAACCGCTCTACGGAATATATTCCACAAAGCGCGCGCGAACATCATAAACACTATGCCCGCATATGGTGTGAAGGTCGGGGTTGGATGTAGTGTATCAATAATGCAGTAATGTAGTCATAAGGTAATTAATGATATGTGGTGCAGACTTATCAGAAATTGGAGCGCCGGAGCTGTCGTGGCTTTGCTTTCAACTGTGGCCCCGCAGGCGGCTAAGGCCTATCAGGTTGACTGCGCCATTCTGCTTTGCCTGGCAGGTGGGTGGCCTGCTTCAGCAGAATGTGCCCATGCCCGTGCCGTGTTTATCCGCCGGATCACGCCCTGGCCGATCGAGCCGCCATTGCAAATCTGGCGTTGCCCGATGGGTGTTTCTGAGCGTGCGCCTCTGCAAAGTACGGCCCCAAGGGTCTGGGAGGCCAGCGACGAATTAGGTCAGACGCTTGGCCAATTCATTCTGGCACAGGTGGTCGAAGGTGGTGCCGATATCGACATCAGTGGCTTGGAATTCGATTTCGTCCGCTCGATCCGCGTTTGGGACGTGCGGCACTACAGCCATCGCGAACGTGGCCGCGACGATGATTGTTCTGAGAGTTACAACATGCGTCTCGGGACCTACGGCACGCAGGGCGAATTCGGCTGGCAACGCACGACACCAGCCGCCGCCCCACAATGGGTTCTGCCGACGCGACGCTGTTGGTCATCAAATTGGCGGCGCGGGGTCGGTGTCGAGTGGGAAGATCACGAGGGCAACCACGGATATGAGTGGGTGGCCTACTAGGGCTATTCGCCGATGTCCTTCATGCGTTCCGCAATGTCGCCCGCAATTCGCTCATACAAGGCGGCTTGTTTGTCCCTAGGCGTCCCTGGCTTTGGGTTTCTTCGACGGATGCGTTTGGCGAGCCAGAAGAGCAACCTCGCTGCGGGGTCATCCAGTTTTTCCGGCACAGGAGCCGGATAGTTTTCTTCGAGGAGGGCAACGACCTCAGCATTCATGCTGCGGTGGTTGGCCTCGGCCGCGAGGCGTATTCGATCGCGCAGGCCGTCTGGCAGACGCACGATGAATTTATCCTGATTTTGAGAGCTTTGTTCTGGCATAGTGGCACTGTGCCATAAAAAGCAATTGACGCAATAGTGGCTAAGTGCCACTAACAGGGCGTGATTTCAACCTGGAGGCGTTTCATGAACAGTCGTAAACCAATGCAGCTTCGGCTTCCGCAAGAGCTTAAAGAGTGGATCAAGGCGGAGTCAGATCGGAATGGGAACTCCCAAAATTCAGAAGTGATCCGCGCCATTCGCGCTGCAAAGGACAGGCGATCCATGCTCAGGCCATCCGGAAATACTAATATGGATCAGGGTGATAGTGCGCGTTGTTAACGAGTGGGAAAGGTGTCGATCAGATGACCAAAGCAAGTGTGCAGACAAAGGCGAGGCAGGCAGCCTCCGCCTTCATCCGCGAGGCGCGGGAGGCAGGTTGGCAGCGGGCAAAATTTGAAATCAAGCCTGATGGCAGTGTCATCGTCGATGCCAACATGGTCGCGCCAGAGGCGGCAGACGACTTTCTCAACAGTGACCTGAGAATGGGCGAATGACTCGCAAGAGCTTGCCCAAATACGTCTACAATGACCGGGGGTATCTCCGGTTCATCCGGCGTTCACGCGGTATCTCGGTCATGATGCACGAGGAAGCGGGCACGCCGGAATTCTGGGATCACTACAATCGCCTGCTGAAAGGAAAACCGGCGCCAGCGCCGGTGAAACGCAATTTTGAGGCGCTGATCCTTAGCTACTACGAGAGCGACGCCTATAAGAAGCTGAAGCCTCGGACGAGATCCGACTATCGGCGGTATATCAGCCACATTCGCGAGATCTGGGCCGACAAAGACCCCGCGAGGATCGAAACCCATCACATCTACGAACTGCACCGCGCCAATGCGGATCATTGGCGGCAAGCCAACTATCTCGTTCAGGTCATGGTCGTCTTGATGAATCACGCCCGGTTGATCGGCTTCATCAAGAAAGAGCACGGCAATCCGGCAAAGGGTATCCCGCTTTTCAAGCAGCAGAGCGACGGCTGGGAGCCGTGGCCAGATGATGTGCGCGCCGAGTTCGAAACGCTGGCTTCAAAGAGGGCGCGGCTAGTTTACGAGCTTTGCGTTGGTACAGGCCAGCGCATTGGTGATGTCGTGAAGATGAAGTGGGAGCACTTTTCAGACGAAGGTTTCGATTTCACGCAAGGCAAAACCGACAAGCCGCTGTGGATCCCGCTTACCGACCGCCTAAGAGCCCATCTCGACGGACTCGCAAGAACGGATGGCACCCTTGTTGCGGACGCGAAGGGGCGACCAGTGAGCTACCGGATCGTTGCGGAGGAAATGCGCACCATCAAAAAGAAGATGAAGCACGAGAAAGCGAGCTACTACAAAACCCATGGGCTCAGGAAAAATGCGACGATCGAGCTGTATCTGGCCGGATGTGATGACGAGATGGTCAAAGCCGTCACCGGCCATTCAGGCGTTGAAATGCTCAAAAAGTACGGTGGGCCGATCCGGCAAAGAGAGCTCGCGAAGCGCGCTCAAGAGGCAAGAAATCAAATGGAACGAAGCAAGAGCGAAACGTGAAAGTTTCAACGGTTGTTTCAAAAATGGCAGTGAAGGAGAGGTGGGATGACGCAAGTCATTGATTTTATTGGAGGCGAGTACCGGAATCGAACCGGTGTACACGGATTTGCAATCCGCTGCGTCACCACTCCGCCAACTCGCCTTACCGGTGGTGTGAGGCGTGATTAATCACATGCCGGGGGACGGTGCAAGGGGGCGTGCGCAGAACCGGTGGGAAATTTTGAAAAATTCTGCGGCCGCAATGGGCTGGAGTGCCGCCTTGAGTGTCGATCTGCCGGGGGCGCCAGCGGGGCAGGCTGCCTTGGGGGCTGTCCGTAGCCCTACGGGGTGTCACAACGGGGGGACGGTTACGCCGGGCTGCGGGGGGGGTTGGTCAGATCCGACCGGCTTTGTCTGCTGCCGGGTTTGGCCCGAGGAGAGCCTGCCTTAGGGCGTCGGCGATCAGCTGGGGGACGCCGGGCAGCGCCCCGAGCACGGGCAATATGTCGCCGGGATAACTGGCATCGGCCAGCGCCTCGGGGATGTCGTCGCGGACGTGTTCGCCGGATTGTGCAAAGAACGGCAGGCAGAGGGTCGGGTGTTTAGGTTTGGCCGCTGCAAGATCGCGGGCGGCGTCCGCGATACGCGGATCTTCCTCGACATAGCCTGTGAGCAGATCCGTGCCCGGCAGGTGGTGGCGCATGGCGGCTGCAAAGGCCTCGGCGGCTTCGGCGGCCTTGGGGCCCCGGGCCGACCCATGAGCGGCCAGAAGGATGCGGGTCCGGGGCAGCGACCATCCGCGTGCCTCGCAGGCTGTGGCCAGCGCCTTGCAGGCCAGTTCCGGCAGGGCCGGGTCCAGACCGAAGGGGGGTAACAGGTGAACATCATGCCCCTGGAGCCGCTTGGGCAGCACCGAGCCGGTGAACCAGCCGTTGGCCATGAAGAACGGATAGATCAGCGCGCCCTTTGGTGTCACCTGTTCCAGTCGATCAGCTGTGGACAACGTGGCCGAGCGGATATCCCAGTCGGGCAACAGCGCAGCGACGGCATCGGCCAGATCGGCCAGCGCGCGTTCCTGGGGCGCCGGATCGGAAGGCTGGCCATGCGCGGTAATCACGGCGGTCGGGCGATGTGGGGGCAGGGGGGCGGGATCGGTCATCTGGAGGAGCCTTTCGGCTGTAGGAGGGGGCTGGCAGTGCATCGACCTTGCGGGTCGCCTGCGGGTGTTTCGATGGCATTACGGCAGGGCGGGGGCGCTGGATCAATCTTCTGCGGGCCGCCATGGCCTCGCCACCGCTGGCGCTGAGGGCAAGCCATGGGCGTCATTGAGGCGGCTGTCGCAGATCGTCGAGGAAACTGCGCAGCTGCTCCGGTTGAATGGGTTTTGTAAACAGTCTGGCACCTGTGTTTTGGGCAAGCCGGGCGACCTGCGGGCGGCGGTCGGCGGAGATCAGGCAGGCGGGCAGCGCGCCAAGGTCGCGGTTGAGGCGGGCGATCACCTCGGCGCCGTTCTGGTCCGCCCCCAGTTGCAGGTCAATCACCAGAACATCCGGTGTGACGTCGATTTCCGTCAGCAAGGCGCGGGCATCCTCTTCACTGGCACAGGGCAAGACATCGATCCCCCATTGCTCCATCGTCAGGGTCAATGCGTGGCGCAGATCGGGATCGGTGACGATCAGCAGCGCGATCAGCTGCCCCAAGGGCACAGCTGCCGGATCCGGGGAGGCTGTCCCGGAAGGGGCGACCTCGGCCATGCGAGCGCCGGACAGCTCCGACTGATGTGACTGGTGCAGCCGTGCGGTGTCACGGGGCAGATCAACGGCAAAGACCGTTCCGCGCCCCACATGGGATCTGAGCGTCAGGGGATGGCCCAGCAACCCGCAGGCGCGTTCCACAATCGCAAGGCCAAGGCCCATGCCGTCAGCGGCGCTCACCGTGGCGTTCAGCCGCTGGAATTCTGCAAAGATCAGCGTGCGATCCTCGTCGGGAATGCCGGTCCCGGTGTCCCAGATCTCAACCCGGACCGAGTCCCGGCGGGGGCGGATGCCGACAAGCACACCCCCCCGGCTGGTATAGCGAAGCGCATTTGATATCAGGTTCTGCAGGATGCGCCGCAGGTAGGTCACATCGCTCAGCACCCGCGTCTGGCTGAGCCTGAGGCGGAACGAGAGGCCCTTGGCATCTGCCATCGGGCGCAATTCGTCATGCAGTTGCAGCAGCAGGTCGTCGAGATCGACGGACGTCACATGCCGTGTGGCGCGGCCGGAATCCAGTCGCGAAATATCAAGGAGCGCTGAGACCAGTGTCTCTACACTGTCCAGCGCATTTGCCGCCTTGTTCAGGGTTTCGCGGGGACCGCCTGTCGGCAATTCGCTCTGCAGCGCTGCGACAAAGAGCTTTGCCGCCGAGAGCGGTTGCAGCAGGTCATGGGAGGCGGCGGCCACAAAGCGCGACTTTGAGGCATTGGCGCGTTCGGCGGCCTGAAGCGCGTCTTCCAACTCCAGAGTTCGGTCAAGCACACGCTGTTCAAGCGTGTCACGGGCCTCGCTCATCGCGCGCGCGGCGGTCCGTTCGGCGGTGACATCGGTGAAGCTGATCACGAAACCGCCGTCGGGCATTTCCTGCATAAAAACCGTCAGGACCCGCGTCATGCCCTGCTGCACGTCGAAGGAAAGCGGCGCCCGTATCGCTGGGCCGGATCGCATCCGTTCAGAAGGGATATCCGGTGCAGGATCTGCTTTTGGCCGGGTCCAGAGGGTGACCTGATCGGCCATATCGGCCTGTTCAAATGTGAACTCCGCCCGCAGATGTTCGAAGATCCGCTCGAAGCGGCTGCCGATGCGAAACCGGCTGATCGGAATGGACAGCAGCTCTCCCATGAGCCGGTTCCAGCCAACCAGACGCGCCTGCTGATCGAAGATGCAGACCCCCTGGTTCAGGTGTTCCAAAGTGGCGCGGATGAGCCGGGCCTGATCGTCGAGGATGCGTTCACGTTCCTGGTGCTGAAGGCGCATGATGTCGGTGACATCGGTTTGCAGGATGACGGTGCCACTGTCGGAGGTGCGGTGTTCGCTGACCTGAAGCCAGCGGTTCCCGGTCATGCGAACGTTGAACATGACGCTGCGGTCCTGATGCCGGGCCAGCCTGCGCGCGGCCCATTCGGCGGCTGTGGTCCCGGCGGGCAGCGACAGGGCCGAGCTGCCGCTGACCAGATTGACATAGGCCTCAAACGCCAGCCCCGGCCGCAGCCGCGCGTGGATGTCGGGCATGTGCATCCCAAATCGGCTGTTGCACATCACCAGTACATCCTGCGGATTAAAGAGGGCAAACCCCTCCTGCACGGTTTCGATGGCATCGGCGAGATTGGCGCGCGCCGCCTCGGTCTCGCGGTTGGCCTCGGCAAGTTTGGCATTGGACAGGTTCAGAAGGTCCAGCGTTCGCTCCAGATCGCGGGTGCGGCTGCGGATTTCCTCTTCCAGCAAAACGGCGCGTTCGAACTGCGCATAGGCGAGACCGGAGGCATCGGTGTTCTGTTCCACCCGGCGCATCAGCGTTGCGGTGATTTTCAGCAGTTTTTCGTTCTGCCGCTCCAGCGAGTCGCGCGGATCAATCAGGCCTTGCGTCATGATCGTGCCGGTGGGTCGCAGGCCAGGGGCGGATAGATGGCAACCCCTGTCAGCGTCTGGTTCACATGGATGGAATTCACCTGTTCACCATAGGTGCAGAAGCCGACAGCGCGATGTTTGGCAAGAAGCGATGAGATCTGCGGCGTGAGCTGTTTTTGCTGGGCTTCCATCCGTCGCAGGAGGCAATCGCAGGCAAGGATCACATCCGGGGTCTGTGTCTCGCCAAGAGCGGTCAGGGCGCGGTCGAGGTGATCGACCATGTCCAGGGGTTCGGCCAGGGTCAGCACGACGCCTTCGTCGATGGCGGAAAAGAACACCAGATCGCCCGTCTCAGCGACCTGCTGAATCGCGCGGACATGGTGCTGGCCACCCAGGCGCACGACGACGGGATGGGCCGCAAAGGTGAAAGTGGTCAGCTGTTCAGGATCCTTGCCCAGGAGCCGTGCATATTCTCGCGCGGCCGGCTCGGCGTTGATTTCATAGACCAGCCGACGGGCGGGATCGGCACCGGTGACCACCATGCGCTGGGCCGTGGGCACCAGATGGTCGGTGTTGAAGACCTTGACCGGGCAATTGCTGCGGATCTGTAGCAACACCGCCGCATTCTGGCGCGCGATGCCGTCACAGAGCACATAGGTCGCGCCAAAATCGGTACCATCGCCTGCGGAGCCGCCAAATAGTGGCACGGGGCCCAGACCGGGTGCGAGATCGGCGGTCAGCGCGTCCTCCTTGATCGACAGCCCGTCGATCAGCAGAAAGGCGAATTCGGAGGTCCATTGCGGCGTCTCTCGCGCCATGTCGTTGCGGTTGCGGATGATCTGGTCGATCTGGCACTGGGCATCATATGTGTTCAGATCTTCGATGCTCAGCACACGTCCGCAGAAATGGCTGCGCGGCAGGCCGATTGCGATGATCTCCCCGTCGGTATAGCCCGCTTCGCCGATCTCGCCTGCGGTGGTGCACCCAACAACAGTGGCCGGTGCGAGCTGCCGCGCCGCAGCCGCGCTGAGCGCATGGATATCGGCCTGCGGCGAGACAAAGAGGATGACCAGCTCCAGCTCGTCCAGCGGCGCCAGCGTTCCGGCCAATGTCGCCAGCGCATCAGGGCAGTCTGCCGCTGCCCGTCCCGTGCGGGTGATGCGATCCGCATTGTGCAGCGCCCCCGCCATGGCGGGCAGAGAGACCCGGTCTGAAGCCTGCGCCGTTGCGCGGGGATCAGCCGTGTCAGGGAAGGGGGCGGGGCGCGTCATGTCGGATGGTAGGCAGCTCAGCCCAGATCTTGCAAGACGTTTGCAAAGCTTGTTTCCTTTGCAATCAGAACCGCTTGGGTCCGGCTTTGGACCCCGAGTTTGCGCATGATCGCGGTGACATGCGCCTTTACCGTGGTTTCGGCGATCGACAGGTCATAGGCGATCTGCTTGTTCAGTTTGCCCGCGCAGATCAGTTGCAGGATCCGCGCCTGCTGATTGGTCAGCGTCGCCAGACGCCCGGTCGCATCCTGCGTTTCACTGTCCCGCGGCAGCAGCACATAGCCGGGCGGGACGAAAGGCGTGCCCCTGCCGATGGCGTCAAAGGCGTCGATATAGATCTCGCGCTGGCTGTGCTTGGGCACAAAGCCGGCGGCACCGGCGTGGATGGCTGCGCTGATGACCCGGTTGTCCGCCATCGACGATACGACAAGGATCGGCGCGGTCGTCGCATTGTGCAGCCGTATCAGCCCGTCGAGGCCCTGAGCATCGGGCAGGTTGAGATCCAGCACCACCGCATCGGGAGCAGGAGTGTCCGAAACCTCGGAAATGGCCTGTTCCACTGTCGCGGCGGTTGCGATGCTGGTGATCCCAACCGTGGCGCGCAGCGTCATCGCCAGGGCGTCGCAGAACAGCGGGTGATCCTCGACGATCAGCGCGGTCACAAAGCCTGCCGGGTCCTGCGCATCCGGGGTGCGAGGTCGCTGGGGATGATCTGGGGCGGGCGAATGGGTCATCACACTCCTCAAGCCTATGCCAATGGTCCATGGTCTGCGCCGGGCAATCGCGGGTCACATCGCGCGCCAAAGCCACGCGCCCGCCATGCCGCTCATGCTAGCAGCACCTGCAAGCCGCGACCAATAGGCGAAAAGTCTAAGACGGCTCGCGAAGATGCAACTGCCGTGATTTCGCGTCTGGCGGGAGCGTAGGCCTGTGCTATCCTTGCTGCGCGCACCGTCGCCGTCTGATCTGCAACCAATGTCGCATATCGGCGCGCAGCCGGATTGCGTTATGCAGGCGCCAGCAGGGGCGTCCCAGTGCCCGCAACACGATGTATCGCCAGCAAAAGGAATAGGCTTATGAAACTTGCCGATACCCGCAGCATCGCTGCCCCGCGCGCCGAGGTCTGGCAGGGGCTTCTGGATGCCGAAACGCTGAAGGATGCGGTGCCCGGCTGCCAGGAAATGGAGGGATCGGCCGAGGAGGGTTTCACGGCGGTTGTGGTACAAAAGGTCGGCCCGGTTAAGGCGACATTCCGCGGCACTGTGACCCTGTCCGATCTCGATGCGCCCAATAGTCTGACCCTGCGGGGGGAGGGCAAGGGCGGCGCGGCTGGGTTCGCCAAGGGCGACGCCCATGTGACGCTGAGCGATGGTGAGGACGGGCATACCCTGCTGACTTATGAGGTCGAGGCCAAGGTCGGCGGCAAACTCGCCCAGCTTGGAAGCCGGATCATCGACGGGTTTGCCAAAAAGATGGCCGACCAGTTCTTCGAGCGGTTCCAGACCGCCGTCGAAGGGGATAGTTCGGTCGAAACAGATGCCTCAGCGGAGGAGGCCGGGACACCCGACGCCAGCCAGGACGAGGCGCCGCGCAAGGGTTGGATCGGCCGGGTGCTCGGCAATTGAGTGGACAGGTGGTCAGGGGAGAGATGCCGGTTAATCCGGCTCTTCCAGATGAAATTTCACGATTTCACGCCACAGCCGCTTGACGCTCCGAAAGCACCGATTTATAGACCAAATTCCCTGAGCGGGTATGGTGAAATGGTATCATAAGAGCCTTCCAAGCTTAAGGTGCGGGTTCGATTCCCGCTACCCGCTCCAGGATTTCCGACATAGATCAGACCGGTAGCTGCGCAGAAGATCTCTCTGGGGTGTTCATGGCGGTCCCGAACCATTCATGCGGCGGTATGACAGGCTTTGACGGCCTCTGTGCGCTTGACCTCAGGGGTTTGCGGGGTCATGAACCTTGGCGATGCGCAGGCGACAGAGCCTGCCACACGGAACGTCGAAGGAGCTGACATGGCGGGCAATCAAGCGGTCCCGACTGCGGATGTAGAGCGCGAGAAATCGCGCAAGATTGGTGTCCTGTCTGCCCTCTGGCCGTTTATGCGCCCCTACCGCCTGTTGATGGCCACCGCGACGCTAGCACTCGTGCTCACCGCGGGCCTGTCGCTGACGCTGCCGCTGGCGGTTCGCCGGGTGGTCGATAACTTCCGGGTTTCCGATGCTGAGCTGCTGAACCAGTATTTCGCCGCTGCTCTGGTGATTGCGGCGCTGCTGGCCGTGGGCACGGGCCTGCGCTATGCTCTGGTCACGCGGCTGGGAGAGCGGGTGGTTGCAGATATCCGCAAGGCGGTGTTTGACCGCGTCATCGGCATGAGCCCGGCGTTTTTCGAGCAGATCATGACCGGAGAGGTGCTGAGCCGGATCACTACGGATACAACGCTGATCCAGTCGGTGCTGGGCTCGTCGGTGTCGATTGCCCTGCGCAATATGCTGATCTTTGGCGGCGGTCTGGTGCTGATGTTGCTGACCTCGGCCAAGCTGACCAGCCTTGTTCTGCTGATCGTGCCTGCGGTGATCGTGCCGATTCTGGTGCTGGGGCGGCGGCTGCGCAAGATCAGCCGCGAGAATCAGGATTGGATCGCGGCCTCTTCCGGCAACGCGGGTGAGGCGCTGGGCGCGGTACAGACGGTTCAGGCCTATACGCATGAGAGCGCCAGCCGGGGCGAATTCAGCCGGATGACCGAAACCGCATTTGACGTTTCAATGCGGCGGATCCAGACCCGTGCCTTCCTGACCGTGATCGTGATATTTCTGGTGTTCTCCGGCGTGGTTGGCGTCCTGTGGATGGGCGCAAACGATGTGCGCGCCGGGGTCATGTCCGAAGGCACCCTGGTCCAGTTCGTGATCTATGCGGTGCTGGTTGCAGGCTCGGTGGCGGCGCTGTCAGAGATCTGGAGCGAATTGCAACGGGCCGCTGGCGCAACCGAACGTCTGGTGGAGCTGCTGACGGCGGTGGATGAGGTGCAGGAACCGTCGCGTCCGCAGGCGCTGGCCGAACCGGTGCGGGGCGAAATCCGATTTGACAATGTGTCCTTCCGCTATCCCGCCCGTCCGCTGATTCCGGCCCTGAGCGACGTCTCCCTGACGGTGAAGCCGGGCGAGACGGTTGCCTTTGTCGGCCCCTCCGGTGCGGGCAAGACAACCATCATCCAGATGATCCAGCGGTTCTACGATCCCACTGATGGTGCGGTCTGTCTGGATGGTGTCTCGTTGCGGGACCTGCAACGGGATGCTTTCCGCAGACATATCGCGCTGGTGCCTCAGGACCCGGTGATCTTTGCCGCCTCGGCGCGGGACAATATCCGCTTTGGTCGTCCCGAGGCCAGCGACGCCGAGGTCGAGGCCGCCGCCCGTGCGGCCGCCGCCCATGACTTTATCACTCGGCTACCAGAGGGCTATGACAGCCAGGTCGGGGAACGTGGCGTGATGCTGTCGGGCGGTCAGAAACAACGGATCGCCATCGCCCGCGCGATTCTGCGCGACGCGCCGGTGCTGTTGCTGGATGAGGCCACATCCGCACTGGATGCCGAAAGCGAACGACTGGTGCAGGCCGCTGTCGATGAGCTGAGCCAGGGCCGCACCACCTTGATCGTGGCGCATCGACTGGCAACCGTGAAAAAGGCAGATCGCATCGTGGTGATGGAAGAGGGCCGTATCGTGGCCACCGGTAGCCACGATCAGCTGGTTGCCGAAGGCGGGCTTTACGCGCGTCTTGCACGCCTTCAGTTCACCGATGGGCTGGCTGCGGAATAGGCAGACCCGGTCTCAAATGAGCCGAATTTCGGCTTCAAGGTCGAAAAACTTCAAATGTCGCTGCGTCAAAGCGCAGGCTTCCTTGACGTGACCCTGTCGGCGCGCTTGCGCGGCGGGTCGTTTCAAATCATTTTGTGTTAACTGAAATTCCCCGGCACAAGGGGACTAGGGGAGGAAACCAATGGGATTTGCCACGGCTGCGGACTGCTTGGCACTAACGAACGAGATGCCTTTTGGGCAGCGGAATATGCCGACGACGCTTTATGGGTTGCTGTCCCGTACGGCCGGGAAATTTCCCGACAACAACGCGGTGAGCTACCAGATATTCTCTGGTCCCAAGGATAAGGCCGAGACCCTGACCTGGCGCCAGCTGAAGGACAAGGTGACCCAGGCGGCGAATATGTTCCGGTCCATGGGGATCGGTGAAAAGGATGTGGTCGCCTATATCCTGCCGAACTGCAATGAAACCGTCGTGACCCTGCTCGGTGGCGCTGTGGCAGGCATCGCTAATCCGATCAACCCTCTGCTTGAGCCGGAGCAGATCGCCTCGATCCTGCGCGAAACCGGGGCAAAGGTGGTGGTGACCCTGAAGCCTTTCCCCAAGACCGACGTCGCCCAGAAGGTAGCGGAGGCGGTGCGCCATGCGCCCAAGGTGAACACGGTTCTGGAAATCGACCTCAACCGCTATCTGACGCCGCCAAAATCCTGGATTGTACCGATGATCCGCCCCAAGCTTGAGGGCAAGGACAAGCTGGCCCATGCGGATTACAAGAATTTCAACAAAGAGCTGCGCAAGCATCCGACCGAGCTGACGTTCGCGGATTCCGACAGCGACCGGGTGGCCTGCTATTTCCACACCGGCGGCACCACCGGGATGCCCAAAGTGGCGCAGCACACCTATTCCGGCATGAACTACAACGGCTGGCTGGGCAGTAAGCTGCTGTTTACCGCAGATGACAATATCATGTGCCCGCTGCCGCTGTTCCATGTCTTTGCCTGCCATGTGATCCTGATGGCGGCGGTGGCCTCGGGGGCGCATGTGGTGTTCCCGACACCGCAGGGCTATCGCGGCGAGGGTGTCTTTGACAATTTCTGGAAGCTGATCGAACGCTGGAAGATTTCCTTTATCATCACCGTGCCCACTGCAATTTCGGCCAAGATGCAGCGGCCCGTCGATGCCGATGTCTCGACCGTGAAGACGGCCTTCTCCGGCTCGGCGCCACTGCCGGTCGAACTGTTCAAACGGTTCGAAAGCGCAACGGGCGTCAGCATTGTCGAAGGTTACGGCCTGACCGAGGCGACCTGCCTGGTCTCCTGCAACCCGGTTCAGGGCGAAAAGAAGATCGGCTCGATCGGCATTCCGCTGCCCTACACTGACGTCAAGATCGTGAAGGCAACCAATGGCGATATGGTCGAGCTGGGTGTGGATGAGATCGGTGAGATCTGTATCTCGAGCCCCGGCGTCTATGCCGGTCATACCTATACCGAGGTCGAGAAGAACGAAGGTCTGTTCTACAAGGACACCTATCTGCGTACCGGCGATCTGGGCCGTCTGGATGCGGATGGCTATCTCTGGATCACGGGCCGGGCGAAGGATCTGATCATCCGCGGCGGCCACAATATTGATCCGGCCGAAATCGAAGAGGCGCTGCTGGGGCATGAGGCCGTCGCCTTTGCGGGTGCAATCGGCCAGCCGGATGCCCATGCCGGCGAGGTGCCATGTGCCTTTGTCGAGCTGGTGGATGGCGCAAGCGTGACGCCGGAGGATCTTTTGGCCTATTGCAAGATCCACGTGCATGAACGCGCGGCAATCCCGAAACATGTCACGGTGATGGATGAGCTGCCGAAGACGGCCGTGGGCAAGGTGTTCAAACCTGATCTGCGCAAGAATGCCATCACCCGGATCTACAATGAGGCCCTGCTGAAGGCCGGCCTGCCTGCGCGCGTCGAACATGTGGTCGACGACAAAAGCCGCGGTCTGGTCGCCCAGGTTGAGGCCAATGGCGCTTCGGCCTCCGATATTTCGGATGTGCTTGGTGTCTTTACCCGCCCCTGGGAACCGATGCCAAAGGGCTGATCCCAGAGCGGCGGATGGCACTGCGCCACCCCAGCATCAGAAAGCGCCCCACGCGGGCGCTTTTTTCATTTGTAAAGCATGGTTTTTGATTTCGGCGCTGCTAATCTCATTCGGCGGACTATGAAGATAGGGAACGGGTGAGATGAACTACGAGCGGCTGATCGACGAAGAAACCTGGGCCTTTATCCGCAAAACCGGCGAATGTTACCCGGATGATGCGGTGGATCTGTCGATCACGGAACAGCGCAAGGTCTATGATGACATGGCCGCTGAATTCCGTGTCGCGCGCCCGGATGTGGTCCGCTGCGAGGATCGGCTGGTGGGGGCGGTCCCGGTGCGGATCTATACCGCCGGAGAGCCGGGCTGCACGGTGATGTACTGCCATGGCGGCGGCTTTGTCGTTGGTGGATTGGACAGCCACGATGACGTCTGCGCCGAGCTTTGCGCCCAGAGCGGCTATCGCGTTGTGGCGGTGGATTACCGTCTGGCCCCCGAACATCGCCACCCTGCGGCCTTTGAGGACGCCTGGGCGGTCTTGCAGTGGATCCGCGACAGTTTTGAGGGGGATCTGGTTCTGGCTGGTGACAGCGCCGGTGCCAATCTCTGTGCAGCCGTGGCGCATCATGCGCGCGGACGTATTGACGGGCTGGTGGGGCAGGTGCTGATCTACGGCGCCTTTGGTGGCGATATCAATCAGGGCTCTTATCTGGAACACGCGCAGGCGCCGATGCTGACACGGGATGATATCCTCTACTACGGGTCAATTCGCCGCCCGGAAGGCACGCAGGCGACGGGCGATCCGACCCTCGAACCGCTGGCCGATACCGATTTTTCCAACCTGCCCGCAACGGTGCTGATCACTGCCGACTGTGATCCGGTGCGTGATGATTCCCGCCATTACCGCGACAAGATCATGGCCGCCGGTGGCAAAGCGCATTGGATCAACGAACAGGGGCTGGTCCATGGCTATCTGCGCGCCCGCCACAGCGTCGGCCGCGCCCGTGACAGTTTCGAACGGATCTCCGTCGCCGTGGAGGCGCTGGGGCAGGGGCTCTGGCCCTATGAGTGAGCGCTGTCGTCGCCCGGCCCCTGGCACATGATCAGCCTGCGAAATCGCGGCAGTTTTCAGGGGCGGCTGCGCGGTTGTACCAGCCGCCGCTCTTGACCCGCCAGTCGCTGCTGTGGGTGGTGACATAGGACCAGTTGCCCACTGGAAGATGCGCATAGCCGATGGTGTCGCCGGGTTGGATCGTGCCGATACGGGCGGTGCCCGCACTATGGCCGGAATGGAGCGGGACCGGAGCGCCAAGCCAACCCAGACAGGCGCCTTCAAATTCATCGCGGATCGGCAGATCCACCAGCAACCGCCGCAGATGCGTATCGTTCAGCGTCAACTGCCTGCGCCCGGTGTTGACCTTGCAGCCGTGATACTTCTCCAGCGCGCGGATGTCCTGCACCTGCCGGTTGCTCTGCGGGTCAAGCGCGACGGATTTTCCGAGGCAATCGCTATTGTCGAAAACGCTTTGGCCCAGCACCGTTCCAAAACAATAGCCGGCACGGTCCATGATCAGATTTCGCGTGAACCACAGATCATCGCAGCCGTCCTGTGCAAACGCGGGCAAGGGCAGCAGCGTTAACAGTAGTGTAAGATAGCGGATGGGCATGGCAGGCTCCTGTTGATCGCGGCGACGGTCCGATAAGCCTGCCATGGATCCTCAGCCGAGGAAAGATTTTGCCTTCATCGTGTCGGCGATGGGCGCACCAAGGCGGCTGAGGATGGTAGGCGCCAGCTGGCGCTGGTCGATCACCACATCTTCCGCCGGGCCTTCGGCCGGGCCGAAATAATACAGCGCGGTTTCCTGTTGCAGGGCGCTGCGCCCGCCGTGGTGGCCGCGATCATCCTGCCCGTGATCGGCGGTGACGATGATCTCATAGCCCATTTCGCGCCATTTGAAGATACACGGCGCCAGCATCTCATCCATGACGAAACAGGCGTGGTCCATTTGCTGGCAATCGTGGAAAAACCGGTGCCCCATGCTGTCCAGCGTGCAGGTGTGCAGCATTCCGTAGTTCAGCCCGAACCGCAGGCAGAGGTTTGTCAGCGTGCCAAACAGATCGACGTCCGACGGGGTCATCTGGTTGTCCAGCCCGTAGCCGGTCATCGAATGGAACCGCCCGTGATTGATCGTGGCGCTGTCCGGTTCGTCATATTCAACGTCGCGCACGGGGTCATAGGGGTGGCGGTTGAAGAAGGAGGACCAGAAACTATGCGCCACCGCACCGGTTACGCCGCCGCCCTCGCGAACCTGGCTGAACACATCCTTGTGGCCCAAGCGGAAGACATTGCCATTGCCGGTGCAGCCATGTTCGGCGGGGGCAACACCTGTGTGGATCGAGGCATAGCAGCTGGCGGAGATCGAGGGCAGCACCGAACGGTGCTTCCAGACCCGCGCTTCGCCGCTGTCGACCCAGCCTTCCAGATTGCCAAACAGCCGACGGAAGTTGCGCCACGGCACCCCGTCCAAGATGATAAGGAGAAGTTTGTTGTCCATCGCAGAACCCAAGGTCTTGTAAAGGTGAGTTAAAAAGGCGGCCGTGAGGAGTGTTCCTGCGGCCGCCTTTGAGTGCGTCCCGCCGCAGTTGCCTGCGACGGGGGGATAACAGGTGCTGGGCTGCTAGTTGCCCGCACTTTCCATCTTGCGGTTGGCGATGACCTCTTCCAGCCACCCGAGCCGCATTTCCGGCACCGAGCTGAGCAGCAGATCGGTGTAATCGTCAAAGGGGGGCGACAGCACTTCGGTCTTGCCGCCATAGCGCTGGACGCGGCCCTGATACATCACCGCGATATTATCCGAAATCGCCCGCACCGTGGCGAGATCGTGGGTGATGAACAGATAGGCGACATTCTCGATCTTTTGCAGTTCCAGCAACAGCTTCAGAATGCCATCGGCCACCAGTGGATCCAGCGCCGAGGTGACCTCGTCGCAGATGATCATCTTGGGCTTCGCCGCCAGCGCACGTGCAATACACACCCGCTGTTTCTGTCCGCCCGACAGCTCCGCCGGGTAACGGTCGATGAAGCTTTCGCCCAGCTCGATCTCATCCAGCAGTTCGATGATGCGCTTGCGCTTTTCGGTGCCCTTCATGCCAAAGTAGAACTCCAGCGGACGGCCGATGATCGTACCGACGGTCTGGCGCGGGTTCATCGCCACATCCGCCATCTGATAGATCATCTGCAATTCGCGCAGATCCTCGCGGGTGCGTCCCGCCAGATCGGAGGACAGCCGGCGCCCGGCAAACTCGATATCACCTTCGCGCGGTGGCAATAGCCCGGTGATCACCCTTGCCAGTGTCGATTTACCAGAGCCGGATTCTCCGACCACGGCCAGCGTCTGACCGGGGTGCAGGTCGACGTTCACATTATGCAGCACATCGAATTTGGTGCCCTGGTAGCGCGCGGTGATATTGCGCACGCTCAGCACCGGCTCCGAGGTCGGGGCCTTTTCCTCATGCGTGATGGAGCGCACCGAGACCAGCGCCTGTGTGTACTCCTCCTGCGGGGCGTTGATGATCTGATCGACGGGGCCGTATTCCACCATATTGCCGTGGCGCAGCACCATGATATCGTCGCTCACCTGTGCCACCACCGCAAGGTCGTGGGTGATATAGAGTGCAGCCACACCCGTGTCGCGGATGGCTTCCTTGATCGCCATCAGCACCTCGATCTGGGTCGTCACATCCAGCGCCGTTGTCGGCTCGTCAAAGACCACCAGATCCGGCTCCGGGCAGAGCGCCAGCGCCGTCATGCAGCGTTGCAGCTGACCGCCGGAGACCTGATGCGGATAGCGCTCTCCGATATTGTCTGGATCGGGCAGACCCAGCTTGGCAAAAAGCGCGCGGGCGCGGGCTTCGGCCTCTTTCTTGGAGAATTTGCCCTGTTCAACCGCCGCTTCGATCACCTGTTCCATGATCTTCTTGGCCGGGTTGAACGAGGCCGCCGCCGATTGCGAGACATAGGTGACCTCGCCGCCGCGCAGGCGACGGATATCGCGCAGTTTGGATTGCAGGATATCGCGGCCATTCACCCAGACCTCGCCGCCGGTGATCTTCACACCGCCCCGGCCATAGGCCATGGAGGCCAGACCGATGGTGGATTTTCCGGCGCCGGATTCGCCGATCAGCCCCAGCACCTTGCCCGGTTGCAGATCAAAGCTGACACCATGCACGATTTCGATGTCATGGGGCTTTTCCCCCGGCGGGTAGACAGTTGCGCCGATCTTGAGATTGCGCACTTTCATAAGAGGTTCGCTCATCCGCGGCCTCCTTTCAGCGAGGTTGTGCGGTTCAGGACCCAGTCCGCGACAAGGTTGACCGAGATCGCAAGGGTGGCGATGGCGATGGCAGGCAGCAGTGCCGCCGGAATGCCATAGACGATGCCTTCCTTGTTTTCTTTCACGATCCCGCCCCAGTCGGCTTCTGGCGGTTGCACGCCAAGGCCGAGGAAAGAGAGCGTCGAGACAAACAGCACCATGAAGATGAACCGCAGGCCCATTTCGGCCACCAGCGGTGACAGCGCGTTGGGCAGGATTTCGCGGAAGATGATCCAGGCGGTTTTCTCACCCCGCAGACGCGCGGCTTCGACGTAGTCCATCACCTCGATATCCACCGCAACCGCACGGGCAAGACGATAGACGCGGGTGGAGTCCAGCAGACCCATGACCACGATCAGAACCGGCACGGTCACCGGCATCACCGACAGCACCACAAGGGCAAAGATCAGCGTCGGGATCGACATCACCAGATCGACCAGCCGCGACATCACCTGATCCACCCAGCCACCGGCAACGGCGGCAAAGAAGCCCAGCACCGATCCGGTGACAAAGGACAGGATGGTGGCCGCAGTGGCGATGAAGATAGTGGTGCGTCCGCCATAGATCATCCGGCTGAGAAGATCACGACCGATATTGTCGGTGCCAAGGAGATGCTCAGCCGAGCGCGGCTCCCAGACGTCACCGACGATTTCAGCCATCCCATAGGGGGCCAGCAGCGGTGCAAAGATCGCCATCAGGAAGTAGAGGGCCGTGAAGAACAGCCCGACCATTGCAGAGATAGGGATATTCTTCATTTCGGATGCCTCAGACGCGGGTTCGACAGGATCGCCACGATGTCGGCAATCATGTTCAGCACGATGTAGACGGCGGCAAAGATCAGACCGCAGGCCTGCACCACCGGGACGTCACGCTTGGACACGTGGTCGACCAGATACTGGCCCATGCCGGGGTAGACAAACACCACCTCGATCACCACGACGCCGACCACCAGATAGGCGAGGTTCAGCATCACCACATTGACGATCGGTGCGATGGCATTGGGAAAGGCGTGACGGGCAATCACGTTGAAGGTGCTCAGCCCCTTCAGCTCCGCCGTCTCGATATAGGCCGATTGCATCACGTTGAGGATCGCCGCCCGCGTCATGCGCATCATATGCGCCAGAACCACCAGTGTCAGCACCGCGACGGGCAGGGCAATGGCGTTCAGTTTTTCCAGCAGGCTCATGGATTCATTGATCATCGCGACCGAGCTGAACCAGCCCATCTGCACCGCAACGAAATAGATCAGCAGATAGCCAATCAGGAATTCCGGGATCGAGATCGAGGCCAATGTCACGGCCGAGATCAGTTTGTCAGGCCAGCGGTCGCGGTAACGTACCGCCAGAAGGCCCAGGAAGATCGCCAAGGGAACCGAGATCACGGCAGCCCAGAACGCCAGGAACAGCGTGTTGCCAAGACGGCGGCCAATGCTGGTTGCAATGTCCTGACCATTGGTCAGGGCGGTGCCCAGATCACCTTGCAGGGCGCCGAACAGCCAGTCGAAATAGCGCAGAACAGCCGGTTCATTCAGCCCCAGTTCCTCGCGCAGGTTGGCAAGTGCCTCGGGCGTGGCCGACTGACCCAGAATGGACTGCGCCACATCGCCGGGCAGGATCAAGGTGCCCATGAAGATGAGCACGGATGCGGCGATCAAGAGAATTAGTCCCAGCGCGAGGCGCTGGGACACAAGTTTCACGACGGGGTGCATGGCATGGACCTCTATCAGGCCAACCAGCACTTATGCGACCATTTGCCGGCCATGGTGTCGCCGGTGGAATCCACCACCCAACCCTGAACCTTGCTGCTGGTCGCTTCGATGAAGTCGTTGAACATCGGGCAGATCAGACCGCCTTCGTCCCGCACCATCATGCCCATCTGGCTGTAGAGCGCCTTGCGCTTGGCTTCGTCCAGCTCGCCGCGGGCGGCAAACAACAGCTGGTCAAAGTCTTCGCGCTTGAAGCGGGTGTCGTTCCAGTCTGCGGTCGACAGATAAGCGGTCGAATACATCTGATCCTGCACCGGACGGCCACCCCAGTAGGAGGCACAGAACGGCTGGGCGTTCCAGACTTCGGACCAATAACCATCACCGGGCTCGCGCTTCAGTTCCAGCGGGATACCGGCGGCATTTGCCGACTGCTGGAACAGCTGGGCTGCATCCAATGCACCCGGGAAGGCAACATCCGACACCCGCAGGGTGATCGGGCTGCCGTCATGGCCGGATTTCTTGTAGTGCTCTGCCGCTTTGGCCGGATCAAACGGGCGCTGCGGGATGCTGTCATCAAACAGCGGATAGGCGGAGTTGATCGGCATGTCGTTACCGACGGAGCCATAACCGCGCAGAACCTTATCGACCATTTCCTCACGGTTGATGGCATATTTAAGCGCCAGGCGCAGCTCGTTGTTGTCAAACGGCGCGGTGTCGCAATGCATGATAAACACATAGTGGCCCGGACCGGCTGCGTTGCGCACGGTCAGGTTCGGTGCACGGTCGAGGAGACCTGCAACCTTGGGCTCAACACGGTTGGCGATATGTACCTGACCCGATTGCAGCGCCGCCATACGGGCGGTGGCGTCGTTGATTACCACGATTTCGACTTCATCGACATGGCCGCGGGTGTCATCCCAGTAGTTGGGGTTCTTCTTCCACATATGGCGCACGCCCGGCTCATCGGCGACCAGCATATAGGCACCGGAACCGATGCCCGCTGCCGGGTTGTCAAAGCCGCCATCAGGCTGGATCATCAGGTGATAATCGGCCATCAGATAGGGCAGGTCGGCGTTGGGCGTGGTCAGCGAGACGACGAAGTTGTCGCCATCGGCCTTCATGCTTTCGATGCCGCGCATAATGCCGAGCGCACCCGATTTACTGTCCTCGTTGGAGTGGCGCTCCATTGTGCGCATCACGTCCTCGGCCGTCACCGCCTTGCCGTTGTGGAATTCAACGCCCTTGCGGATCTTGAAGGTCCAGGTCTTGGCGTCTGCACTGGCTTCGACGCTTTCGGCGAGACGGTTTTCGATGCCGCCTTCGGGCGTCACGTTCACCAGCGTTTCACCGAACTGATAAAGATTGTGGTAGGGCACCTGGCTTGCGGCCACGGCGGGATCGAGCGAGTCGGTGCTGCCGCCGCCGATGGAGCCGAGCTTCAGCGTGCCCCCTTTGACCGGGCCTGCGGCCTCGACGGCGCGGGCAAACAGGCTGCCTGCTACTGCGGCGCTTATGCCGAGTGCGGCGGTTTTGCCCATGAATTCACGCCGGGTCATTTTCCCGGAGGTGACGCTTTGCGTCATGAAATCAATCTGGTCTTTCATTGCGGACTCCCTGTCGTATCTAGACGCTGAACACGTCATTTCTTGAATTGTCATTCAAGGTTTGCGCATTTGCTGCGACCTCGCAACCCTTATTAGCGTGCTTTCTGGCGCAGGCGGGGATCGCGAAGGCATAAAGAGACGGTGATCCCGTCGTCTTTTGGAACTGATATGTCGTATTTGGTAGGAAGTGAATGGCTGGTGGGACAATATGTGGAAAAACCCAATGCACTCGCGATGCCAATTATTATCGCCGCCGCACCCCGTATTTCGCCAATGGATGGTGGACCCCGCCTGATTTTCGGCCAAAACGGGTGATCCGTGCCGGTTTTGCGACAGGCCGCAGCTGCGGGCGCGATGGTCGATCTGGCGTATTTTCGCGATTTTGGATGCTTGCTTTGGCACCAATGGGCGCGTCAGGACATGACGGAAAACGACATCCGCAACCTATCCGCAATCCGCCCGCAGAAAAGCGCAGTTCACCAGTCCGCGCTGTCCATCCAGATGGTCACCGGACCGGAGTTGATCAGCGCAACCTGCATGTCGGCCCCAAAGGACCCGCGCGCCACAGGCACCTCAAGCGCCGCCAGCTGATCGGCAAACCGGGTGTAAAGCGCGCGGCCCAGATCCGGCGCGGCGGCATTGGAGAAGCCGGGCCGGTTGCCACGGCGGGTATCGGCGGCCAGCGTAAACTGGCTGACAACCAGCGCGCCGCCGCCGATGTCCTTCACCGAGCGGTTCATCTTGCCCGCCTCATCGCGGAAAATCCGCAGCTTGCTGATCTTGGCCGCCATCTGATCCGCTTCGGCCGCGCTGTCCCCCGCCATCGCGCAGATCAGGATCAGCAGGCCTTCACCGATTTCACCGATGATATCGCCGTCGACGGTGACAGACGCCTCGGACACTCGCTGGATCAGGGCACGCATGGATTATCCTACTCAGTGATATGCGGCGTCAGTCGCGCCAGGTGGTGAAGTCGTGCAGTTCAGCGCGTTCAGTGCGGAACTGGTTGGCCGGGTGGTCGGGATCGGCATAGCCGAAAGACAGCGCACAAAGGATATTTCGATCCTCCGGTATGTCGCAGAGCTGATGCAGCATCGGCGCATAGGTGGCAACAGCGGCCTGCGCGATGCTGGCAACGCCCGCTGCGGTTGCGGCCAGCGTGAACCCGGTGACAAAGCCACCGCAATCCAGCGCACCATAGGGGCCAAGCTCCTTGGGGCTGGTCAGAATCGCGCAATGGGGGGCGTCAAAAAGCGTAAAGTTGCGCATCATCTGCCGGTGAGAGGCGGCGCGATCGCCGCGTTCAACACCAACCGCCTCATAAAGCGCCCAGCCGCAGGCCTGTCGCCGCGCCTTGTAGTCGCCACTGTAACGCTCGGGAAAGGGGAGGTCGGGGGCAACAGGATCCTTTGCGACCGCCTCCGCCAGGGCCACCCGCAGCGCATCCGTCGCCGCGCCGCTGAACAGCGTCACCTGCCAGGGCTGGGCATTGCACCAGGAGGGCACTTTCTGGGCGCAACGCAGGATATCCTCGATAACCGCACGGGGTACCGGATCGGGGCGAAAGCCGCGACAGCTGTGACGGCGGCTGAACAGCGCATCAAGCGCAGGAAGGGTGGTCATGGTGGATCCTTATGTCGGCTTCGGGGGGCTCGTGGTCTCGGCGCGGAATGTCAGCGTGATCCGAAATAGGCCACAGCAGCGCCGATCAGCAGTGCCAGAGCAACGGCGGCGGCAATTTTCCATACCGAATAGGGGCGTTCTCCCTGTACCCGACCGGATTGCCCGTTGACCACAAAACGATAAGTCTTGCCCCGATATTTATAAGCGGCCAGCCAGACCGGCAGCAGCACATGTTTGAAGGTGATATCGGAAAAATCGCTGTCGATATGTTCGATCCGTTGCCGATCCCCGCCAATGTCAAAACGCACGTCGCGTTCGATGACCCGGCGCATCCGCACAGTCGCCTCGCCGTAGCCATCGGCCAGTTCCACCGCATAGGCCTCGGCCCGGAACCCGGCCAGATACTGCGGCTGGTAAGGCTCCAGCGCCGACAGGTCCCAGGGCTCCAGCGCATCGGTGTTCTTTTTCGGCAGGCTCTTGGAGGCGAGCACCAGCACATCGTCAAAGAACCGCTGCACCCGCCCCGAGACCGGCCGCCAGCGTATCTTCGGCACCTGCCGCGACTGGCGCTTGCCGTCGACCATCACGGTTTCGGTGACATAATAGACGGTGCCGCGCTGGCCGCGATACTGCGAGCGGGTGTCGGCGTCGAAGGTCCAGTAGGGGACATAGATGCCGTCCATGCGTCGGCCTTTGCGGGCATATTGTTGCAGGCCGCTCGGCGCAAACCACAGCTGGCCCAGCCAGTCCGACATCGCCTTATGGGCGCTGCGCTCATCAAAGGCGAAGGGCAGCACGCCCTTGGGCTTGATATGACGGTGGATCCCGGTGTCTGTGACCATCGGCGTGGCGCAGAACGGACATTCCCCCGCATGGTCCTTTTGGTCAAATTCCACCTGCGCGGCGCAGTTCGGACAGCGCAACACGCGGGTTTCTTCCATGTCGGCCTCGGCCAGCCCCGAGGAGAGCGCCGTCTCGAAATCCAGCTCCCGCAGGCTGCCACCCCGCCACGGGCCGGATCGGATCGCTTCCCGGTGGCCGCAATGATCGCAGGTCAGCGTGCCGTTTTCAGGATCATAGCGATAATCCGCGCCGCATTGCTCGCAGGGGAACCGATGTTCCTCAAGCGGTGCCTGCGTCTCGGCGCTGGCGGAGCTCTCGGCAGGCGACAGGCCGGAGGGCGGCGGCGGTGGGGGCTGGGTCACGTGGGGAAGCCTCAAAGATATCTATGCAGCAGTTTCGGCACCATGATGCGCAGGGCGTTGTCCTTCAACAGGAAATGGCGCCACAGATGGAACAGCCCATGCAGGACGATGACAATGAGCAGCGCATCAAAGGCAAGTTCATGCAGCTCTTCAGCCAGCTCATGCAGGGTGCGGCTGCCTGCGGCCGGATTGATCGGCAACACCCCAAAAGCGCGGATCGCAAAGGGAGCCAGCACCCCGGCCAGCGCCCCGGTTGCGACCATGACCGGCAGGCCGATTTGCAAGACACGGTGGTTCAACCCGTGGAACCGTCTGGCCCAGCTCGGCAGCTTGGGACCGGCGGGCCCGGCCAGCCCTTTGCGCAGATAGACAAGCGTCCAGATCAGCACGACCACGGCAAGGAGCAGGCCAACGCCCGCGTGGGTGGCCAGCGCCAGCCCCGGATCGGCGCGGTTCTCCTCCGGTTCTACGAGAAAGAAATAGAGGATCAATCCAAGGCTCAGCCAGTGGAGCCATTTGAGCGCGCTGCGTCGGGTCATTTGCAGAAGGTCCTTCGTGGCACAAGGGCTGCGGTCGGTCCTGAGAAAGGGCGCCGGTGATCGCAGCGCCCTCGGGATTGTGTGATGTCAGCCAGCCGGCGGTGCGGGCGGCGGTGGCGGAGGCGGCGGTGGCATGATGGTGAACAGCTGCGCCAGTTCGATGACATCGCCTGCCGCCTTCCAGCCGTCCTGACCGGGTGTCCAGACCAGGCTGTCCCGGCGCAATCCGCCCTCCTGTGCCATTCGCCCCAGTCGGGCCTTGGAATAGGGGCCGGTGGTCTGACCGTTCTCGGCGATGTGCCAGACATGTTCCACCGGTGGAGGCGGCGGCGCCACCGGCGCGGCGGCCTGCGGCGCAGCGGGTGCGGGCCGCGCGCCCCAGGGACCGCTGGTCTGACCCGCTGCATGAGCGGCGGCACCCGGCTGCGCCATCTGCGCCATCTGCTGGGCCATTGCCATGCCCATCCCCATGCCCATTCCGGCCCCCATGCCGCTATTGGGCGCCTGGGCGGCGGCGGTCATCGCCTCGGCGGCGGAGAACTGCGTGTAACGGCCAAGATCACCGACGATTCCCATCTGTGTGCGCTTGTCCAGCGCCTGTTCGACCGCGGCGGGCAACGAGATATTCTCGATATAGAGCTCGGGGATCGCGATGCCGTATTCGGCCACCGTGGCGGAAATCTCAGCCGCCACCAGCTTGCCCAGATCGGCGGTATTTGCAGCCATATCCAGAACCGGAATGCCGGAGCCTGCCAGCACCCGGCTCACCTGCTGGACAATGATATTGCGGATCTGGAAGGAGATTTCATCCATGGTGAACTCACCATCGGTGCCGACGATCTCGCTCAGGAACCGGGCCGGGTCCACCACCCGGATGCTATAGGTGCCAAAGGCGCGCAGACGGACCGGCCCGAACTCCGGGTCGCGCGCCATGATCGGGTTCTTGGTGCCCCACTTCAGATCATTGAACCGGGTGGTGTCGACAAAGTAGATCTCGGATTTGAACGGTGACTGAAAGCCGTGATCCCAATGTTGCAGGGTGGTCATGATCGGCATGTTGTTGGTCTCCAGCATGTAGAGACCGGGGGTGAAGACATCGGCCAGCTGACCTTCATGCACAAAAACCGCCGCCTGACCTTCGCGCACCGTCAGCTTGGCGCCGTATTTGATCGCGTGGCCTTCGCGCTCGAACCGCCAGACCAGCGTGTCATTGGTGTCGTCGGTCCAGTGGATGACGTCGATGAACTCTCCCTTGAGAAAGTCGAAAATACCCATTGTCTTCATCCTCTTTCGGCGATGCCGGGGCATCGGGGTCGGCAAATGCGGAGCCGCTACTGCGGCTCTCCCATGATATCATATGCGATGGCTTGCACGATGGGCCGCGCCTCATCGGCGGACATGCCGGTGCGCAGGCGTGGGTCGTACAGGATTTTCAGGAGTTTCTCATCCTGGCTGGTCAGCAGCGCAAATTCGTCATCATCGTTGAAGATCGAGGGGCGCGCCTGCGGGCTGTCGTTGCGCAGGCCAAGGCCCTGGGCAACTTCCTCGTGGATACAGCTGCGCCGCGCCAGATCCGGGTGCTCGGCGCGGATAAGCGCGACCGCGCGCATATAGGACGATGGATCCGCCTGCAGCCCCCCGGCGCGCACCAGACAATAGTAGCTCTGCGGCGGGTTGGCAAAAACCTCTAGGTCGGCGTCGCTGATCGACGGCAGGATCTCCCGCACGCGGCCGGCGACATAGGCGCTGTCGTCGGCGCCTGCAAAAATCACGTTGAAATTGGCGCGCGCGCGGCTGGTGGTGGTGCTGATCGGATGGCCGGTGATCCGGGCCAGACGGGCGGCATAGGCATCAAGGGTGGCGCGATCCTTCTGCTGCTGTTCAGCGCTGACCGAGGGGCCAAAATCGGCCCGCAGACGCACCGGCCCGTCCCAGCGCCCAAGCGCGCCGGAGGTGCGCAGATTGCTGCTGCCATATTCGTCGTAAAAGGCGATCTGCTCAAAATTCCGGCGCAGATCATCGGCGTCATAGGGTGTCTCCGGCCCGCCCCCATCGGTCCGCAGCAGCCCGCGCGTCAACAGGTCTTGCTGGAGGGCGCCATAGTAGCGGGCCAGCCGCTGGCTCTCGGCGGAGGGCGGCTTGGGCTGCGGGGCGAGATTGGCCGGGCGTGTCGGCGGCACCAGCGAGGTGCGCTGAGCGAGGGGATCGCATCCCATCAGGAACGCAGTCCCGGCCAGCGCGCCGACAAGCACCGGCACCAGCCGTCGCCTTCGGGCGCGCTGCGATATCGGCGCGGCTGCGGTCATGCGGTGCCGGGAACCGCCGTGGCGGCGGTATCGCCGACCCCGTCGCGCCGCGCCTTTGCCGAGGCCAGCGTGTCGCGCAGCTCCGCTTCCATCTTCTTCAGCTCCGCCTCGGCGGCGGCGCGCTTGGCCTTGCCCTCATCGGCGATCTGAAGGCTTTCCTGAATGGTGCCGATCAGATCCGCATTTGCCTGTTTCACCGCTTCGATATCAAAGACACCGCGCTCCATCTCCTGTCGGATCATCTTGTTGCTTTCGCGCAGATTGGCGGCGTTGGAGGTCAGCAGCTCATTGGTGAGGTCATTGGCATCGCGCACCGCCGCCGCCGCCTCGGCGGAGCGCTGGATGGTAACAGCCTGTGCCAGCTGGGTCTCCCAGAGCGGCACGGTATTGACCAGCGTCGAATTGATCTTGGTCACCAGCGATTTGTCATTCTCCTGCACCAGCCGGATCGACGGCAGCGACTGCATCGTCACCTGGCGCGTGAGCTTCAGATCATGCACCCGACGTTCCAGATCGTCGCGGGCCGCGCGCATGTCACGCAGCTCCTGCGCGCGCATCACCTGATCGGCCTCCGGTGCGGCGGCCACTGCCGCCTCCAGCGCCGGGATTTCCTTGCTGTCCAGTTCGGCCAGCTTGGCCTCACCTGCTGCAATATAGAGCGCCAGTTCGTCATAGAAGCTCAGCGTCTTGGCATAGAGCAGATCAAGCGACTTGATATCCTTCAGCAGCTGATGCTCATGGCCAAGCAGATTGTCGGTGATGCGGTCGATCTGGCCCTGCACATCCTCAAATCGCGCGGTGAACTTCGCAAAGGGCGCAGCGCGACCCAGCAGCCGCTCCCAGAAACTGCGCTTGCGGCGCACATCCAGTTCGGACACCGAAAAGCCCCGTATCGTGGTGACGATATTGCGCAGGGAATCGCCGGCAGGGCCGACATCCTTGTTGCGCACATCGGTCAGCATGGCCTGGCTGATCTGTTGCAATTCAGCCTGCGCACCGGAGCCGAAGTTGATGATCGAGTTGCTGTCGGACATGTCGATCTGCGCCATGCGCGACTGGATGTCTGCACTGGTGGCGGCGTCGGCCTGATCCAGCGACTGGATTTCGGCCGTCGGCTCCGGCAGTGCGATCGCGGTGATTTCGGAGATCAGCTGAGCCTCCTGGGCGGCTTTCGTCTGGGTCGTCTTGGACATGTCGAAGTTCCTTATGGCTGTGTCAGCGGGGGTCCAGGTGAACGCCCTCGCGCTGCAAACGGTCCCGCAGCACGTCGATTTCAACGGTCAGATCGGTGCGGTCCTCCAGCAGCATCTTGCGGGTGCGGGCGGCAAAGTTTTCCTCAAGGTCGCGCAGCAGCGCCAGATAATCCTCGCGCGACCGGGGGTCGCCACTGCGCGTATAGATATCGGCAAACTTGATCGTGGCGTCGCGCGCGCCCATCAGATAGACGGTCAGATAGCGCCGCGCGCCGGTCAGGTCGCGGGGGTCTTCCTCAACCGTGCGGAAGAGATCGCGCGCCACCTCCTGAAAGGCCTCAACCCGCTGTTCGACCTCGCGGTCACGGGCGCGCAGAGCAGCATCCTTCATGGCCGAGAGATAGGTTTCCGCCTCTTCGACGACACGGGCGACCCGGTCGCGCTGGAAATCGTCGATGCCCTCGGCGCCCTTGTCGCGCAGGGGATCAAGCCCAAAGGCCGCCAGATGCAGGCCGCTCGCCGCCGCGGCATAGATCAGCGCCGTCAGCGCGCCGGGGTCCTGCCGCCAGGCGGCAAACAGCGCGCCGACACCGCAGAGCAGCGCGGCGAGGATCTTGCGGGGTAGGGCAGGGCGACGGGCGACCTTGCGATCGTCATAAGCGGCCTCGGCCCTCAGCCCGTCGCGCAGCAGATAGGCCGATCCGGCCCATGTCGCGGCCGCAAGCAGCCCAAAGGCGAGACCGGCAGCCCCCGAAAAAACGGACATCAGCGCGACCAGACCGGCAGGCAGCGCCATCAGATTGGCGCGTGCTCCCACCGGATCGACGCGGGCATTGCGATAGCTGCCAGAACTGGAGCCCGCGCCGCCCGAAGCCGGTTCATCGGCGGCTTTCCGCTCTTGTTCGTCGGGACTGTATTTGCCGCCAAAACGCCGCGCCATGCGATCAGCCTCCGACCAGCCAGCCGGTTGCCAGACCGATCATCAGGATCAGCAAGGCCACAAAGGCGAGTTTCTGCACGTTTATTCCCCCGAGATGAGCGCTCCAAGCAATTGGAAACTTAGGATATGCAGCGCCATCTTGCTAGGGGGAAGTCTCAGGCCTTCGCCGCAGGGCCGTCTTTGGCGGTGGGTCAGCGCCGGGGCGGTTTGCCGCCACCGCGTGGGGCTGAACTGCGACCCGCATCACGGCCAGCTCCGCCGCCTGCGGGTTTACCGCCGAATTTTCTGGTCGGTTTGCCTGTCGGCTTGCCCATCGGTTTTCCGGTCGGTTTGCCAGCTTGCTTGCCAGTCGGCTTTCCGGTCGGTCTGCCGCCCGGCGTCTCGGTGCTGTGACCCGCCGGTTTTCCGCCGGGCTTTCCGGCGAACCGGTCTGCGGGTTTGCCCTTGCCTGAAAATTTGCCGCCGGACGCGCCGCCAGGACCGGACCGGCCGGCGGGCCGGGCGCCTGAACGCTCTGCGGGTCTGTCGCCAGAGCGGTCCGAGCCTGCAAATGAACGGCCCGCCGGGTTTCCGGCAGGTTTTCCGACGGGCTTGCCGCCTGGTTTTGTCGCTGGTCTTGCGCCGGCTTTCGTCGCTGGCTTGCCCGCCGGTTTCGCGGCACCGGGGC
Organism: Phaeobacter sp. JH204B; assembly: GCF_048055755.1. Taxonomy (NCBI): domain Bacteria; kingdom Pseudomonadati; phylum Pseudomonadota; class Alphaproteobacteria; order Rhodobacterales; family Roseobacteraceae; genus Phaeobacter; species Phaeobacter sp. JH204B. The sequence goes on from NZ_JAYMXF010000026.1 coordinate 260,703, forward strand.
GCTGTCGTACCGGGCGGCCTGGGCGCTTGGGCTTGTCGTCTTCCTCGGTCTCGGGACCGGTCAGACCCAGCTGATCGCGCACCACACGGGGACGCAGCTCCTCGACTTCGCCTGGCTTCAGATTGCCCAGCTGGAACGGCCCATACGACAGGCGCAGCAGGCGGTTCACGGTGAACCCGATATCCTCAATGGCGCGGCGGATCTCCCGGTTCTTGCCTTCGCGCAGGCCAATGGTCAGCCAGGCGTTTGCGCCCTGCTGACGATCCAGCGCGACCGTCATCGGCTGAAATCTCTCTCCCTCGATCACGAGCCCCTGACGCAGCGGTTCAAAATCGCTGTCCTTCGGTCGGCCGTTGATCCGCACCCGGTAGCGGCGCAGCCAGCCGGTCGACGGCAGCTCCAGCTGCCGCTTGATGCCGCCGTCATTGGTCAGCAGCAGCAGCCCCTCGGAGTTGAGGTCAAGCCTGCCGACCGTCATCACACGGGGCATGTCCTCGGGCAGCTCATCAAAGATGGTCCGGCGGTCCAGCTCGTCGCTGGTGGTGGTCACCAGCCCCGCTGGTTTGTGATACATCCACAGGCGCGGCGGCTCCGGATCCTGCATCGGCATGCCATCCACCACGATCCGGTCCTTGCCCAACACCACATTCAGCGCCGGGCTGTCGATGACCTTGCCGTTCACGGCGATACGCCCTTCGGCGATCATCTTTTCGGCCTCGCGCCGCGATGCAACACCGGCGCGCGACAGCACCTTTGCGATGCGGTCGCCGTCCGGGCTCTCGCCGGTTGCGGAGGGGGCGGTCGGTTTCTTGCTGGCGCGGGCTGGTTTCGCCGCTGCGGGGCGCTGGCCCTTGGGGGAGGATGGTGTTTTGCTCATACCTGAGGCCATAGATCATTCCGCGCGGTTGCGAAAGCTCCCATTCTGGGGCAGGGAGAGCTATGCCGTTTCGTTCTCATATGGATATTGCGCTTGCCGAGGCGCGTTCAGCCGCCGCGCGCGGCGAGGTGCCGGTGGGCGCCGTGCTGATCGCGCCGGATGGCCGTGTCGTGGCACAGGCGGGCAATCGCACCCGCGAACTGAACGACCCCACCGCCCATGCCGAGGTGCTGGTGATCCGTGCGGCCTGCGCCGCCGCCGGTTCCGAGCGGTTGACCGGTCACGACCTTTACGTGACGCTAGAACCCTGCGCCATGTGCGCGGCGGCGATTGCTGCCGCCCGCATCGGGCGTGTTTACTACGGGGCGTCCGATCCGAAATCCGGTGGCGTCGCCCATGGTGCCTGCGTGTTCTCGCACCCGCAGGCTCATCACGTGCCCGAGGTTTACGATGGCATTAGCGCAGAGCCGGCCGAAACCCTGCTGAAGGAGTTCTTTGCGGCGCGTCGCGCCGGGGACGGTTGACCGCGCTGATTTCCTGCCCGTAGCGTGTCGGCGCGGCGGGCCAGCAGATGAGCGGCCTGCACTGCCGAAATGGGGGGGGGGCGAGTGATGAGCAAGGAATATCTGGCAGATGACGGGCAGCTGCGCTGTGGCTGGGCTGGATCCGCGCCCGAGTTTCTGGCCTATCACGATCAGGAATGGGGCTATCCGGTGGCAGATGATCGCCGCCTGTTTGAAAAGATCTGTCTGGAGAGCTTTCAATCCGGCCTGAGCTGGCGGACCATTCTGGCCAAGCGCGAGAACTTCCGCGCAGCCTTCCATGGTTTTGACTGGGACCGCGTGGCGGAATTTGGCCCGGCAGATGTGGAGCGCCTGTTGCAGGATGCAGGCATTGTCCGCCATCGCGGCAAGGTCGAGGCGGTGATCAACAATGCCCGGCGCGCGCAGGAGCTGGTCAGGCAGGAGGGCTCGCTGGCGGCGTTTTTCTGGCGGTTTGAACCCGGTCCCGATGCGCAGGTGCCGCCGCAGACGGCCTCTATCACGCCGCAGTCCATCGCGCTGTCAAAAGAGCTGAAGAAACGGGGCTGGAAATTTGTCGGCCCCACCACCTGTTTTGCCTTCATGCAGGCGATGGGGCTGGTCAATGATCACGCGGAGCATTGCATCTGCCGCGCGCAGGCGGCCAGGGCACGCGCCAGCTTTCAATCCCCGGCCTTATCCGGCGGCGAGTGATCAGGCCGCACGCGTGATCTTCGCGCTTTTGAGGTCAGCGCGCTACCAGGCTTTCGCGCGTGCCCGCGCCGCCCCGGCCGGGGCGGCGCCACGCCCAACGGGACCGGATCTGCACCGCAGACCGGGGTCCGGGCGGGAGCCTGTCGGCTAGACGTCGATTACGTCCAGAACCTGCGGCTCGATCACCGTCACATCCGGCAGCGCCTCGGCCAGTTTCTCGGCGCTCTGCTCAAGGATCGGGAACGTGCGGTAGTGGCAGGGGATCACGGTCTTGAAGTTGAAATACCGTGTCGCCGCATAGGCCGCCTGCGCCATATCCATGGTGAAATGCCCGCCCGCGCTCAGGATGCCGATGTCGGGTTTGTAGTAATCCCCCATCCAGTCCATATCGGCCATCAACCCGGTATCGCCCGAGATATAGAGCGTCTTGTTTTCACTCATCAGCATGTAGCCGACTTCGCTGCCCCCGGTGCGCAGCCCGTCCTGGGTGGCAAAGGTCGAGCTGTGCGAGGCAGGCACCATCGCCAGTTGCGGCCCGTCCAGATTGACGGTTCCGCCTTTGTTGAAGCCGATGGTGGTGACCTCCTCGGTCTCGCCCCAGATGCCCATCAGGTCATATTGCCCCACAATCGGCACATCCAGGCGTCGCGCCAGCGCCAGCACGTCGATCACATGGTCGAAATGCGCATGGGTCAGAATGATATGGGTGGCGCCGGTGATCGCGGCGTCATGCTGGTCCTCGGCGAGCATGGGATTGCCGGTGAGCCAGGGATCGACCAGCAGAACCTGCCCTGCGGTCTCGATGCGAAAACTGCCATGGCCCAACCAGATGATCTTCATGTTCTGTCTCCCTCAATACTGTTACGATCGGCCCCGCTGGCGCATCGTCTTGGCCTAAGCCTATCGCGCTTGGTGCAAAAATCCACTCGCCCGCGCTCCGTCACGCCGATTTCACCGGGGTTTCGCGCCGCCACAGGCTTGCGGCGGCGGCGGTGCGGCGGTAAATGCGTCCTAACACGAGATGAGGGTTTCCATGTCGATTGACCAAAGCACCGCCGCAAAAGTGGCCAAACTGGCCCGTATCAAGGTCGAAGAGGACGCGCTGCCAGCACTGGCGGATGAGTTCAACACCATCCTCGGCTTTATCGAGCAGCTGAACGAGGTGGATGTTGAGGGCGTCGAACCGATGACGTCGGTGACGCCGCAGCGCCTGAAACGCCGCGTCGACGAGGTGACCGATGGCAATCAGCAGGACAAGATCCTGGCCAATGCCCCCGATGCCCGCGAAGGGTTTTTTGCAGTGCCCAAGGTGGTTGAATAAGACATGACCGAACTCAACAAACTCACCCTGTCCGAAGCCCGTGACGCATTGCGCAAGGGCGAGACCACCTCTGTCGAGCTGACCGAGGCCTGCCTCAAGGCCATCGAGGCCGCAGATGCGCTGAACGCGTTTGTGCACAAGACACCCGAAATCGCGCTGGAGCGCGCCAAGGCAGCAGATGCACGGATCAAGGCAGGCGATGCGCCCGCCATGTGCGGCCTGCCGATCGGCATCAAGGACCTGTTCTGCACCAAAGGTGTCGCCAGCCAGGCCGCCTCCGGCATTCTGGAAGGTTTCAAACCCGAATATGAATCCACCGTATCGCAGCAGCTGCAGGATGCAGGCGCTGTCATGCTGGGCAAGCTGAACATGGACGAATTCGCCATGGGCTCGTCCAATGAAACCTCCGTCTATGGTAACGCGGTCAGCCCTTGGCGGCGCGGCAATGATACTGCCGAGCTGACACCGGGCGGCTCCTCCGGCGGCTCCGCAGCGGCCGTGGCTGCGGATCTGTGCCTTGCGGCCACCGGCACCGACACTGGCGGCTCGATTCGCCAGCCGGCCGCCTTTACCGGGATCACTGGCATCAAGCCCACCTATGGGCGCTGCTCGCGCTGGGGGGTGGTGGCCTTTGCCTCCTCCCTGGATCAGGCGGGCCCGATGACCAAATCGGTGCGCGACGCGGCAATGATGCTTGAGGCGATGTGCGGCCACGACCCCAAGGACAGCACCAGCGCCGATCTGGCGGTGCCGAACTTCGAGGCGATGCTGACCGGCGATATCAAGGGCAAGAAAATCGGTATCCCGCGTGAATACCGCATGGATGGAATGCCCGGCGAAATCGAGAAACTCTGGTCCGAAGGCGCCGAGATGCTGCGTGCCGCCGGGGCCGAGATCGTCGATATCTCCCTGCCGCACACCAAATACGCCCTGCCTGCCTATTACGTGATCGCCCCGGCCGAGGCCTCCTCCAACCTCGCGCGCTATGACGGTGTGCGCTATGGCCAGCGCGCGGCGCTGGAGGCGGGCGATGGCATTACCGAAATGTACGAAAAAACCCGCGCCGCAGGCTTCGGCCATGAGGTACAGCGCCGCGTTATGGTGGGGACCTATGTTCTCTCGGCCGGTTTCTACGACGCCTATTACAACCGCGCCCGCAAGGTCCGCACCCTGATCAAGAAAGACTTCGAAGACGTCTTTGCTCAGGGCATTGACGCGATCCTGACCCCGGCGACACCTTCGGCCGCCTTCGGCCTCGGCGAAATGATCGACGCGGATCCGGTGCAGATGTATCTCAATGACGTCTTTACCGTCACCGTGAACCTCGCCGGTCTGCCCGGCATTTCGGTTCCGGCCGGTGTTGATGCGCAGGGCTTGCCGCTGGGGCTTCAGCTGATTGGCCGCCCCTGGGAAGAGGGCGATCTGCTGAATACGGCCTATGCGCTGGAAGGGGCCGCCGGTTTTGTGGCCAAGCCGGCCCAATGGTGGTAAACCCTGTCCTGATCTGAGCAGAACCAACAGGTGGTGATCATGCGTCTATTCCGGTCCATCTTGGCGACCAGCAGTCTTGTGCTGCTGGCTGCGTGCCAGCCTCCGGTGCCTGAAAGTGGCCCCGAGGCCGGATTTGGCTCCAGCCCCTTTGACCGGGCACCGGCGACAGGCACCACGATTAATGGCGATCCGCTGGTGCCGCCGGTCCGCGTCGCAACCGAGAGCTTGCCGGGCAGCGCGCAGCCCGCCCCCCGCGTCGCAGCCGCAGGCAGCAGCGCCGGATCCCTCGCACCCGCGACCGGCAGCAGCGACGATATTGCCCGCGAAACCGCCGCGGCCCTCGCGGCTGCACGCGGCAACTCGGGCACCGCACCGATCGAGGCCAGCCCGTCAAACCCGGCACCGGCCCTCGCGGGCAATCCGCGGATCTCCGACGAGAATGATTTCGATGCGGTCGCCTCGCGCCAAAGCATCGAAAGCGATGCCGAGCGTCTTGCCCGTCAGCGCGCCCAGTATCAGGTGGTCAGCCCCACCGCAGTGCCCGAACGCAGCGGCGACCGCGATCCCAATATCGTACGCTATGCGCTCAGCACCTCCAACCCGCGTGGGCAGCGGATCTATTCACGCTCCGGCTTCAACCTGGCGGCCCGCTCCTCGCGCAACTGCGCCGGATTTGCCTCGCCGGAACTGGCCCAGATTGCCTTTCTCGAAGCGGGCGGCCCGAAACGTGACCGCCAGGCGCTTGATCCCGATGGGGACGGCTACGCCTGCGGCTGGGATCCAGCGCCCTATCGACTTGCGGTGCAGAACTGAGGCGGCTGGCGCCTCATGACACCTCCGCCGACCTCTGCTGACACCGGGACGGATGCCATCTGGCACCCCAGTCCCAATTTCAATGCGCGCCGCCATGATCTGACGCCGCATCTGGTTGTGCTGCATTACACCGCGATGGACAGTGCCGAGGCCGCATTGGAGCGGCTCTGCGACCCGCAGTACGAGGTGTCGGCCCATTACCTGATCGCCGCTGACGGACGGCTGTGGCAGATGGTCAGGGAGGCCGACCGCGCCTGGCATGCCGGCGCCGGGGAATGGTGCGGGCAGGAGGATATCAACTCCCGCTCGATCGGGATCGAATTGGACAACCGGGGCGATCATCCGTTTTCTGCAGCCCAGATGAACCGGCTGGAGGAGCTGCTGCGGGCCGTGCTGTTGCGCTGGCGGATCCCGGCCTCCGGTGTGATCGGGCATTCCTGCATGGCGCCAGGGCGCAAATGTGACCCGGGCGCCCGCTTTGACTGGGCGCGGCTGGCCAGACAGGGGCTGGCCAGCGCCGCGCCGGGTGCTGCGGCGCGGCCAGAGACCGACGTCGGGATGGACCGCTTTCGCGCTCTGGCGCGGCGGCGTGGCTTTACGGCGGATGTGGATGACGCCACCCTGCTGCAGGCGGTGCGCCTCAGATTCCGGCCATGGCAGACCGGTCCCTTGACCGACAGGGACGTCCTGCCGCTGCTGACCGATGCGTCCCGGGCAGAGGCCTGAGCGAGGCTCTGCCTCGCGCTCCGGGATATTTGACGCCAGAAGATAGAGAGCGTCCCGGCATCTTCTGGCCGCAAATATCCTGGGGGTGAGCGCCGCAGGCGCGAGGGGGCAACGCCCCCGGTGCACTATCCGCTTGACCTTGGGCGCAGTAGTTTCTACGCCAACCCCTGCGCAGAGGGCCGGACGGCCGCGGGGGGCCGCAAGGCGTCGCGAGGAAAGTCCGGACTCTACAAAACAACGGTGCCGGGTAATGCCCGGGCAGAGCGATCTGACGGAGAGCGCCACAGAAAACAGACCGCCCATGTGCGCCTGCCTGTCAGGTGATCCCATGTGGGTAAGGGTGAAACGGTGGGGTAAGAGCCCACCGCGCCGCTGGCAACAGGGGTGGCACGGCAAGCCCCACCGGGAGCAATGCCAAATAGGACCCCCGCGCGGGCCGGTCGGCGTCAGCCGATACCGCCGCTAGGCATGTTTTGGCCAAGAGGGGTCGGGTTGGCAGCTGGAGGTGCGCAGCAATGTGCATCCTAGATGAATGGTCGTCGAAGGGGCCCTGGCCCTGGAACAAAATCCGGCTTACAGGCCCTCTGCGCAAAATATCCCCTCGAATCCTATTGACTCGCGGGGTGGTGCAGGTAAAAGCGCACGCTCATATAGGAATTTACCGAGAGGCCCCTGCCTTTTCGGACGCAGGAGAATACCATGGCGAAGCCGACCACAATCAAGATCCGCCTGAACTCGACCGCGGGCACGGGCCACTTCTACGTGACCAAGAAAAACGCACGCACCATGACCGAGAAAATGGTTGTGCGTAAGTACGACCCGGTCGTGCGCAAGCACGTTGAATACAAAGAAGGCAAAATCAAATAAGCCTCTTGGTGTTGCGCTGCCTCCGGACGCGACACCGCCCCCGATATTCGGGACAGTAGATCAGAAGGGTCGCACCAGGGTGCGGCCCTTTTTCGTGTGGCCGCGTTGTTGCCTGACTGACCGGGCGCCACTGACCGGGCGCCGCTGGCCGGGCTGCCGGTCGCGCGCATTTTATGAAAATTCGGTAAATGAAAACACCGACGGTGCGCCGGATCGGCCCGAAAATGCCACATTTGGCCGTCACATATGTCTTGGGATGTGGGTGAGAGAGTGGGTCCGGGATGCAGCGCCAGAAGCGCGCGGTTTCGGAAGTTCACAGCACCACAGGTCGGCTCGGGGGAGCGACCATGACAGGAGGCGACGGTGGGGTCGCCTCCTGTTTTTCGTTGTGGCCCCAGATTAGCCGCGCCACTCGGCCATGACCATCACAGGCAGCAGGCCCATACGCTGCATCAGCGCCGCAGAGGCGGTGTTGAAGGGGGCGTATGTGGTGGCGATCACCGGAACGCCCTTGGCCGCCACAGAACGCTTCATATCGGTGATCAGCGCGGTTGCGACACCCATGCGCTGCCAGCTCTTGGCGACGGCGACATGGTGCAGCATGGCGCGGGTCTCGGCCCTGCGGACGGGGAGGGCAGGGCGCTCCTCGATGCCATAGATGACATAGCCCATGATCCGCCCCTGCGGGCTGACGGCGGCGCGGGCGGTCAGGCTTGGCTCGCTCAGCCATGTCTCAAGCCAGCGGGCCAGCGCTGCACCATCAGGATCGGCCGGGTAGCGGTCAGGCTGGTGGGTGACATGCAGCGCGTGCAGCTCTTGCAGCAGCGGGACAATGCGGTGCGCCTCTTTCGGGGCGATATCAATCAATCTCATCGGGGTCTCAAATTCGTTGCGTGACATGTCCCGGCCGCAACGGCAGCGCGGGCAAAGAAAAAGGGCGGATCGTTATGATCCGCCCCGGTCTTGGTTGGCTCTGGAAGGTGTCGCGTTATTCGCGGTTTCCAAGCAGCTGGAGCAGCATCATGAACATATTGATGAAGTCCAGATAGAGGCTCAGTGCGCCCATGATCGCGGATTTCGCCAGCCATTCCTGGTCGCCCATATGGGCGTGCTGGAGATAGTCATTCTTGATCCGCTGGGTGTCATAGGCGGTGAGGCCCGCAAAGATCAGCACGCCGATCACGGAGATCGCAAAGGCCATTGCCGACGACGCCAGGAAAATGTTGACGATAGACGCCACGATCAGGCCGATCAGGCCCATAATCAGGAAGGCGCCCATGCCGCTGAGGTCCTTCTTGGTGGTGTAACCCACCAGCGACAGGCCCGCAAAGGCGATGGAGGTGATCAGGAACACCTGCACGATGCTTTCGCCGGTGAACACCAGGAAGATCGAGCTGATCGACAGGCCCATCACGGTGGCGAAGACGTAGAACAGCAGCTGGACGCCCGCGGCCGACATGCGGTTCGCGGCGGCGCCGATGCCAAACACAAAGGCCAGCGGGGCAAACATGATCACCCACTTCAGCGGCGAGGCGTAAAGCGCATAGCCGATGCTGGTCAGGTATTTATCCGCGCTCAGCTGGGCTGCGGCATTGGCCGGATCAGTGGTCACCGCCAGGCCGGAGATGGCCCAGGCAGCCAGAAATGTAATGAATGTGCCCACGGCCATGGTGCCGTAGACCTTGTTCATATGGGCGCGCAGGCCCGCATCGATCTCCGCAGCGCGTGCGCCCGCTGTGGACCGGATGGTGTCAAACTGTGCCATGTATCATGGTCTCCGTCTTTAAACTCCCTCGCGCAGGTTTCCTGCTGCGTGCAGAGACCTGGCGTTCCTCGCAAATATCGGGTGAAGCGGGGCGCGGTTCAAGGCCGTAGACCGAAGTTTCGGTGGAATTATCGACAAAAAGCGGTGGAAGCTCGGTCGCGGGGAAGGGATCAAGTCTCTATTGGCCATCTAGGGGGAATATTGCTGACAGGTGATAGTCACGCTCAATCTTTGAGTGCATTTCTATTGTGGTGGTCGCGCAATTTTGACATGTCTTCCATCATGAGATCACAAAACACACATCTTCAAGGGATCGGGTTACGTCTGTTGGCCGCATTCCTGATGACCGCCATGTCAGCCGCAATCCATGGTGCGGCACAGAGTGTGCCTATTGGTCAAATCATGTTCTGGCGATCTGCTCTGGCGTTGGTGCCCATCGTTCTTTACATGGCTTGGCGCAGTGAGTTCCCTGCCGCGTTGAAGACACGATATCCTCGACTGCATGTGACACGGAGTGCTTTTGGTGCGTTTTCCATGGCAATGTCTTTTATATCCCTCGCTTATCTGCCTGTCGCCAATGCACAAGCCCTGGCCTACCTTGCACCGGTTCTGGTCTTGCCAATCGCGGCGATGATGCTCGGGGAACGGTTGACCGCCACAATTATAATCGCAATTTCCGTTGGATTTTCGGGGGTTGTATTGCTGTTGTGGGAGGCTATTGAATTGCCCGGCGATGGAGCCTTGATTGGCGTGGTTGCTGGTCTCGCGTATGCATTCACTATGGCGTTCGTTCGGGTGCACACAAAAACTATGACGGCAACCGAGGGTTCATCCACCATTGCCTTCTACTTTGCGATTGTCTCTGCCGGGCTCGGGCTTGCTTCTTTGCCATTGGGTTGGGTGTCCCTCAGCACAGCAATGTTCGGATGGCTTGCTCTGGCCGGGCTGATTGGTGGCATCGGTCACATTGTCGCCAATGAAGCGGTGGCACGGGCTCCGGTCAGTACGCTCGCGCCTTTTGACTTTACCGGTCTTGTTTGGGCGCTTGGCTTTGATCTGGTGTTGTTTTCGGTGATACCGGGAGCGTTGGGGGTTCTGGGGGTCTTTGCCATTACCCTTGCGGCACTGCTGGTGACTTTCGCTGGCCGCAACCCACAACCTGATCCACTCAAGGTGTAAATGCACACACGCTGACACCGAACTTCAGCTCAGGCTGTATCGTAACAAAAAGGCCCGCAGCGCGGACCTCTTTTCGTATTAGGCTTGGTGTGAGCCTTGTCGGCGCGTCGCCTTTAGCGGGTCCAGCTGCTCGGCGCGTCCCAGATCGGGCGGCGGGCCTCTGCCTGGGCTTCGGTCTTGCTGATGCCCATGTCGTCCAACGCGCTTTGATCAAGCGTGGCCAGCATCCGGCGTTCGCGCCAGATGGCGAGGCGTTGGGCAACGGTTGCGAGGAACGAGCGGCGGGGCGCGCAGGTGCAGTTGCGCAGGCTGTTGTCCATATAGGTCATGATTTTTGTCCTTTTCTGGAACTCTGATGAAGTTGCAGTGTCTGATCAATTCTATTGATGTATATGGCGGAGTGTGATTGATATGAAAAACGAATGTTTATGATTTAAACCATCAGGGATTGTGATGATGCGAAATCTCGATATCACCACGCTGCGCTCGTTTGTGGCGGTTGCGGACAATGGCGGGGTGACCCGCGCGGCCGGTTTTCTGCATCTGACCCAATCGGCGGTCTCCATGCAGCTGAAGCGGCTGGAGGAGCTGTTGGGCCTGCAACTGCTGGACCGTTCTGGCCGCACCATTGCGCTGACCGCATCGGGCGAGCAGCTGCTGGCCTATGCGCGCCGGATGGTGGCGCTGAATGACGAGGTGATCGGGCGACTGACCGATCAGGCCTATGAAGGTGAAATCGTTCTTGGGGTGCCGCATGACATTGTCTACCCGGCGATCCCGCAGGTGCTACAGCGTTTCAATGCGTCGTTCCCACGGGTGAAGGTGCAGCTGATCTCCAGCTATACCCGCTCTTTGAAGGAGCAGTTTTCGCGCGGTGAATGCGATCTGATCCTGACCACCGAAACCGCCACCTCGGAAAACGGCGAAACGCTGGCCAAGCGGCCGCTGTGCTGGATTGGTGCGCCCAATGGATCAGCCTGGCGGCAGCGCCCGCTGAAACTGGCCTTTGGCCGCTATTGCACCTTCCGGCCCAAGGTGGTGAGCGCGCTGGACGCCGCCGGGATCGCCTGGGAAATGGTGGTGGAGACCGATAGCGACCGCACCATCGAGGCGACGGTCAGCGCCGATCTGGCGATCCACACCATGATCGAGGGCACCGAGCCGCCGCATCTGCTACAGATCGACCACGGTGGCAGCCTGCCGGATCTGCCGATCCAGCTGATCAACCTCTATGGGGCAGAGACCTCTGGCTCTCCGATGGTGACTGAACTTGCCTTTCTGGTGCGGAAGGCCTTTCGCAACATCAGTACCCCGCTGGCGGCGGCGCAGTCCCATTGGACCGCAGCCTGACACCTGCGCCCTAACGATCGCGCCCTGCGGCTGCCCTGCACCGCGGCGGCTGCCGTCGCCTAGGCCTCTGGCCGGATCATGATCACCACCTTGCCGGTGGCTTTGCGGTTGCGCAGCAGCTCCAGCCCTGCGTCAGTCTCCTCCAGCGGCAGGCGGTGGCTGATGTGTGGGCGCAGCGAGCCGTCACGATACCAGTCGATCAGCCGCGCGATGGCGCCCCTGACCACCGCCGGGTGGCTCTTCAGGTAGCCGCCAAAGTAAAACCCGATAACGCTGAGGTTCTTCACCAGCAGGTGGTTCGCCGGGATCTGCGGCACCTCGCCGCCGGCAAAGCCGATGGGCAGCAGCCGCCCGCCCGGGTTGGTAGACCGAAAGGCCGCTTGCCAGACATCGCCGCCAATCGCCTCATAGACCACATCGGCGCCGCCCAGATCCTTGACCGCCTGCCGCAGATCCTCGTCGGCGTCGATCAGATGATCCGCGCCCGCCGCCTTGGCCACGGCCAGCTTCTCGGCTCCCCGCGCATGGGCGATCACCCGCGCGCCCAGACGTTTGCCGATTTCCACAGCCGTCAGCCCGACACCACCGGCAGCGCCGGTGACCAGCAGGGTTTCCCCCGGCTGCAACCGCGCACAGTGATCCAGCGCGACCAGTCCGGTGCCATAGGTGATCTGAAACGCAGCCGCATCGGCAAAGGACATCTCGTCGGGGATCCGCGTGACGCGATCGGCCGCAAACACCCCGGCCTCCGCCAGCCCGCCCTGACCGGAAAACACCGCCACCCGATCGCCAACCGCCAGCCCCTCCACATCAGGGCCAAGCGCCTGAATGACGCCCGCCAGTTCCAAACCGGGAATAAATGGCAGGTCCGGCGTATCCTGATATTTGCCACGGAGCAGAAGAAGATCGGCAAAGTTCAACCCACAGGCGTGTATTGCAACTGCAACTTCTCCGCTTCCCGGTGATCCCACGTCAACTTCTGCGATAGTCGGGGAAATGTCAAAACTGCTGACACTGTAGGCGCGCATATCATTTTTCCATATCTGGCATGGGGTAAGGTGATTCTGAATGGCCAAACCATGCCAGATTCGCCTTCAGATCACCTCACTATTTATGGGGAGGTGGAGAACATGTGTAAAACATGCAAAAAAGTGAAATAAAATTGGTACATGAAATCATGCGTTTGCCGCACAGGTGCTGACCCCGGCGAGAGTGAACGCTTGAATTCAACCGTTAAGGTCGTACACTCAACTCCAATGGGAGCGCCTTGTCGTTTGTCCAGAAACCCGTCGGGTTTTTTGGCAACATTGGCACCACGCGGTATTTGCCGGGTGGGCGGGGGTTTAAAAAGGCGGTTAGGGTGGCACCCAGTTTTGTAATTCTTAGGAGAAACGCATGGCTCATCCAGTGGACGTGCACGTGGGGAAACGTATCCGGCATCGCCGGTGGCTCATCGGCATGACGCAACAGCAGCTCGCAGAGCTGGTTGGTATTAAATTTCAACAGATCCAGAAATATGAAACCGGTGCAAACCGGGTCAGCGCCTCCCGGCTCTGGGATATTTCCGACGCGCTCAGCGTGCCGGTCAGCTTCTTTTTTGAAGGTCTGCAAGATGATGATGCCCCGGCATCGGACAAGGCACGCGTGCCTGACGATCTGATGGGCGACAAGGAGGCATTGGATTTGGTGCGTTCCTACTATGCGATTCCTGAAAACCAGCGCCGTCGTCTGTTCGAACTGGCGCGCGTGCTCAGCGACGCAGCCTGATTTTCCCGCCTCAAGTGGGGGCTTGGGGCTTGAAATATGCGCGGTTGAATGTCACCCCTTCGGGTATGACTTCAGCCGCGTTTTCAGATCTGGACGTTGCCCATCGGATGGCCGATGCCGCACGTCAGGCGATCCTGCCCTATTTCCGCTCAGCCGGGCTGCAATCCGACAACAAGCTGGACGAAGGTTTCGATCCTGTCACCATCGCCGACCGGGCCGCCGAACAGGCGATGCGCGCGGTGCTTTCGCAACTCAGGCCCGAGGACGGCATCCTCGGCGAGGAATACGGCGAGACCCGTGGCCAGTCCGGGCGCATATGGGTGCTGGACCCGATCGATGGCACCCGTGGCTTTATCAGTGGCACCCCGACCTGGGGGGTGCTGATTGCCCTTGGCGATGCGGATGGCCCTTTCCTCGGCATCATTGATCAACCCTATATCGGTGAGCGGTTCATCGGCACGCCCGAGGGGGCCAGTCTGACCGGCCCGCTGGGGGAGGTCGCACTCAGCACCCGCAAGACATCGGATCTGTCGGCGGCCACGCTGTTCACCACCTTTCCCGAAGTCGGCAGCGCAGCGGAACGCGCCGCCTTCCAGCGGGTCGCCAGCGAAGTGCAGCTGACCCGCTACGGGATGGATTGCTACGCCTATGCGCTGCTGGCCGCCGGGCAATGTGACCTGGTGATCGAGGCCGGGCTCAACGCCTACGACATCCAGGCGCCGATCGCGGTCATCGAGGCCGCCGGTGGCGTGGTGACCAACTGGCAGGGGGAGCCTGTGCATGAGGGCGGTCAGGTCCTGGCCGCAGCCACCGCCGAGCTTCATGCCGCAGCGCTTGCCCTGATCCGCAAAACCACTTGAAACGACCTCGGGCAATCCATTAGGGTTCGGCCACGCGCCGAGTCCTTTGCCCATATTCTGTCGGCGCGCCATCACACTTCTGAACCGAAATGGGCGGCCTGACGGAGTGTGACCTGTGCCTGAAATTCTGATCGAAGATATTGATATCGCGCTGACAATGGATGATCAGCGCCGCCAGCTGACCCATGCCGATCTGCGGATCCGCGACGGGGTGATCGCCGAGATCGGCAGCGATCTCACCACGGAGGGCGAGCGGATCAGCGGCCGGGGCTGCGTGGTGACCCCGGGCCTTGTGAACACCCATCATCACCTCTATCAGAATCTCACCCGCGCGGTGCCCGGCGCGCAGGACGCGCTGCTGTTTGGCTGGCTCAAACGGCTCTATCCGATCTGGTCGGCCTTCACCCCCGATGACATCCATGTCTCCGCCCAGCTGGGGCTGGCCGAACTGGCCTTCTCCGGCTGCACGCTCACCTCCGATCACCTCTACCTCTATCCCAATGGCACCCGGCTGGAGGACAGCATCGAGGCGGCAGGTGATATTGGTCTGCGCTTCCAGCCGACGCGCGGCGCCATGAGCATCGGCGAAAGCGCGGGCGGCCTGCCGCCGGACAGTCTGGTCGAGGAGGAACGCGCCATTCTCGACGATATGATCCGCGTCGTGGACCGGTTCCATGACCCCGCCGAAGGCTCCATGTGCCGGGTGGCGCTGGCGCCCTGTTCACCGTTTTCCGTCAGCCGCGAACTGATGCGCGACACTGCGCTTCTGGCCCGCGACAAGGGGGTGATGCTGCACACCCATCTGGCCGAAAACGACGAGGATATCGCCTATTCCCTGGCGCAGTTCGGCTGCCGTCCCGGCCAATATGCCGAAGATCTGGGCTGGACCGGCCCCGACGTCTGGCATGCCCATTGCGTGAAACTGGATGCCGGGGAAATCGACCTCTTTGCCCGGACCGGAACCGGCGTTGCCCATTGCCCCTGTTCCAACTGCCGCCTTGGCAGCGGCATCGCGCCGCTGCGCGCCATGCGCGATGCGCAGGTGCCGGTTGGTCTCGGCGTGGATGGATCGGCCAGCAATGATATGGCCAGCCTGATCAGCGAAGCCCGTCAGGCGATGCTCTTGCAGCGGGTCGCACAGGGGGCTGATGCCATGAGCGCCTATGAGGCGCTGGAGATTGCCACCCGTGGCGGCGCGGAGGTGCTGGGGCGGCGCGATGTCGGCCAGCTGGCGGTGGGCAAACGTGCCGATATCGCGATCTGGGACGTGACCGGCATCGCCTCCAGCGGCAGCTGGGATCCGGCGGCGCTGCTGCTGGCGGGGCCGGCGCAGGTGAAACATCTCTTTGTCGAAGGGCGCCAGATCATCCGCGATGCCATGCTGGCGACCGTGGATCTGCCAGACCTTCTTGAACGGCACCAAAAAGCCACCACACGGCTGATGCAGCTGGCCTGACGCAGCTGACCAGATCGGCGACAGCGCGCGGCGCTCATCTTCTGGCCCGAAATATCCCCGCCGGAGGCAGAGGCGCATCAGCGCCTCTTTCCCCCTCGGTGCCCGGCTCAGCTGCGCGCGCCGTTGATCCAGACCTCGGTCACCGCCCGGTCATCGCCCATCATGATGGTGGCAAAAACCGCCTCCCAGAGATCGCGCGCGCCCGCGCAGCGCTGCGCAATCGCCGGGGTTGAGGCCAGATCCAGGACCACCAGATCGGCCTCCATGCCGGGGGCGAGATTGCCGATCTGGGCCTCCATGCGCAGCGCGCGGGCCGAGCCTTGGGTGGCCAGCCACAGCAATTGTGCAGCATGCAGCGGCGTGCCGCGCAGCTGGCCGATTTCATAGGCGGCCGCCATGGTGCGCAGCATCGAGAAACTGGAGCCACCACCGGTATCCGTCGCCAGACCAATGCGTTGCCCCTCAGCCATCAGCCCGGCCATGTCGAACAGCCCAGACCCGATGAAGGTATTGGAGGTTGGACAATGCACCAGCGCGGCGCCAACCTCGCGCAGACGGGCACGCTCGCGGTCTTCCAGATGGATCGCATGACCGTAGAGGCCACCTTCGCCCAGCAGACCAAATTGCTCATAGGTGTCCAGATAGTCCCGGGCCTCGGGAAACAGCGATTTCACCCAGGCAATCTCGTCGGTCTGCTCGCTCAGATGGGTCTGCATCAGGCAGTCTGGGTGCTCGGCCCAAAGCGCGCCCATCGCCTCCAGCTGTTCGGGGGTCGAGGTGGGCGAGAACCGTGGCGTGATCGCATAGGACAGCCGGTCCACCCCATGCCAGCGGCCAATCAATGCGGCGCTGTCGTCATAGGCCGATTGCGCGGTGTCGCGCAGGCCTTCCGGGGCGTTGCGGTCCATGCAGGTCTTGCCCGCAACCACGCGCTGCCCGCGCGCCTGCGCAGCGCTGAAAAACGCCTCCACGCTTTCGGGGTGGATGGTGCAGTAGCTGCACATCGTGGTGGTGCCATTGGCCCGTGTCAGATCCAGATAGCGGCCTGCGATTTCATCGGCATAGCCACGGTCGCCAAAACGCATCTCCTCGGGGAAAGTATAGCTGTTCAGCCAGTCGATCAGCCGCTTGCCCCAGCTGGCAATGATCGCGGTCTGCGGGAAATGCACATGGGCATCGACAAAGCCGGCGAGGATCAGGTGATCGCCGTGATCCACCAGGCTGGCGGAGGGGTGGGCCTTGCGCAGCGCATCAGCCGCGCCCAGTTCCAGCACCTTGCCACCACCAATCGCCACCGCTTCATGCAGCGTCGCCGCAGCCTCGGGGTGGTCGCCCTCAAACGGGTCTCCCGCAAATGATAGGACCTGCCCCCGTAAGATAAATTCTGCCTGCATCCGACGCGGTCCTTTCTTGCCAAACTGCGATGCGCAGGATACGCGCAGCGACATCGACGGTAAATTACGTCATTGTCATTGTTTTTCGGTAACAGCTTCTTTTATTCCAGAAGCAATCACCAAAAGGGGCCTCGGAATGATCGCAGATGACCAAAAAGAGCCAGTCGATGCCACATTCGAGGATGCCTACGAGCTGGACCGCAAACGGGTTGCCCAGATTCTGGAGGCGGTGGAGGCCGATGACCAGCCTCAGCTGACCGAGCTGATGGAGCCGCTGCACGCCGCTGACATCGCCGACCTTCTGGAACAGATCAGCGCCTACGAACGTGGCCGCCTGATCCGCCTTTACGACCGCGAATTCGACGGCGAGATCCTGTCAGAACTGGATGAATCAATCCGCGAAGAGGTGATTTCGCTGCTGGCGCCGCAGGTTCTGGCCGAGGCGGTGCGCGACCTCGAAAGCGATGATGTGGTCGACCTTCTGGAGGATCTGGAAGAGCCTCAGCAGGCGGCCATCCTCAATACGCTCGAAGATGCCGACCGGGTCGCGGTGGAGCAATCGCTGAGCTACCCGGAGAATTCCGCCGGCCGTCTGATGCAGCGCGAGGTGGTGATGGCCCCCGACCACTGGACGGTGGGGCAGGCGATTGATTTCATGCGTGAATCCGAACACTTGCCGGATCAGTTCTACCACGTGGTTCTGGTCGACCCGCGGCTGCACCCGGTGGGCAATGTCACGCTCGGCCGTATAATGTCCTCGAAACGGGAGGTGCGGCTGAGCGAGATCGTCGAAGACACCTTTCAGATCATTCCCGCCGATCAGGACGAAGAAGACGTCGCCTATGCCTTCAACCAGTATCACCTGATTTCGGCCCCGGTTGTCGATGACGAGGGGCGGCTGGTTGGTGTCATCACCATGGATGACGCCATGATCGTGCTGGATGAGGAACATGAAGAAGACATCCTGCGTCTGGCCGGTGTCGGTGAGGGCAGCCTGGCCGACCGGGTCATGGCCACAACGAAGCAACGCTTTCCCTGGCTGGCGGTGAATCTGGCAACGGCGATTCTGGCTTCGCTGGTGATTGCCCAGTTCGAGGCGACGATTGCGGAATTTGTGGCGCTGGCGGTGCTGATGCCCATTGTGGCCTCAATGGGTGGCAATGCCGGCACCCAGTCGCTGACCGTGGCGGTGCGCGCACTGGCCACCCGCGACCTCACCGGCTCCAACGTCTGGCGGGTGATCCGGCGGGAGGTCCTGGTGGGGCTGGTGAACGGCCTCGCCTTTGCGCTGATCATGGCCGTTGTCGGCATCCTGTGGTTCGGCTCACCTATGCTGGGCGTCGTGATCGCCGTCGCTATGGTGATCAATCTGGTCGTCGCGGGGCTGGCGGGGACAGCGGTGCCGATTATTCTGGAGAAAATCGGCGTCGACCCGGCGCTGGCCTCCGGCGCCTTTGTGACAACGGTCACGGATATCGTTGGTTTCTTTGCCTTTCTCGGGCTGGCCGGGGTGTTGCTGCTCTGATCCTGCCCGCTGTTGCCGCCCGTCCGGGTGGTGTTCACTTGCTTTGACAGGAGCCGCATCATGGATGACCTCACCCGGATCAAGGCCGACGCCCGCAAGGCGGCCTTTCAGCGCCGCAAGGCCGCCTTTGACATGAATAAGCCCGGTGTTGCGGGGCATCTCTCGGAGGTGCTGGCAGGCTATCGCGGCGTGCCGCTGTCGGGCTATATGCCGATCCGCACCGAGATCGACCCGCTTCCTGCGATGGCGGAAGCCGCCGCTCATGGCCCTGTTGGTGTGCCGGTGATCCAGGCCAAGGATACACCGCTGAACTTCAGCCGCTGGCAGCCTGATGGCGCGCTGCGTGACGGTCCCTTTGGGGCAAAGGTGCCGGAGGTCGATGACTATTTCGAACCGGAAATCCTGATCGTGCCGCTGGTCGCCTTTGATGCGCGCGGCGGGCGGCTGGGCTATGGCGGCGGCTTTTATGACCGCACTCTGGAGCTGCTGCGGGCCAAACGTCCAACCCTCGCCATCGGTTTTGCCTTTGACGCGCAGGAGGCCGAAAGCCTGCCGCTGGAGCCCACCGACCAGCCGCTGGACATGCTGATCACCGAAAGCCGGGTGTTGCAGTTCAGCTGACACCCGCTGCGACGGGCCAAGGGTTTGTCAAAAAACCTTGGCAAAACTTTTAAAAAGTTTTGCACCCGCAACGCGGCTCTTGTCCTGAGCCTTGCAACGGCGTACCACGCGGCAATGCGACTATTATTTCTTGGCGATGTCATGGGCCGTGCGGGACGCAAGGCCATTTCCGAACACCTCCCGCAGATGCGCAAGGACTGGCGGCTCGATTTTGTCGTGGTCAATGGCGAGAATGCCTCAAACGGTATGGGGCTCAATGGCGAACACGCCAAGCTGCTGCTGGATGCCGGGGCCGATTGCCTGACGCTTGGCGATCATGCCTTTGACCAGAAGGACATGTTGCAGGCCATTGAGAAAGAGCCGCGCATCATCCGGCCGCTGAATTTTGCCAAAAACGCGCCGGGGCGCGGCTACCGGCTGTTCAATGCTCCGGGCGGGCGCAAGGTGCTGGTGGTGCAGGCACTGGGGCAGGTGTTCATGAAACGGGCCTATGACGATCCCTTCGGCGCCGTTGAGGCGGTGCTGAAATCGCACCCACGCGGTGGGCTGGCGCAGGCGGTGATCGTGGACATGCACTGCGAGGCCACCTCCGAGAAGATGGCGATGGGCCATTTCTGCAATGGCCGCGCGTCGCTGGTGGTGGGCACCCATACCCATGTGCCGA
Organism: Phaeobacter sp. JH204B; assembly: GCF_048055755.1. Taxonomy (NCBI): domain Bacteria; kingdom Pseudomonadati; phylum Pseudomonadota; class Alphaproteobacteria; order Rhodobacterales; family Roseobacteraceae; genus Phaeobacter; species Phaeobacter sp. JH204B. The sequence goes on from NZ_JAYMXF010000026.1 coordinate 280,614, forward strand.
CGGGCGATGCGCAGATCCTGTCGGAGGGCACCGGCTATCTGACCGATGCTGGCATGTGCGGCGATTACAACTCGGTGATCGGCATGGAGAAAGCCGAACCGATGCGCCGTTTCCTCACCGGCATGCCCAAGAACCGCTTTACCCCGGCCGAAGGCCCGGCAACCCTGTCGGGTGTTTTTGTCGAAACCGACGATCGCACCGGGGCGGCCAAATCGATCCGCATGATCCGGGTCGGCGGCCTCCTTGAGCAGGCAACTCCCTGACGCTGGCCACCCGGTCCAGGCCCCCTAGTGCAGGCCACGGCAACCCCGCCCGTTCCATGCGCGAAACCTGGGCAGGCGGGGCGGGATATTCGCCTGCCAAACCCCTCAAATTCCGAAGCTTATTCGCAAAGGACCGCTAAATAGGGACCAGATGCTCCCATCGTGTTGCGAAACACTTGCCTCCGGTGACCGGATCAGGTTCACTCCCTTGGGCCGCGCGATATGCGAGGCGGTTCGCGCAGTTCTTTCAGGTCGCCGATGATTGATCTCTCAACCTCTTGGATGTCTTTACCCCTGATGCAGTTCATTCCCCTTGGCGAAACCGGTGGCGCGGTTCTGACGTTGCTGATCGTGGTGGCCATGTTTGCCGCTTTCCTGCGAGAAACCTTCCCGACCGAGGTGGTGGCGCTGGCCGGTGTCTCGGCGATGCTGGCAACCGGCGTTCTGCCCTATCAGGCGGCATTGCCCGTGCTGTCGAACCCGGCGCCCTGGACCATTGCGGCCATGTTCATCATCATGGGCGCGCTGGTGCGCACCGGCGCGCTGGATGCCTTTACCGCGCAGGCCCGCAAACAGGCCGAGGTCAATCCGAAACTGGCCATTGCGCTCTTGATGGTCTTTGTCGTTGCCGCCTCGGCGGTGGTGTCGAATACGCCGGTAGTGGTGGTGATGATCCCGGTGTTCATCCAGATCGCCCGCACAATGAACGTTTCCGCCTCCAAGATGCTGATCCCGCTCAGCTATGCGGCCATTCTGGGCGGCACGCTGACGCTGATCGGCACCTCTACCAACCTGCTGGTTGACGGTGTCGCGCGGGCGCAGGGGCTGGTGCCTTTCACCATCTTCGAAGTGACACCGCTTGGCATCATTCTGGTGATCTGGGGCATGATCTACCTGCGCTTCATCGCGCCGCGCCTGCTGCCGGATCGCAGCAGCATGGCCAGCCTGCTCAGCGACCGGTCCCGCATGAAATTCTTCACCGAGGCGGTGATCCCCCCGGACAGCAACCTGATCGGCCGCGAAGTCACCGGCGTGCAGCTGTTCAAACGGCCCGGCGTTCGACTGGTCGATGTCATTCGCGGCGACATCTCGCTGCGCAACGCGCTGAAAGGGGTTGAGCTTCAGGTCGGCGACCGCGTGGTGCTGCGCACCCAGATGACCGAACTCCTCAGCCTGCAACGCAACAAGGAGCTGAAGCGCGTCGATCAGGTCTCCACCGTGGAAACCACAACCGTGGAGGTGCTGATCACGCCCGGATGCCGCATGGTGGGACGGTCGCTCGGCGCGATGCGCCTGCGGCGGCGCTATGGCGTTTATGTGCTGGCGGTGCATCGGCGCAATCAGAACATCGGTGTGCAGCTTGAGGATCTGGTGGTGCGCGTAGGCGATACCCTGCTGCTGGAAGGCAATGTCGAGGATATCCAGCGACTGGCCGCCGATATGGATATGGCGGCCGTCTCGCAACCCTCGGTGCGCGCCTATCGCCGGCGCCACGCCCCCATTGCCATTGCCGCGCTGATCGGGATCGTGCTGCTCGCCGCGCTCAATGTGGCGCCAATCCTGCTGCTGTCGGTGCTGGCCGTCTCCACCGTGCTGATCACCCGCTGCATCGACGCGGATGAGGCTTTCTCATTTGTCGATGGGCGCTTGCTGACGCTGATCTTTGCCATGCTCGCGATCGGGGCCGCCCTGGAAAGCTCGGGTGCGGTGCGTCTGATCGTGGATGCCGTGGCCCCCTCGCTGTCTCTGCTGCCGCCGTTCCTACTGGTCTGGGCGGTCTATCTGTTGACCTCGATCCTGACCGAGCTGGTCTCCAACAATGCCGTGGCGGTGGTGGTCACGCCGATTGCGGTCGGGCTTGCACAGGCCATGGGCATTGATCCGCGCCCGCTGGTGGTTGCGGTCATGGTTGCGGCCTCGGCCTCTTTTGCGACGCCAATCGGCTATCAGACCAATATGCTGGTCTACGGTCCGGGCGGTTACAAATTCACCGACTTCCTGCGCGTTGGCATTCCGCTGAACTTCAGCGTCGGCCTTCTGGCCTCCATCCTCATCCCCTTCTTCTGGCCGCTTTAACAACGGCCGGTAAGGGTTTGTTAACCATAAGTTACCGCAGGTTTTGGCCGCTCATGCGATGGCGCGGGACCGGCCTGCCTGACGACCGGTAAACAGGCAGCCGCCCAGAAAGCTGCCCTCCAGCGCGTTGTAGCCGTGATAGCCGCCACCGCCAAAGCCTGCGACCTCTCCGGCGGCAAACAGTCCCTGCACCGGCGTGCCATCGGCGCCAATCAGCTGCCCGTCAAGATCGGTCTGCAAACCGCCCAGTGACTTGCGGGTCAGGATATTCAGCCGCACCGCGATCAGCGGCCCATTGGCGCGGTCCAGAATCCGATGCGGCTTGGCGGTGCGGATCAGCCGGTCGCCCCGGTAGTTGCGCGCGGCATTGATGGCGATGATCTGCGCATCCTTGGCAAAGGGATTGTCGGCCTGGGCATCGCGCGCTTCGATCTGACGCCGCAGGTGGGTTTCCTCCAGTGCGACATCGCCGATCTCGTTCATGCCCGCCACCAGCTCGCTCAGCGTGTCGGCCACCACAAAATCCGCACCGTGTTTCTTGAAGGACTCAACCGGGGCAGGGGCCTTGCCCCGCGACAACAGCCGGGCGCGCAGCACCTCGCCCCATTTGCCAGAGGTCAGATCCGGGTTCTGTTCGGACCCCGACAGGGCGAATTCCTTCTGGATGATCTTCTGGCTCAGGATGAACCAGCTGTAATCATGGCCCGTCTTCAGGATCTCGCGCAGCGTGCCCAGCGTGTCGAACCCCGGCAGATAAGGCGCAGGCAGCCGGTCGCCTCTGGCGTCAAACCACATCGACGATGGCCCGGGCAGAATGCGGATGCCGTGGTTGGGCCAGATCGGATCCCAGTTGCGCAGCCCTTCGGTGTAATGCCACATCCGGTCGGCATTGATGACATGGCCGCCCGCCGCCTGCGCAATCGGGATCATCCGCCCATCGACGTGAAAGGGCACGCCTGCCACCATGCGGCGCGGTGCAGGTCCCAGCCGCTCCACCGGCCAGTTCTGGCGCACCGCATCCAGATTGCCGCCAATCCCGCCCGAGGCGACCAGCACCGAGGGCGCATAGACCTCGAATTCGCCGATTTCCTGACGGTTGGTGCGAGCCCCCTGCGGCGCGTCATCTGCCGCCAAGACCTCGCCGGAGACACCTTTGACAGTGCCGCCCTGAGTGATGATATGGCTCACCTGATGGCGAAAGCGCGGCTGGATTAGACCAGCCTCGATATGGGCTTCGACCCGCGCGGCAAAGGGGGCGACCACCCCCGGTCCGGTGCCCCAGGTCAGGTGAAAGCGCGGCACCGAATTGCCATGTCCCTCGGCGTCGCCACCGCCCCGTTCGGCCCAGCCGACCACCGGAAACCAGCGCATTCCCAGACCATGCAGCCAGGCCCGCATCTCGCCGCTGGCAAAGTCCAGATAAGCGCGCGCCCAGCGTTGCGGCCAATGGTCTTCGGGGCGGTCAAACTGGGCGCTGCCGAACCAGTCGCGCCGCGCCAGATCGGGACAGTCGCGAATGCCCATGCGGCGCTGCTCGGGCGTGTCGATCATGAACAGCCCGCCCAGGCTCCAATGCGCCTGACCGCCCAGGAAATGTGCAGGCTCCTGATCCAGCAGGATCACCCGCTTGCCCCGGTCGCCCAGTTCGGCTGCCGCCACCAGCCCGGCCAGCCCGGCCCCGACGATGATCACATCTGCGCTGTTGTCCGTCGGCTGTCCCATGGCGTGCCTCTGCTGTTGGTCCCGGTTGTGGGATCAGCCTAAGCGTGCAGAGGGGCGCGGCGCAAACCCTGCGGTCCCTGCCGTTGGGTCACAGCAGCGCCACAGCGCCGATCACAGCGGCCAGAACAGCAGGATTGCGGGGATGGAGACCGCGATGATCAGCACCTCCAGCGGCAGGCCAATGCGCCAGTAATCGCCAAAGTGATAGCCGCCCGGACCCAGCACCAGCGTGTTGTTCTTATGCCCGATGGGGGTCAGGAACGCCGCCGAGGCCGCCACCGCCACCGCCATCAGGAACGGATCCGGCGACACGCCCAGACCATTGGCCATCTGGATCCCGACCGGGGCCGCGACAATGGCCGTGGCGGTGTTGTTCAACACATCCGACAGCGTCATGGTGACCACCATCAGCACGGTCAGAATGGCCCAGGCGGGCATGCCTGCGGTCAGCGTCAGCAGGCTCTCGGCGATCAGCGCAGTGCCACCGGCACTGTCCAGCGCCGCCCCCAAGGGGATCATCGAGCCGAGCAGAACCACCACCGGCCATTCGATATGGTCGTATAATTCCGCCAGCGGCAGGATCTTGGTCAGCACATAGGCCACCACCACCAGCCCCAGCGCAATCGGCAGGTAGATGATACCCAGCGAGGCCGCCAGCACCGCGCCTGCAAACAGCGCGATGGCAAGCCAGGTCTTGTCATTGGCCGTGACCGACAGGCCGCGTTCCGCCAGCGGCAGGCAGCCCAGCCATTCGGTGACATCCGTGCCGCGATCACGCGGGCAGAGCAGCAGCAGGATATCCCCCGCCTCGATCTGTTCCTGCCGGATATGCCGGGTCAGGCGGCGGCCCTGCCGCGCCAGCCCCATCAGCACGGTGTTCTGCCGCCAGGCCAGACCCAGCGCCTGCGCGCTGCGCCCCTTGATACGGGCGGTTTCCGGCACCACCACCTCGACCAGCTCCAGGCCATCACCCGCGGCGCCCAGCTTCTCCTGCCGGGCGGCATCGGCAAAATCGAGCGAGGCGGCGGAGCGGAATTCATCCAGCGCTTCGGGCGTGGCCTCCAGCACCAGCGCATCACCGGCCCGCAGCAGCTGACCCGCCGCGCGCCCATAGAGCCGCTTGCCGTCGCGGATCAACCCGAGGATCGCCACATCGGCCTTGTCGGCTTCCGCGTCCAGCTCGCCCAGACGCTGACCGATCAGGCCCGATTCTTCGGGCACCGTCAGCTCGGCGATATACTGCGACAGCTGCGCCTCCGAGTCGCCGGCCGCATTCTGGCGCAGCGGGATCAGCCGCCAGCCGATCAGCGCCACAAACAGCAGCCCTGCCAGCGCCGCGATGCCGCCCACCGGGGCAAAGTCGAACATTCCGAAGGGTTCGCCCAGAGTTTCGGCCCGGATCGACGCGATAATGATATTGGGGGGCGTGCCTATCAGCGTCACCATACCGCCCAGAATGGTGGCAAAGGACAGCGGCATCAGGCTCAACCCCGGCGCCCGCCCGGCCTTGCGCGCGGTCTGGATGTCCACCGGCATCAGCAGCGCCAGCGCTGCGACATTGTTCATAAAGGCCGACAGCACCGCGCCAATACCGCCCATCAGCGCGATATGTGCGCCCAGATTGCGGCTGCTGTCGACCAGCGTGCGGGTGATCAGAAACACCGCACCCGAGCGCACCAGCCCGGCCGAAACCACCAGCACCAGTGCCACCACCAGTGTTGCCGGATGGCCAAATCCGGCAAAGGCGTCATTGGCAGGCACCACCCCCAGCAGGACCGCCACCATCAATGCGGAAAAAGCCACGATATCATAGCGATACTTGCCCCACAGCAGCAGGCCAAAGACAGCAGCGAAGAGGGTGAACAATACAATCTGGTCAAATGTCATGGCGCCACTCTAGCGGTTGCGCGCTGCGGGACAAGCGCCTCCCTGCACGCCGGATGCAGTGCGGCTCACGGCTGTCACCGCCCGCATGGTGCGCCGGGCCGGATATGGGGCGCTTGAAAGCCCCCCGGTGTCGGGGCTATATGGGCGCCAGATCCGAAATTGAATTAGCAAGGATGCACCATGGCAGGCCATTCCAAATGGGCGAACATCCAGCACCGCAAGGGCCGTCAGGACGCCGCGCGGTCGAAACTGTTCTCGAAACTCTCCAAGGAAATCACCGTCGCCGCAAAGATGGGCGACCCCGACCCGGACAAGAACCCGCGTCTGCGTCTGGCCGTCAAAGAAGCCAAAAGCCAGTCCGTCCCCAAGGATGTGATTGACCGCGCGATCAAGAAAGCCACCGGCGGCGACGCCGAGAACTACGACGAAATCCGCTATGAGGGCTATGGCCCCAACGGTGTCGCTGTGATCGTCGAAACCATGACCGACAACAAGAACCGCACCGCTTCCAACGTGCGCTCCACCTTCTCCAAGAATGGTGGCAACCTCGGCGAAACCGGTTCCGTGGGTTTCATGTTCGAACGCAAGGGCGAGGTGACATATCCCGCCGCTGTCGGCGATGCCGATACCGTCATGATGGCCGCCATCGAAGCCGGTGCCGAGGATGTCGAAAGCGCCGAGGACGGGCATTTGATCTACTGCGCCGACACCGACCTCAACGAGGTCTCCACTGCGCTTGAGGCTGAACTGGGCGAGTCGGAATCGACCAAGCTGGTCTGGAAACCCACCACCACAACCGAGCTGGATCTCGAAGGCATGCAGAAGCTGATGAAGCTGGTGGATGCGCTGGAAGATGACGACGACGTGCAGCGGGTCACCACCAATTTTGAAGCCTCCGACGAGGTGATGGCGCAGCTCTGAGCCAGCGTCCGATGCGATTTCCAAGGCCCGTCAGCCCGGCGGGCCTTTTTCTTTGAACCCCTTGGGAATGCTGTAGAAAGGCCGCCCGATGCAGATCAGAGAGTTCCGCGCCGAAGATGCCGCCGCAGTGGCGCAGATCTTTCATGCCGCCGTGCATGGTGTTGCGCGGCAGGACTACACCGCCGCGCAATGCGCCGCATGGAGCCCGGAAGCCGCCCCCGCCACGGTCTGGCAAAGCCGCGCTCTGGACGGGCGGGTCATCTTCGTTGCGGCTGACGGCCGCGATCAGCCGCAGGGCTTTATCGAGCTGGAGCAGGACGGCCATATTGATTGTTTCTACTGCCACCCGGATGTGGCGGGCACAGGCGTCGGCGTGGCGCTCTATCGTCAGCTGGAGATCCGGGCGCGCGATCTGGGGCTGAAGATCCTCTATGTCGAGGCCAGCGAGGCCGCAAAGCGCTTCTTCACCCGGCAGGGCTTCAGCGATGAGGGGCGGCGCGATTTTGAACGGCGCGGCGTGATGCTGCACAACTACCGAATGACCAAATCGCTGCAATAAACCCGCGCCTTAGGGCCGGGTCAGCACACCTGCGCGCCGCAGCTCGTCCGCATCCGGTGTCCAGAGCTGGCGATGGTCGGTGGCAAACAGCCGTTCGGCAAAATCGGCGCTGACCCCCTGTGCAATCAGAAAATCGCGGTCGCGGGCCTGTTCGCGGTTCAGATCGACCTGCGGCAACCCACCGGGAAAGGCCAGCGCATAGGAATGGAACCCAAGGCTGCCACCCTTGGCGAGCCTGCGCTCCTCTCCGGCGGCAAAGACCAAGGTGCAGGCCGAGGCGCAGGCACCCTCGGCCACCGTGTCCAATGCGCGCTCCCGGATCAGCCGGGCCACACCTCGCGCCTCATAGATCAGCCCGCCCGGACCGCTCAGCGCCACCTCGCGCAGGGCCGGCGCCTCGGCCATCATCGCCGCCACCCGGCGCGTCAGCCCATGCGGGATTTCCCCGGCAAAGACCAGCCGACGCCCATCCGGGGTGATCGACAGATCATATAGCGCCTCGCGCGCCAGCCGTTCGGTTTCGGCATAATCCGGCTCCTTCGGGGTGGTTGCGATCAGCACTGCGTCCCACCACAGGGTCACCGTGGCAAAACCGGCGAAGAGAATGGCCAGATAGCCGCCCCAGACCGGCGCCAGATGACCGGTGTCGCGAATATGGGCATCGGCGCTGCGCAGGAAACTGCGCGCCTGCCACAGCAGCAACAGCCCATCAATCAGCACCAGCGCATAAAGCAGCCGAAGCGGCAGCACGACAACCGTGTTCAGCAGCGCCCATGTCAGGAGCACCAGCATCCGTGGCAACACCAGCTGCCACAGGAAACTGCGGCCCAGCGTCAGCATATGCAGCCGCTCCGGCGAGCTGCGGGCGGGATCTGTCTTCAGGCTGGATAACCTGCCGTCCGTTCTGTTGCCTTTGTGGTCCTCTGGCACTGTATTCGTGCCCCCGGTGGTTAGATCGGCGTCAGATGCCGACGGGCTGATTTGAGCACGGCACGGGTCACATCGGCAAGGGCCGGGGCCAGAACCCGGCTCACCTGCCAGGTCAGCGGTACATCCAGCGGGGTGTCTGGGATCAGCGGGCACAGCTGCTCGGCCGTCAGATAGGGCGCAGCCAGCTGCTCGGGGTTCATCCCCCAGCCGACGCCCGCCAGCGCCGCATCGACGAATCCCTGGCTCGACGGCAGGAAATGCGCAGGCGGCGCAATCCCCGGTCCCACATGCGCGCCAAGCCAGCGCGCCTGAAGCTGATCCTTGGCGTTGAAGATCAGACAGGGCGCACGACGCGCCGTCTCCGGGGTCACGCCGCTGGCAAACCAGCGGTCGCGGAACGCAGGCGAGGTGGTCGCGATATAGCGCAGCGCCCCCAGCGGATGGGCATCGCAGCCGGTCACCGGCTTGGCGCGGGCCGTCACCGCTGCCGAAACCTCGCCCCGGCGCAGCCAGTCGGCGCTGTGGTCCTGATCGTCGATCACCAGATCAAACAGCAGCCCCTCGCAGGCCGCCATCACCGGAACGAACCAGGTCGCCAGACTGTCGGCATTGATCGCCACCCGCAGCCGCGAGGCACCGGGCGCGCGCTCCAGCCGCAGATCGTCGGACACTGCCGCCTCCAGCAGGGCGACATCCTCGGCATGTTTGGCGATCCGCAGACCGGCCTCGGTGCCCAGACAGGGGCTGCCGCGTTGCACCAGGCTGCTGCCAATGCGATCCTCCAGCGCCCGGATCCGCTGCGAGATCGCCGACGGCGTCACCCGCAAGGCCTGCGCGGCCGCCTCAAACGAGCCGAGCCGCAAGACAGCCGATAGCGCGGCGAGCTGATTGGGATCGAATTGCATTAGCAGATCTTAATTTGGGTAAGTCAGATTAATTTGCTTACACCCGCTCAGCGCCTTAGTCAAAGCACAGGCCACGACCACCACCAGGTCACCTGTTGGACCAGGCCGCCTGCACCAAGATAACAAAGGACAGATCCCATGCCTTCCAGCCTGATTGCCGGTTTCTTTCTCGGCCTGAGCCTGATCATGGCCATTGGCGCGCAGAATGCCTTTGTGCTGCGGCAGGGGCTCAGACGCCAGCATGTGTTCTGGATCTGCCTCACCTGCGCCAGCTCCGATGCGCTGCTGATTACCGCAGGAGTGCTGGGCTTCGGCTCGCTGGCGCTGGCACTGCCGTGGTTCGAGCTGGCGATGCGACTTGGCGGCGCGGCCTTTCTGCTGTGGTATGGCGCGCGCAGCCTCAGGTCGGCATGGCGCGGCGGCGCGCATCTGGACAGCGCAGACGGGCAGGGCGCGCCGGTGACACTCTGGCCGATGCTGGCCACGGTGCTGGCGCTGACCTGGCTCAACCCGCATGTGTATCTCGATACCGTGGTGCTGCTTGGCTCGATCTCGGCGCAATATCCGCAGCCGCTGGTCTTTGGCCTTGGTGCGGCGCTGTCGAGCTTTGTCTTCTTCTTCACGCTTGGCTACGGGGCCAGCCTGCTGGCACCGGTCTTTGCCCGACCCCGAGCCTGGCAGCTGCTGGACGTGCTGGTGGGGCTGACCATGTGGGCCATCGCCATCAAGCTGCTAATGATGTGACAGTGCGGGGTGTCATACAGGTTCTGATGCGCCTCTGTGCGCGTCACGCACAAACCCGGTCGTGCCGCCCGGGACAAGAACATATTTCATATGTGAAGGGTTGTTCTGCGACCGCCCCGGTGCTCTCATGCGCGCCATGACCACTCCATCCGACGACCACCCCACATCCGACAGCGCCGCCGCCGCCGCCGCCGTAAGGCCGCCGGCGCCCCCCGTCGGCAACCCGGTAAAAGGGGTGTTCTGGATGCTGGTGACGGGGCTGTGTTTTGTCGCGGTGACCGCCCTTGTCAAATACCTCGGCAATCGCATCCCGCCTGCGGAATCGGCCTTTCTGCGCTACCTGATGGGGCTGGTGTTTCTGGTGCCGATGGTCGCGACGCTGCGCCGGTCGCGGCTCACCGCCCGGCTCTGGGGGCTGTTTGCCATGCGCGGCTTTGTGCATACGCTGGGGGTGATCCTGTGGTTCTTTGCCATGACGCAGATCCCATTGGCCGAGGTCACGGCGATGAACTACCTGTCGCCGATCTATGTCTCCATCGGTGCCGCCCTCTTTCTGGGCGAACGGATGGCCCTGCGGCGTGTGGGCGCCATTCTTGTGGCGCTGCTGGGCGCGCTGATCATCCTGCGCCCCGGATTTCGCGAGGTAGAGGCAGGCCATCTTGCCATGCTCTTTACCGCGCTGGCCTTTGGCGCGTCCTACCTTCTGGCCAAAACAACGGTTGATGGCACCAACCCGGTGGTTGTCGTGGCGATGCTGTCGATCTGGGTCACGGTGTTTCTGGCTCCCTTTGCCGCCGCGGTCTGGGTGACCCCGAACATCTGGGAGCTGGCTGTCCTCTTTGCGGTCGCCTGTTTTGCGACAGCGGGGCATTTCACCATGACGCTTGCCTTTGCGTCAGCGCCGGTGACGGTGACCCAGCCGGTAACCTTTCTACAATTGCTTTGGGCGACACTTCTCGGCGCCCTCGTCTTCGAAGAGGCGGTGGATATCTGGGTTGTCGCCGGTGGCTGCCTGATCCTGGCGGCTGTCAGCTTCATCACCTGGCGGGAGGCGGTGCTGAAACGCCGGGCGCTGACACCTGCCAGCCTCGCCACAAAGGTCTGATTTCGCAAAACCGTCACAGAGCACTGATAGGGACACCGGAATAATTCGAGAATAGAGGTGAACGACATGCGCGTCCGATGGATCTTGGCTCTTCTGATTGCACCGGCGGCGCTGGTGCAATCGGCTTGGGCCGACACCGGTCATGTCGGGCTGGAGATCTGCAATGACACCGCAGTGCCGCAGTCGCTCAGCCTGGCGTTCCGCGATGACGGGCGCTGGATCTCCCGTGGCTGGTGGCAGTTGCCACCCGCCACCTGCGAGCGGGTGATCGACGCCCCGCTGCGCAACCGCTTCTACTACTTCCGAAGCGAGGCACAGGACTGGCAGTTTCTGGATGAGCGGATTTCCTTCTGCACCGCGCCGGATGAGTTCACCATCTATGGCGACCATGATTGCGCAATACGTGGCTATGACAGCGCATTTTTTGCCAAGATCGACACCCAGGCGCTCGCCACAACCACCGATGCCCCCGGCGCCAAAATCGCCTATGTGGCGCAGCTCAGCGAACATTCCCGCCCGCGTCACGCCTCGCCTGAAAGCGCGGCGTCAGGTGCCACCGCGCCGCCGGACAGCGGGTTTGATCGGGATGTCACCTTTCAGGGCTGCGAGGTCCGGCAGAGCGACGGGCGGGTGATCTGCAAGCTGGTGATGGAGGAGGGGCAGATCTGCGTCACCAATGACGGCGCGACAGAGACTGCCATCATCGAGCGTCTGCTGACGTTGGATGCAGGCGCTCCGGTGCGGGTGGCCGGCAATCGTCTGGCGATCGGGGATCGCGTCATCCAGGCCAGCATCAGCGCGCTGACAGAGCGGGACGAGACCCGATATGACACCCTGCTTACTCAGCTGGCGGGCAGGTGGGTCTCACAGTCGGATGCCTACGATCTTTTTGTGGTCGAAGGGGCGGCGCGGCGCAATTTCTACGGCTCGGTCGAAACTATGACCGAATTGCTCTCGGTGCAGACCGCCTGCGCTGATGCTGCGGGTGCGGGCCCGTTCCTCGTCGCTCAGGCCGAGGACGGCGGACCGACCCATTGTTACCGCATCCTCTCCCTGACGGAGACCGATCTGGTGCTGGGCTACATGCCGCGTGACAGCCGATTGCACTATCGCCGTCAGGACCTGCCGCTGAACTGAACTGCCATCCGCTCGACGGGCCAGATCGTCGGGCAACGGCCCGGTTCAGTGGCTGTCAGCCGATCGCCAGATCCACAACCCGATGTGCCGCCCGGCGCGCCTGTTCGGGATCCAGCGGCGTTTCGGACTGGGCCGCCTGAAGCCAGACGCCATCCATATAACATTGCAGCGCCTGACGGGCGGTTTCGACCCGGTCCTGCGGCAACAGGCATTTCAGCTCGGCCCGGAAATGGCTGCGCACGCGGCTGCGGTTGATTCTGTGCAGCCGCGACAGACGACTCGAATAAGGCGCGCTGGCCCAGAACTGCATCCACAGGCTACAGGGCGCGACACGAAACAAATCATCGTCAAAATTGGCGTCCATCACCGCATAAAGCCGCTCTTTTGGCGTCTGCGCCGTGGCATATCCACGAATCATCGCCAGGCGCAGCTTGTTCAGCAGATGGCGCATCGTGGCCTCCATCAGCCCTTCCTTGGAGCCGAAATAATAGTTGATCGAGGCTGCCGAGGCCCCCGCTTCCTTCGCGATTTCCGCCATGGTAACAACACCATAGCCGCGGCGGTGGACCGCAACGATGGTTGCTTCGATCAGCTCTTCGTTCCGGATGTCGCGAATTCTTTTTCTAGCCATATAGAAGTCTTGCGCCAGCTCGGTCTGCGTTTCAACTCCTGTTATGACTATTCCGGATCTTGAATGGTCATTTAAAAACTATTTGGGGACCTCCCGTTTTCTGCTATGTCTGTCGCACACGTCAAAAGGGCGACCAACGCCCATCCAAGGGAGGGACGTATGACAACAATCATCTCAGCCGGGATCTTGCTGGCCTTTGCGCTGGTGATTTTCTGCGTGATCAAATGGTGGAACATGCGCATCGTCGGGGTCACCCCGGTGCCGCTGTTCACCTTCATCGCTATTCTTTTCACCTCGGGTCTGGATGTGGGGCTGATCATGTTCCCACTCGCCTTCGACTTCCCGCTTTACGCGGATACGGCGACAGAGCCCGCCTATGCCTTCACCAATCCGCTGGCGCTCGAATTTGGCTTCTGGGGCTTCCTGATCTGGGCGTTCTACTTCCTGACCGCCTTCTATTTCTGCGCCATCGAGCCGCGGGTGAAGTTCTTTGAAATCGGCATCGTGAAGCTGCTGAACAATCTGGTGATCATCACCACCTGTGCCTTCACCGGTGCGCTGTTCCTCATCTACATGCCTTATTATATCGCCGAAGTCGGCGACGGTGAGACGGTCATCCCGGCCTTCTATGTGATCTGCTTCCTGGTGATCCTGGCGGCGGCCTATTCCTCGACCGACATCAAATACGTCCGTATCCTGTCGGTGGGTTCGACCTTCCTCTTCTTCGCGCTGATCCTTGGCATGTGGGCCTATGCAGGTATGGGGCTGGGTGAGTTTGTCACCACAGCTGGCAATATCGGCGGCTACTTCGGCAATATCCACAAATTCATCCTGCCGCTGACCGAATACCATGAATTCTACCTGTTCTGGTGGTTTGCATGGTCGATCATGATCGGCCAGTTCACCTCGCGCTTTGTTGGCGGTCTGACCACATGGCAGCTGCTTGCCGCACTTCTGGTGTTCCCGTCGATCCCGCTCGCGGTTTGGTTCTCGGTGCTGTATTTCTACCACCTCAACACCATCCCGACCGCTGGTCTGATCAACTGGTCCATGACCGTCGTTGGCATTCTCTTCGTGATCAACTCGTTTGACTCGCTGATCCGCCTTTACACCGACAACATGAACCTCAGCGCCGAACGTCTGGGCAAGCTGCCTTATGTGCTTGGCAATGCGGTGGCGCTTTTTGCCCTGACCCTGGCCTTCCAGAGCCAGTGGCTGCAGATCCAGTGGGTCGGCACCGTGGTAATCGGCATCTACATCGCCTGCCTGATCTACATCTTCGTGAAGAAGCGTAGCGAAGTTGCAGCGATCACCAGCTCGCCTGAGGAAAACACCCTCGACTTCGATCGTATCAAAACAGCCCACTAAAGACCGGGCGCCCCGGCCCGCCAGATGGCAGGGCCGGGGCCTTTCGCGGCATCGCCGCATTCAGACATCTGACAGGATTGGTTCTTTGTGTCGCGCGCTTCTGGCCCCGCAAAACGCCACCTGTTGCAAGCTATCACCGGGCCCAAGGCCGCATTGCAAAGACAGAGGAGACGTTGGAAAGATGACCGCCCCGAATATCCTGATCGTGATGGTTGACCAGTTGAACGGTACGCTGTTCCCCGACGGTCCCGCCGATTTCCTGCATGCGCCCAATCTCAAAAAACTGGCGGCCCGCTCCACACGTTTCAAGAACGCCTATACTGCCTCGCCTCTATGCGCGCCGGGGCGGGCCTCGTTCATGTCCGGTCAGCTGCCGTCGCGTACCGGTGTCTACGACAATGCCGCTGAGTTCCGCTCCGATATCCCGACCTACGCCCACCACCTGCGCCGCGCGGGCTACTACACCTGCCTGTCCGGCAAAATGCACTTCGTCGGCCCCGATCAGATGCACGGGTTTGAGGACCGCCTGACCACCGATATCTACCCGGCCGATTTCGGCTGGACGCCGGATTATCGCAAACCGGGAGAGCGGATCGACTGGTGGTATCACAATATGGGGTCGGTCACCGGCGCAGGCATCGCCGAGATTTCCAACCAGATGGAATATGACGATGAGGTCGCCTATCACGCCAAGGCCAAGCTCTACGATCTGGCGCGTGGCAAAGATGATCGCCCCTGGGCCCTGACCGTCAGCTTTACCCACCCGCATGACCCCTATGTGGCGCGCCGCAAATATTGGGACCTCTACGAAGATTGCGACCATCTGCTGCCAGAGGTCTCGGCGATGGACTACGCCGACCACGATAACCACTCCAAACGGATTTTTGACGCCAATGACTGGCGCAGCTTTGATATCTCGGAAGAGGATATCAAACGCTCCCGCCGCGCCTATTTCGCCAATATCTCCTACCTCGACGACAAGATCGGTGAGATCCTTGAGGTGCTGGAAACCACACGGCAAGAGGCGATCATCCTTTTTGTCTCTGATCACGGCGACATGCTGGGCGAGCGGGGATTGTGGTTCAAGATGAGCTTTTATGAAGGCTCCTCCCGCGTGCCGCTGATGATCTCGGCACCAAACCTGCCTGCCGGGCTGATCGAGACGCCTGTATCCACATTGGACGTGACCCCAACGCTGGGCGCGCTGGCCGGTGTGGATATGGCAGAGATCGAACCCTGGACAGACGGGCAGAACCTGCTTCCGCTGGCTCTGGGCACGGAGCGCAGCGAACCGGTTGCCATCGAATACGCCGCCGAGGCCTCTTATGCGCCGCTGATCTCGCTGCGCTATGGCAAATGGAAATACAATCGCTGCACGCTGGACCCCGATCAGCTGTTCGATCTGGAGGCGGATCCGCAGGAGCTCAACAATCTGGCCGACGACCCGACCCATGCAGGCACGTTGCAGACCTTGCGCGCCAAGTCCGAGGCCCGCTGGGATCTGGACCGCTTCGACGCTGAGGTACGCGCTAGTCAGGCCCGCCGCTGGGTCGTCTACGAAGCCCTGCGCCAGGGCGGCTATTTCCCCTGGGACTACCAGCCGCTGCAAAAAGCATCCGAACGCTACATGCGCAACCATATGGATCTGAACGACGTTGAGGATGGCAACCGCTTTCCTCGCGGCGAATAGACCACTCACACATACTCCTACGCCAGTTCTTCTGGCCCCAAATATCCCCGCCGGAGGCATAAAATCATGACACACCCCGCACAGCCCAAAGCCAGCCATTTCATCAATGGCGCATATGTCGAAGACACCAGCGGCACCCCGATCCCGGTGATCTATGCCGCCACCGGCGAGCAGATCGCCACGGTCTACGCGGCCACGCCCGCAATCGTCGAACAGGCGCTCTCCACCGCCAAAGCCGCGCAAAAGGCATGGGCCAAGATGACCGGCACCGAGCGCGGCCGCATCCTGCGCCGCGCCGCCGACATCATGCGCGAACGCAACCACGAGCTCAGCGTGCTGGAAACCTACGACACCGGCAAGCCGCTACAGGAGACGCTGGTGGCCGACGCCACCTCCGGCGCCGACGCGCTGGAGTATTTCGGCGGCCTCGCAGGCTCCCTCACCGGCGAGCACATCCCGATGGGCGAAGACTGGGTCTATACCGTGCGCGAGGCGCTGGGCCTCTGCGTCGGCATCGGCGCCTGGAACTACCCGACCCAGATCGCCTGCTGGAAAGGCGCGCCTGCGCTGGCCTGCGGCAACTCGATGGTGTTCAAACCCTCCGAGACCACGCCGCTCTGCGCTCTGAAGGTGGCCGAGATCCTGCATGAGGCGGGCCTTCCCGCGGGCCTCTACAACGTCATCCAGGGCATGGGCGAGGTCGGGGCCGCGCTGGTCACCGACCCGCGCGTCGACAAGGTCTCGCTGACCGGCTCGGTGCCGACCGGCAAGAAGGTCTATGCCGCCGCCGCTGCTGGCATGAAGCACGTCACCATGGAACTGGGCGGCAAGTCGCCGCTGATCATCTTTGACGACGCCGATGTGGAAAACGCCGTCGGCGGCGCCATCAATGGCAACTTCTATTCCTCGGGTCAGGTCTGCTCCAACGGCACCCGCGTGTTCGTGCAGAAGGGCATCAAGGAGAAATTCCTCGCCCGTCTCGCTGAACGCACCGGCAACGCAATCCTCGGCGACCCGATGGATGAGGCCACCAGCTTTGGCCCGATGGTCACCGAAAACCAGATGAACATCGTGCTTGGCTACATCGAGAAGGGCAAAGAAGAGGGCGCCCGCCTGATCTGCGGCGGCAAGCGCGCAGACATGGATGGTTTCTTTGTCGAACCGACCGTCTTTGCCGATGTGACCGACGATATGACCATCGCCCGCGAGGAGATCTTTGGCCCGGTGATGTCGGTCCTCGACTTCGACACCGAGGAAGAGGTGATCGCGCGGGCCAATGACACCGAATTCGGCCTGTCGGCGGGCGTCTTCACCAATGACTTCAGCCGCGCTCACCGGGTGATCGGCCAGCTGGAGGCGGGCAGCTGCTTCATCAACTCCTACAACGACGCGCCGGTCGAGGCGCCGTTTGGCGGCGTGAAGGCCTCCGGTGTGGGGCGAGAGAACTCGAAAGAGGCGATCAAGCACTTCAGCCAGGTGAAATCGGTCTACGTCCGCATGGGCGACGTCGAAGCGGCGTTCTGATTGCCCTTTTGGGCAACGCCCACCCACCCGCCCCGTTGCCCAAAAGGGCAAGAGGGAAGGGGATGCTGAGGGCGCTTCGCGTCCTCGGCGGACCACAACAATGATGAGGCAGATTCGGGGTGCCTCAAGGACAGGCCGCGCCATGGCGCGGTGCCACAGGCATCCTTGACCCAACCCGGATCCGCAATGGAGAGACGCAATGAACGCGGATTATGTGATTGTCGGTGCCGGCTCTGCCGGCTGTGCCATGGCTTACCGCCTGTCCGAGGCAGGAAAATCGGTTCTGGTGATCGAACATGGCGGCAGTGATGCCGGACCGTTCATCCAGATGCCGGGGGCGCTGAGCTACCCGATGAATATGTCGATGTACGACTGGGGCTACAAATCGCAGCCGGAACCGCATCTGGGGGGTCGCGAGCTGGTCTGCCCGCGCGGCAAGGTGATCGGCGGTTCCTCCTCGATCAACGGCATGGTCTATGTGCGCGGCCACGCAGGCGATTACAACCACTGGGCCGAGACCGGGGCGACAGGCTGGTCCTATGCCGACGTGCTGCCCTATTTCAAACGTATGGAAACCTGGGACGATCGCGGCCATGGCGGCGATGCGGACTGGCGCGGCACCGACGGCCCGCTGCATGTGACCCGTGGCCCCCGCGACAACCCGCTGCACGCGGCTTTTGTAAAGGCGGGCGAACAGGCCGGCTATCCGGTGACCGAGGATTACAACGGCGAGCAGCAGGAAGGCTTCGGTCCGATGGAAATGACCGTCTACAAGGGTCAGCGCTGGTCCGCCGCCAATGCCTATCTGAAGCCCGCGCTGAAGCGTGACAATTGCGATCTGATCCGCGCCTTTGCCCGCAAGGTTGTCATTGAAGAAGGGCGCGCCGTCGGCGTCGAGGTCGAGCGCGGCGGCAAGATCGAGGTGATCCGCGCCAACGCCGAGGTCATTCTTGCGGCCTCCTCGCTGAACTCGCCCAAACTGCTGATGCTCTCGGGCATCGGTCCGGCCAAACATCTGGCCGAGCATGGCATCGACGTTGTTGTCGACCGTCCCGGCGTGGGCCAGAACCTGCAGGACCATCTGGAATTCTATTTCCAGTTCGCCTCCAAACAGCCGATTACCCTGTTCAAATACTGGAACCTGCTTGGCAAGGCGATGGTGGGGGCGCAGTGGCTGTTCACCAAAACCGGTCTGGGCGCTTCCAACCAGTTCGAAAGCGCCGCCTTCATCCGCTCGGACAAGGGCGTCGATTACCCGGATATCCAGTACCACTTCCTGCCCATCGCGGTGCGCTATGATGGTCAGGCCGCAGCCGAGGGCCACGGTTTTCAGGCCCATGTCGGCCCGATGCGCTCGGACTCGCGCGGTGAGGTCACGCTGGCTTCCAGCAATCCCAAGGATGCGCCAAAAATCCTGTTCAACTACATGTCGACCGAGAAGGACTGGGAGGATTTCCGCAAATGTATCCGCCTGACCCGCGAGGTATTTGCACAGGATGCGATGAAGCCGTTCGTGAAATATGAAATCCAGCCCGGCGATGGGCTGCAATCGGATGACGAGCTGAACGGCTTTATCCGCGAACATGTCGAAAGCGCCTATCACCCCTGCGGCACCTGCAAGATGGGCGCGGTGGAGGATCCGATGGCGGTGGTTGATCCCGAATGCCGCGTCATCGGCGTCGAGGGGCTGCGCGTCGCCGACAGTTCGATCTTCCCACGCATCACCAACGGCAACC
Source organism: Phaeobacter sp. JH204B (assembly GCF_048055755.1). Classification (NCBI taxonomy): domain Bacteria; kingdom Pseudomonadati; phylum Pseudomonadota; class Alphaproteobacteria; order Rhodobacterales; family Roseobacteraceae; genus Phaeobacter; species Phaeobacter sp. JH204B. The sequence goes on from NZ_JAYMXF010000026.1 coordinate 299,812, forward strand.
TCAACGGCCCCTCGATCATGACCGGCGAGAAAGCCTCCGACCACATTCTCGGCCGCCGCCTGCCGTCGTCAAACGCGCAGGCCTGGTTCAACCCGAATTGGCAAACCTCCCAGCGCTGAACAGCCGGGGGATAGCCCTGAAACGCCCGCCGCACCCCGTTGCGCGGGCGTTTTTTAGTCGGACGAAGTTGCCGGTTTGATCCGCGTCAAAGTGGGCAGGGGCAGGGCTGGCTAAGGTCCGTCTGACGCTGAAAAATCAAGGAGCGAGCAGATGTCCAATACCCCCCACGAACTGGCCGAAGAATTTCCCGACAAGCAGCCGCAGATCCATGCGCTGAAGCAATCGGACGCCCATTTTGCCAAGCTTGCGGACAGCTATCACGCGGTGAACCGCGCGGTGCATCGCGCCGAAACCAATGTCGAGCCGATGTCCGAAACTGCCGAAGCCGACCTGCGCAAACAGCGCGCCGCCCTTAAGGATGAGATCTGGGGCTTGTTGTCAAAGGCGTAAGAAACCCAGCCAACAACAGCAAAGAGGGGCGCCGCCGGTGCCCCTCTTTTCCTGTCACCCGCGCGATTATTCCTGCGATATCATGCCGAAGATCGGGGCCGAGATATCGCTCAGCCCATTTCTTCCTGACATTCGATTGCCGCTTCAAGCGCCTTGTAACTCCCGGTGAGGTCAATCGACATGACTTCGCCCTCGGTCGTGTAGAGCGTCATCGTCTGTTTGATCGCGAGGTCGAACAGGAAATCGGGGTTGTCAAAGGCGATATCCGCCCCGGGCACATCCTCAAGATAGATGCCCGTCGCATCGGCATCATAATCCTGACCGTCAAGCGAGAAGAGAACCGGATAGGAGGCCCCTTCCTCGATGTCGCCCCAGCCCATGTTGAAGGCAGTGACATAGCCCGTGCCTTCGGTGCGGTCAAAACCGATGCGGACAACGGATCCATCGGTGAATTCCGACTGGATCAGGCAGCCGTCGCCCAGTGAGGGATCAATCAGAACATCCCAGTAATCAGAGGCCCCCCATTGCTCCAGTGTCTGGGCACCGACCGCGTTGGTATGGACCGCACCGATCAACAAGAAACTGGCGGCAATAGCTGGGATTTTCATGTGGTTACTCTCTTTTCCGGGGGACACTCGTATCTGGCTGCCGAGCTTGGAGGCTCGCCCCTGTTTCTGCAAGAAACTTTTCTGCCGGGGCGCTCAGGTCCTGCTGGGCACCGCGGCTGGGTGTTCCGCATCCTTTCAGCTCACCTCATAAGGCAGCACGCCGCGCTGGTCGGTGTTGATGCTCAGCCGCCGTTCCAGCGGTGGCACCGATCGCTGATGGCAATCGCGTCGTTCGCAGATCCGGCAGGAGATGCCAATCGGCTCATAGGCGCTGTCCTGACTCACATCCAGCGTATCGGCATAGACCAGAGCGTCGGCATGGCGCACCTCGCAGCCCAGGGCAATCGCGTAGCGCCGGACGGGAGAGCCAAAGGAACCGCCCGGTTTCGACACATCCCGCGCCAATGAGATATAGCGCACCCCGTCCGGCGTCTCCGCCAGCTGCCGCAGGAACCGGCCCGGCGTCTCAAAGGCGCGGTGCACATTCCACAGCGGGCAGGCGCCGCCAAACCGTGCAAATTGCAGCCGCGTGGCCGAGTGCCGCTTGGTGATGGTGCCCGCCTGATCAACCCGGACAAAGAAGAACGGCACCCCCTTGGCGCCGGGGCGCTGCAATGTGGACAGGCGATGCGCCACCTGTTCGATCGAGGCGCCAAAGCGGGTGGCGAGCAGCTCCAGATCGTGGCGGCAGTCCACGGCGGCATCCAGAAACTGCCGGTAGGGCATCATCGCGGCCCCGGCGAAATAGTTGGCGAGGCCGATCTTGGCGATCGAGCGGGCCGCCTCGCTGTGAAACTTGGCAAAGTCCAGCGTGGCCTCCAGCAGGTCGTTCTGATGCAGCAGCGCCACCTGCAACAGCAACTGGAACAGCTGCGTCTGCGGTGAGGCACGGTTGGACAACCGCAGCACCTTGCCTGCCGGATCAAACTTTCGCAGCCCGTCGATATCGCCGAAAACCACGCTGATCCCGGCCTGATCCAATGCGGCGATGGCGGCGCTGCGGGCGTCTAGCCTGCCACTGAAATTCTCTGCCGCGCGATCCACCGCATCAATGTAGTTGTCACAATAATGGAAGAAATCGCGCACCTCTTCCCAGGGCGAAGCCTGAATGCGCGCATCCTCGCGCCCCAGCGCCTCATCCAGCGAGGCCAGCCGCTCATGGGTCTGACGGTAGGCGCGATGCAGCGTCAGCAGCGCGCGCGCCAGCGCCGGCGCGTTGGAAGCCGTCAGCCGCAGATCCGCCATTGGTACTGCCGCATCGGCAAAAACCGGGTCGGCCATCACCTCTCGCATGTCGCTGACCAGTCGTTCGCTGTCACCGGTGGACAGCTCGGTGACATCCAGCCCGAATTCCTGCGCCAGCGCCAGAACCACGGTCGTGGAAACCGGGCGGTTGTTGTTTTCCATCTGGTTGAGATAGGGCAGGGAGACCCCCAGCTTGGCGGCGAACTCCTTTTGCGTCAGCGACAGACGCAGCCGCATTTCCCGCAGCTTGGCTCCGGCATAGAGTTTCTGTTGCGCCATGGGTGTCCCCTTTGCAAATATTGGATGTTGCAACTGTAGAATTGCAAATCATGCGGTGCAAGAGCGGCACGCCCATCGGACGCGCTGGCGGGGAAAGTGCAAGGTGATGATGGGAGGGCGTTATGCGAACACCCGAACCGGGCAGGGCGGCGCTAATGCCGCTCAGATCCCGAGGTTTTTCTCGCGGCGGATCACCACCTGGATCGACACAAAGCCCAGAACGGCGGTGGCCAGCATGATGGTCAGCAGCGGCACCGGCGTCGATCCCGGCACCAACAGGTAGCCCGCATAGGCGCTAAGCCCGGCGCCAACGCCAATCATGATCGCACCGGCAAGCCCTGAGGCAGTGCCCGCAAGATGGGGCCGCACCGAAATCGCACCGGCGGTGGCATTGGGGATCGCCATGCCGTTGCCCAGCCCGACAAAGGTCATGAAGCCAAAGAAGGAATAGACGCTGTCGGCACCCGCCAGCGCCAGTGTGAGCGACAGCGCCACGCCGATGCCGTTGATCAGACAGCCCCAGAGCACCATCCGATTGAGCCCGATCCGGGTCGAATAGCGACCGGACAGGAAATTGCCGATGAAATACCCCACGGCCGGCGAGGCAAAATAGACCCCAAGCTCGGCAGCAGACAGACCATAGACCTGTGTGCCGACAAAAGGCGCGCCGCCCAGATAGGCAAAAAACGCGCCCGACGACAGGCCCGAGGCCAGCGAATAGCCCCAGAACCGCGGCGACCGCAGCAGCTCGGGATATTCGCGGAACTGCGCCATCAGGGTCTTGCCGCTCTTGCGGGCGGTTTCGCCAAGGTCGAGATAGGCAATCGCGAATGTTGCCGCCCCCAGCACCATCAGCAGCCAGAAATTGGCTTTCCAGCCGAGGGTCTCTTCCAGCGCGCCACCGATCACCGGGCCGATCATCGGCACCACCGCCATGCCCATGGTGACATAGCCGATCATGCTGGCGGCGGCATCATTGTCGTAGATGTCGCGCACGGCGGCACGGCTCAGCACCATGGCAGAGGCGACAATCGCCTGACACATCCGAAACAGCAGAAAGATCTCCGCCGTCGGCGCATAAAGACAGCCCAGCGTCGCCAGCAAGAACAGCGCCACGCCCCACAGGATGACCGGGCGGCGCCCCAGCTTGTCGGAAATCGGCCCGACAAAAATCTGCACCGCCGCGCTGACGGCAAGGTACAGCGCGACCGACAACTGCATCAGGCTGTAATCGGCATCAAAATATCGGGCCATCCCGGGCAGGGAGGGCAGAAAGATATTCATCGCCAGCGCCGACAGCCCAGAGAGCAGGATCAGCGTGCCGATATTGGGGTTGGACCGACGGTCCAGAAATCGCCGCGGAATGGTTCGCATGTGAACGAATTAGGTCACACCGCGGCGATTGTCCATAATGCGCAGCCTCAGACCAGCAGATCGTCGCTGATCTGATCCAGGGTCATATTGCGCAGCGTGACGCTGTTGTTGCCATCAAGGTCGAAGTATAGATCGTCGCCCACCTCGCTGGCGCGGGCGAGCACCTCGGCTCTGCTGCCGTGGCCGACGATGCGCAGCGTGTCGATATCGTCCTGAAAGTCGCGGATGGTATCATTGCCGCCATTGCGGGCAAAGATGAAGATATCGGCGCCGCTGTTGCCCACCAGACGATCATTGCCGCCAGCGCCGTTCAGGCGGTCATTGCCGCCGCCACCGATGAGCAGGTCAATCCCGCTGTTGCCGTTCAAGGCATCATTGCCGCCATCGCCGCGCAGGGTGTCCCGTCCGCCGCCACCGACCAGCCGGTTGTTGGCGTCATTACCGATGATCAAATCCCGGCCTCGCCCGCCGATGGCGTTCTCGATGGTGACGCCATGGGCAATTGTCACATCGCTTTCGGTGTCAAAGCTCGAGAAATGCATCTCGCGCAGATCCAGTGTCACCGCCGTGCTGCGGTCGCTGGCGTTGAAGGTGTCGCGGCCACCGGTGTCCCAGATCACATCCACGGTGTCGGTGCGCGATCCGCGATAGGTAGAGTTGCCGGTGTTGTAATCGACGGCACCCCAGATGTCCTGCAGCGCCAGCACGTCAAACAGCATCATCGCATCGCTGTCCTGACCGTTCAGCGGGTTTTCGCGGTAGGACATCACCGAATAGAGGTTGCTGTCATAGCCTTCGGGCAGGCTTGAATCATGGGTGTGCTGAAGACCAAGAGCATGTCCCAGTTCATGCAGGATCAGGCTTTCACGGTTGTCCTGTGACATATCCAGGGTGTTGTCAAAAACCGCATAGCCGTCCCAGCTGCTGATATCACTGCCGCGAAAGCTCATGCTGTAGCCGCCGATCCCGACCGTGCTGCCGGGGATGGTGACGGAGCCGAGGTTCAGGTCGGGATCAGCCGCGCCCCGCACCTCGACAAAATCGACGTTCAGGAAGGTTTCGATATGATCGAAAGCCTCGGCAAAGGCAGCCCGTTCCGCGGCGCTGAAACTCTGCCAGCCGGAATATGTGCTGCCGGTCGGCAGATCGCCGGGCGCGGAGCTGCCCGCGAATTGATAGGTGATGGTCAGCCGGGGGGCGTTATCCGTGTTGATCGGATTGCGGGTGTAGAACCCGTCGAACTGCATGGCCTGTATGATCTGGGAAGGGTGTAACATGGGGGGTGTTCCGTCTCCGTTGCTCGGCCCCGGTGATACGAGCACATCGGTCAGCACATCAAGAACACCCGCCGCTTCGGCGGTTTCTGCGCGGTTCTGTGCCTGTTTGCAAATTAGCGCATCTGTTACGCAAATGCTTTGCAAATTTGCCATTATTGACTTTGGCTTCTCCTGTGCAGCGTCTATGGTCGCCTGAAATTCAACAGGGGGCATGGCCATGAAAGATATCCTTTCCGAGCTGGAAGACCGTCGCAACGCAGCGCGACTGGGGGGCGGACAAAAGCGGATCGACGCTCAGCATGGGCGCGGTAAACTGACCGCGCGCGAGCGGATCGAGCTGCTGTTGGACGAGGGCAGTTTCGAAGAATTCGACATGTTCGTGGCGCATCGCTGCACCGATTTCGGCATGGAAAAACAGCGCCCGGCGGGCGATGGCGTGGTTACCGGCTGGGGCACCATCAATGGCCGGATGGTCTATGTCTTCAGCCAGGATTTCACGGTGTTCGGCGGCTCTCTGTCGGAAACCCACGCGCAAAAGATCTGCAAGATCATGGATATGGCGGTGCAGAATGGCGCGCCGGTCATTGGCATCAACGATTCCGGTGGCGCCCGTATTCAGGAAGGTGTCGCCTCGCTTGCGGGCTACGCCGAGGTGTTCCAGCGCAACATCATGGCTTCGGGCGTGGTGCCGCAGATTTCCGTCATCATGGGCCCCTGTGCCGGCGGCGCGGTCTACTCGCCCGCGATGACCGATTTCATCTTCATGGTGAAGGACACATCCTACATGTTCGTGACCGGCCCCGACGTGGTGAAGACCGTCACCAACGAGGTCGTCACCGCCGAGGAGCTGGGCGGCGCCTCGACCCACACAAAGAAGTCCTCGGTGGCTGATGGCGCCTTTGAAAACGACGTCGAAGCCTTGGCGGAGGTCCGCCGGCTGGTCGACTTCCTGCCACTGAACAATCGCGAAAAACCGCCGGTTCGCCCCTTCTTTGATGAGCCGGGCCGCGTCGAAGCCTCGCTCGATACGCTGATTCCAGAGAATCCCAACACGCCCTACGACATGAAGGAGCTGATTCACAAAGTCGCGGACGAGGGGGATTTCTACGAAATTCAGGAAGATTTCGCCAAGAACATCATCACCGGCTTTATCCGCCTTGAAGGGCAGACCGTGGGTGTTGTTGCCAACCAGCCGATGGTGCTGGCGGGCTGTCTCGATATCGATTCCAGCCGCAAGGCGGCGCGGTTCGTGCGCTTCTGCGACTGTTTCGAGATCCCGATCCTGACGCTGGTTGATGTGCCGGGCTTCCTGCCTGGGACCAGCCAGGAATATGGCGGCGTCATCAAACATGGGGCAAAGCTGCTGTTTGCCTATGGCGAGGCGACGGTGCCGAAGGTTACCGTGATCACCCGCAAGGCCTATGGCGGCGCCTATGACGTGATGGCCTCCAAACATCTGCGTGGCGATTTCAACTACGCCTGGCCGACGGCGGAGATCGCCGTGATGGGGGCCAAGGGTGCGACCGAAATCATCCACCGCGCTGATCTGGCGGATGCCGACAAGATTGCCGAGCACACGAAGGATTACGAAGAACGCTTTGCCAATCCCTTTGTGGCGGCGGAACGCGGCTTCATCGACGAGGTGATCATGCCGCAATCCACCCGCAAACGCGTCAGCCGTGCCTTTGCGTCGCTGCGGGGCAAGCAGCTCAAAAACCCGTGGAAGAAACACGACAATATCCCGCTGTAACACCCGGACCCGTTCCGGATTTCCTGACCCAGACCCTTGCGGCCAAAGGTAAATATCGCCTTGGTTGCGAGGGGTGATGAGGATACAACTCAGATGTCAGCGCCTGCCTATGCCGCGATCTGCCGCCACCCCGATGGCAAAAGCCTGTTGGAAATCAGCGGGCTGGAACCAATCGCCGGCATATCGGGTGGATTGTTCGCAAAATGCGATCAATTTGAACAATCTCAGATGTTTGCGCCCACATTTGTATCTTTGTTTGACACCGGAACCGAATCTGACACATGATCCGCGCCAGCTCATATCGGACAGCGCGCACCGCGTGTGCAGCGCCTGCAGCCCCGACAGGAGGAGCCCATCGTTTTTGGGGTCGGGGCTGCGGTATTGGGCCTGCCATCAAATCTGCCGTGACGGCCTCCGGGGTCTCGGTTCTGCTTGCCCTTGGCGCGGCTGCGCAGGCCGGATCGCTGCCGATTGATCTGCCATCGGGGCAGGAGGTCGATCTGCATGAGGTTCTTCTGGACGACAGCACCGGCGAGCTTTGGGTGCGCTTTCGCTTTCTTGCGCCGCAGATTGCCCGCGACGCGGCGCTGATCAGCTATGAACAGGCCGCCCCGGATATGGATCACCTGTGCCAGACCCTGGTTTTGGCCTATCTGCACCAGCATGGGCTGGAGCCGGTCCGGGTGGTGATCTCGCTGTCGGACCGCGAAGTGCCCTTTGGGGCGGCGGATGCGGCGGCGACACAGTTCTTTGAAAGCTACCGCCCCGAGGGTGACAGCTGCATCTGGGAGGCATTCTGATGATCTGTTGTCTGCCCCGCGGGCTGCGGGCCGCTACAGCCCGGCAGCTGCCGCCGGTTCTGGTGTCCCCCGGTGTCACAAAGACGCCGATGCAGGCTGAAAACTGGCGCTTTTTTGCAGCTTTGCCCGCCGAAGTGTCGTCGGATCCGGCTTTGGGATGTGAAACCCCGCGCATCTCCGCTACTCTCTCGTCAGATCACATGAGCGTGATCTGTTATTTGAGGATGAGGCAGGCGCCGGCCGTGGCCCGCGCAGGTTTCAAAGACACAATTGGGAGACAGAAATGTCCAAGAGCATCAAACTCGTTGCCCTGGCGGGCCTGCTTGCAGCCGCCGCAGCCTGCGCACAGCAGGAAGAAGAATACGTCGTTGTCGAGCCCGAGCCGATTTCGGCTGAGCCCGTTTACACCGGCAAATACAAGTAATCACGACAGGGGTCCGGCCCTGCGGCCGGACTCTACCGTCCCGCGGGGTGCCGGATCGGAGGCACCATCATGCTAAAACACCGCGGTTTCCCCGGCCGTCTGCCGGGCACCGATTTTCAATTCGTCATCCGCCGTCCCAACCCCAAGGGGGTTACGCCGATCACCCGTCGCGAACGGTTCCGCGACCGTCGCCCGGCAGACCGGCGCGCCGATGCGGGCTTCATGCAGGCGCTGTGGGACTGCTTTGGCGATCAGCCCTTTGAACGTGGTAATCTGGATGCAGGTCGTCTGAGCTGGCTGTTCGGCCGCGAAGTGATCCCGGCCGAGGACCCGTTTGATCCCGAAAGCTATGAGGCGCTGCTGGTCATCAATGTCGATGTTGCCCAGCTGTCCTTTCCCGAAGTCTTCGACGGGAGCGCGCGCTGAGATGTTTGCCGGGCCCGACCATATCGCTGTGCAGAGCTGTCGTCGCCTCGCGCGACCGCCGCGCAGTGGCTGTGATCGGGCCCCGGCGAATCTCTTGACCCTGCGCGATGTGGCGAGCCCCGCGGCAAACCCGGCCGCAGGGAGGGTCAGATCGCGGGGCGGTGACACTATATGCGGCGCGAGCCGGGCATTCCGGGCCGATTTCGGCGTAATCCTGCAGGGCAGATCCCGGTTTGCGCAACTTCTCGCCAAATTGGCGTGTTTTGCAACTCAGGGGATGTTTCTGTGGCGCGGGCTGTGCACTCTGGTCGTGACAGGTCAGCCTGTCGTGCATCTGATCCAGCCCCTTCGCCTGGAAGGGCAGGTTTGCCCCCCCAATCGCGGCCTGCCCATTTTTTCCTTGGATGCAAAGGCGGAAGCTTGCCAATTGCCCCCCAGTGTTTGGCAGGCTTCTGCGCATTCCCCTGATCCGCAACAGAAATCCTTGTTTGCTCTGGACCGTGCTGCGAACAGTTGCGCAGAGCTTGGATCACAAAACGAAGGATCATTCCAATGCAGGCAAAACTCATTCTTGCGGCTTTTGGCCTCTGCACCGCGCTTGCGGCCTGTGGCGACACCACCGGCGAACAGGTTGTTTACGGGGCCGGTGCCGGTGCCGTCGGCTCGGCGCTGCTCAACGGCAACCTGGTCACAGGCGCCGCTGTTGGTGCTGCGGCCAACGTCATCTACTGCAAGGAAAATCCGCGCAAGTGCTAGGCCTGCCGGTGGCGCCGCAGGCACGCGCCTGTATCGCCGCAGCCATGCCCTGACAGCAACGCCGTCTGACCGCCTCGCCGCAGGGGCAGTGGCCGCGCGCCACATATATATCACCGCACAAAGGCCGCACCCGGAGTCCCCTCCGGCGCGGCCTTTTTTGTGTTCTGACGAAGCCAAGACCGTGACGGGGCAGGGCTCCGTCACCCACCGAAGACAAGGGACAGCCAATGTTTGAAAAGATCCTGATTGCCAACCGGGGCGAAATCGCCTGCCGGGTCATCAAGACCGCCCGCAAGATGGGCATCAAGACCGTTGCCATCTACTCGGACGCCGACAAGCAGGCCCTGCATGTCGAAATGGCTGATGAAGCTGTCCACATCGGCCCGCCGCCCGCCAACCAGTCCTATATCGTCATCGACAAGGTGATGGAGGCAATCCGCAAAACCGGTGCGCAGGCGGTGCATCCGGGCTATGGCTTCCTGTCGGAAAACGCCAAATTCGCCGAGGCGCTGGCCGCCGAAGGCGTCGCCTTTGTCGGCCCGCCGGTGGGCGCCATCGAAAGCATGGGTGACAAGATCACCTCGAAGAAGATCGCGCAGGAGGCTGGCGTCTCCACCGTGCCCGGCTACATGGGCCTGATTGCCGACGCTGACGAGGCGGTGAAAATCTCCAACGAGATCGGCTATCCGGTGATGATCAAGGCCTCTGCCGGTGGTGGTGGCAAGGGGATGCGGATCGCCTGGTCCGATGAGGAGGCCCGCGAAGGGTTCCAATCCTCCAAGAACGAGGCGGCGAACTCCTTTGGCGACGACCGGATCTTCATCGAGAAATTCGTCACCCAGCCGCGCCATATCGAAATTCAGGTGCTCTGCGACGGCCATGGCAATGGCATTTATCTGGGCGAGCGCGAATGCTCGATCCAGCGCCGCAACCAGAAAGTCGTCGAAGAGGCGCCGTCGCCCTTCCTCGATGAGGACACCCGCCGCGCCATGGGCGAACAGGCCGTTGCCCTGGCCAAGGCGGTGGGCTACGCCTCCGCTGGCACGGTGGAATTCATCGTCGATGGCGACAAGAATTTCTACTTCCTGGAAATGAACACCCGCCTTCAGGTCGAACACCCGGTCACCGAGCTGATCACCGGTGTCGATCTGGTCGAACAGATGATCCGCATTGCCGACGGTGAGCCGCTGTCGATCACCCAGAACGACGTCAAACTGAACGGCTGGGCCATCGAAAACCGCCTCTATGCCGAAGATCCCTATCGGGGTTTCCTGCCCTCCATCGGGCGCCTGACCCGCTATCGTCCGCCCGCCGAAGTCGCCGCAGGCCCGCTGCATGACAGCGGCAAATGGCAGGGCGACGCCCCTGCGGGCGAACTCGCCGTGCGCAATGACACCGGCGTCTTCGAGGGCGGCGAGATCTCGATGTATTATGACCCGATGATTGCCAAGCTCTGCACCTGGGGGCCGACACGCGAGGCGGCGATTGCCGCCATGCGCGATGCGCTTGACGGCTTCGAGGTTGAAGGCATCGGTCACAACCTGCCGTTCCTCAGCGCGGTGATGGATCACCCGATCTTTATCGCGGGCACCATGACCACCGCCTTTATCGAGGAGCAATATCCCGAAGGGTTCGTCGGGGTGGAGCTGCCGGAGCAGGATCTGCGCAAGATCGCCGCCGCCTCTGCCGCCATGCACCGGGTTGCCGAAATCCGCCGTACCCGCGTGTCGGGCCGGATGGACAACCACGAACGCAAGGTTGGCAGCGACTGGGTGGTCTCGCTTCAGGGCATGGATTTCAACGTCATCATCGACGCTGACCGCGACGGCTCCACCGTGCGGTTTGACGATGGCAGCACCCTGCGCGTCACCTCGGACTGGACCCCCGGCGATCAGCTCGCCCGGCTGACGGTTGGCGGTGATGCTCTGGTGGTGAAGGTCGGCAAGATCTCCGGCGGGTTCCGCATCCGCTCGCGCGGGGCCGATCTGAAGGTTCATGTGCGCACGCCACGACAGGCGGAACTGGCCAAGCTGATGCCCGAGAAAGTCGCCCCCGACACCTCCAAACTGCTGCTCTGCCCGATGCCGGGTCTGGTGGTGAAACTGGAGGTCGAAGTCGGCGACGAGGTTCAGGAAGGTCAGGCGCTCTGCACCATCGAGGCGATGAAGATGGAGAACATCCTGCGCGCCGAGCGGAAAGGCGTCGTCAGCATGATCAACGCCGCCGCCGGTGACAGCCTCGCCGTTGACGAAGTGATCATGGAATTCGAATAACACCAGATGATGTTGGTGCAGCCATATCGCAAACTGGCGCGTGTCGCCTGTCTGGCGCTGGTCCTTTCGGGGCTGGCGGGCTGTGCCATGCAAGATGAGGCGGCGGCCCGTGCCGCCGTCGGCGACTGGGTGCAGCTGGGGGAGACACAGTATTACTTCTCCCGCCGCAACTGCGCCGCAGGCGTGTTCGAAATCAAGGCCACCCGGATTTCATCGCTGCTGACCAAGGCACGGTCGGTCCGGGCGGGGCTGCGTCATCTCGATGACGACAAACCCGTCGCCTTTGAGGTGCCCGGACTGTCGCCCAATATGGTTTCGGTTCAGGTGATGACGATGGATCAGGGGCGCGGCAATGGCATCTTTGCCGCCGGGATCGTCGGCAAGGACTGCATGTTGGAGGAGGTGAGCCGCGCCTATCTGATCGCGCTGCTCGATCCGACATCGGTGTTGATCTATGAGCCACGCGCCCGGTTTATGGCGGTGGTGGACCGCACCAACAGGCGTCTGTTCTACGCGCAGGGCGGGGCGGTGTGATGGGCCTGCGATCTGCCACCCAGCCGCTGCGGGACGCGGCCCCGGATCCCGGCGCGTTTCATCGCGCGGGTGCGGGGCGCGGTGCATCGGCGGCGGCTCAGCTGCCGCGCCGTTCCTTCACCTCGCGCAGCCGGTCGGGGAATTTGTCGATCGTCCGGCTCAGCTCGCGCACGGTCCAGGGCTGCGGCTTGCGCAGTTTGACGCCGCCGTCCTTGCCGATCAGAACCAGCATGAACCCGCGCGGCCGCAGTGTTTTGCGCAGCGCAGACGTCACGCTTGGATCGGTATCGGTCAGCACGATGACATCGCGATCCAGCAGCGCCTCGGCGCCGTCGGTCAGCCGCTCCATCTGCTCGTGGAACCGCGGATCGGCAGGGCTGTCGGCAAAGACCACGATGGGGCGGTATACCCACAGGAGACTGTCCAGATCGACGCTGTCACCGGCACGGATCAGCTGGGTGATCGGATCCTGCGCCAGGTTTTCTGCGGTCTGCGGCAGCTCCTGCGCGGCGCTGGCGGGATCGGTGCCTTCGACCATCATCGTTGCGGTCTCACCGCGCGCGCCATCTGCGGCCTCGGTTGTTGCAGGCTCCTGCGCCATGGCCGGGCCGGGCAGCGCCAGCAGCAGCGCCAACGCGGCGCCCGCAGCTGGGACTGCGGGCCAAAATCGGGTTTTTCCAAAGACAAACAACTGTTTCATCGGCTCTCCTGTAGCGATGAATATATGCTCCGCCCCGCCAATTGCGATGGGCAATCCGGCTTGCCGGGCAAAAAAATCCACCCCGCACTTCGGGGCCAAAGCCGCCGTTAACCCTATTGTCAGCCTGCCCATGTCATCCTCCCGGCCTCTGCAAACCGGGCTGTCCGCCTCGCGCGGCGCCACCAACGGGACGGGACCGGCTATGGATATCATGCTGCACATCGGCGCACATCGCTGCGCTACGGGATATTTTCAGGGCTTTCTTGCCCATCATGAAACGGCGCTGCGCCGTGACGGGCTGGCGGTCTGGGGACCGGCCCAGACCCGCGACGGGCTGTTCCACGGCATCCATCCCGGCCCGGCCCCGGTAACAGGCCGTGACCTGGCAACCCGCGCCCGTGGTCGTCTGCGCCTGCGCCTCGCGACCGAGGCCGCCAGCGGCAGCACGCGGCTGCTGATCAGCGACGCCAATATGATGGGCAGTCCCAATGACCTGCTGCAACAGAGCCAGCTATATGGCAGCATCGGCGTGCGTATGGCGCGGTTCGATGCCGCCTTTGACGGGCAGGTGCGCGATGTGATGCTGAACCTGCGCAGCCCGGAGCGGTTCTGGACCTCGCTGCTGACCGGGATGGTGACCAATGGCCACCCGTTGCCCTCGGCCGCGCTGCTGGGGCGGATCGCTGCCCATCCGCGCAGCTGGCGCGATGTGATCACCGATATTGCCTGCGCCATGCCCAATGCCCGCATCCGGGTGCTGCCCTATGAAACCTATGGCGACCGGCCAGAGGTGCAGATGGCGCTGCTGACCGGGACGCGGCTGGCGCGGTTCTCCTGTTCGGATCGACTCAACCGCTCCGACGGGCTGCCGACCCTGCGGCATCGCCTGTCGGCAGCCGTCGCCCGCGACCTGCCACGCGGCGAGGGCCGCTGGACCCCGTTTTCCGACATTCAATCCGCAGCGCTGCGCGAGCGCTACGCCGATGATCTGATGTGGCTGCAAGGCGGCGCGGACGGTCTGGCAGAGCTGATGCGTGACCCTGACAAACATGCGGTGGGCTCGAACCCGCCCTCATACGACCTGACAAGAGGAACTTCCGATGACGACCAAAACCGACGATTGGCGGGCTCTGGCTGAAAAAGAGCTGCGCGGACGCACGCTGGACGCGCTGACCTGGAATACGCTGGAAGGCATTGATGTAAAACCGCTTTATACTGAGGCCGACAGCAAGGATCTGCCTCATATGGGCACGCTGCCCGGCTTTGGACCCTTTACCCGGGGCGTGAAGGCCACGATGTACGCAGGCCGCCCCTGGACCATCCGCCAATATGCGGGCTTCTCCACGGCTGAGGAATCCAACGCTTTCTACCGCCGCAACCTCGCGGCCGGGCAGCAGGGCGTTTCGGTGGCCTTCGACCTTGCCACCCACCGCGGCTATGACAGCGACCACCCCCGCGTGATGGGCGATGTCGGCAAGGCCGGTGTGGCCATCGACAGCGTTGAGGATATGAAAATCCTGTTTGATGGCATCCCGCTGGATCAGGTCTCGGTCTCGATGACGATGAACGGCGCAGTGATCCCGATCCTGGCCAGCTTTATCGTCGCGGGCGAAGAGCAGGGCCATGACAAGGCGCTGCTGGCAGGCACCATTCAGAACGATATCCTGAAGGAGTTCATGGTCCGCAACACCTATATCTATCCGCCGGAACCCTCGATGCGGATCATCTCGGACATCATCGAATATACCTCGAACGAGATGCCGAAATTCAATTCCATCTCCATTTCCGGCTATCACATGCAGGAAGCCGGCGCCAATCTGGTGCAGGAGCTGGCCTATACGCTGGCGGACGGTCGCGAATATGTCCGCGCCGCGATTGAGGCAGGCATGGATGTTGACAAATTCGCAGGCCGCCTGAGCTTCTTCTTTGCGATTGGCATGAATTTCTTCATGGAAATCGCCAAACTGCGCGCCGCCCGCACGCTTTGGCACCGGGTGATGACCGACTTTGGCGCCAAATCCGACCGCTCCAAGATGCTGCGCACCCATTGCCAGACCTCGGGCGTGTCCTTGCAGGAGCAGGATCCCTACAACAACGTGATCCGCACCGCCTATGAGGCGATGTCGGCGGTGCTGGGCGGCACGCAGTCGCTGCACACCAACGCGCTGGACGAAGCCATCGCGCTGCCCACCGATTTCTCTGCCCGCATCGCCCGCAACACCCAGCTGGTGCTGCAGGAGGAAACCGGCGTCACCAATGTGGTCGATCCGCTGGCTGGCTCCTACTATGTCGAAAGCCTCACCAATGAGCTGATCGAGAAAGCCTGGGCGCTGATGGAAGAGGTCGAGGAGATGGGCGGCATGACCAAGGCCGTGGCCTCCGGCATGCCGAAACTGCGCATCGAGGAAAGCGCGGCCCGTCGTCAGGCGATGATCGACCGGGGCGAAGAGGTGATCGTCGGGGTCAACAAATACCGCAAGGAAAAGGAAGATCCGATCGACATTCTGGATGTCGACAACGTCAAGGTGCGCGACAGCCAGATCGCCCGGCTGGAACAGATCCGCGCCAGCCGCGACAGCGCCGCCTGCGAGGCCGCGCTGGACAATCTGACCCGCGTCGCAAAGGAAGGTGGCAACCTTCTGGCCGCCGCCGTCGAAGCCGCCCGCGCGCGGGCCTCAGTCGGAGAGATCTCCATGGCAATGGAAAAGGAATTCGGCCGTCACAGCGCCGAGGTCAAGACCCTGGCCGGTGTCTATGGCGCCGCCTATGAGGGCGACGAAGGCTTTGCCGCCATTCAGAAATCCATCGAAGACTTTGCCGAGGCAGAGGGCCGTCGCCCGCGTCTTCTGGTGGTCAAGATGGGGCAGGACGGTCACGACCGGGGAGCCAAGGTGATCGCCACCGCCTTTGCCGATATCGGCTTTGACGTTGACGTCGGCCCGCTGTTCCAGACCCCGGAAGAGGCCGCACAGGACGCCATCGACAATGACGTCCATGTGGTCGGGATTTCGTCGCAGGCCGCAGGGCACAAGACGCTGGCCCCGCAGCTGGTGCAGGAGCTGAAGGCGCAGGGCGCCGAGGATATCATCGTGATTTGTGGCGGGGTGATCCCGCAGCAGGATTACCAGTTCCTCTATGACAATGGCGTCAAGGCGATCTTTGGCCCCGGCACCAATATTCCCGAAGCGGCGCAGGACATCCTGAAGCTGATCCGCCAGGGTGGGTAACCGGCGCGGCTGATCAGGACCGCCGGCATTTGCGGCCCGGCAAGGGCGGCGCTGCGGCCTGACCGCCTTGCCCATGCTCATAAGCGCTCCCGCGCCCGCCGGGGGCCTTTGCCCGATGGGCAAATCCCCCCTTGCGGCCTTGGGCGCGGCAGCCAGCCTGTCCGGCTGGCTGCCGACATCGCGCGATGCGCGATGCCATGCCCAACGGGCGCGGGGGCGTCTGTGACGCCGACGACGACGGGCGGGAGAGCTGCTGCCTCCCATCTGTGCCCGGATGTTGGGCAGCCACCTGCCGTGACATCGCCAGTGTTGGGGGCGCCCGCACGTGGTTCCAACATTGCCGCTTGCACCCCGGCGGCGGGTGGCTAGTCTCGCCGCCATCAGCGGGGAGCATGTCATGGAACTCGATCATCTGGCCGTTTCGGCCGCGACACTGGAAGAGGCGGTTGCCCATGTGGAGGAAAGCCTCGGCGTGCCGATGCAGCCGGGCGGCAGCCATGCGGTCTTTGGCACCCACAACCGGCTTCTTGGGCTTGCTGATGGCCTCTATCTCGAGGCCATTGCCATCGACCCCGCCGCCACACCGCAGCGCAGCCCGCGCTGGTTCGATCTGGACCGCCGCCACGGCCCGGCACGGATCACCAACTGGATCTGCCGCTGCGCCGATCTCACGGCCGCGCTGACCGCAGCCCCGGAGGGCGCGGGCGAGATTGTCGATCTGCAACGGGGTGATCTCAGCTGGCAGATGGCGGTGCCGGCTGATGGCATTCTGCCGTTCGACAATATGTTCCCGGCCCTGATGCAATGGCACAGCCCCCATCCCGCCGCCGCGCTGGTCCCGCAGGGCTGCACCCTACGCCGTCTGCATCTGTCGCACCCGGACAGCACAGCTCTGGCGCAGGCGCTGCCGTTTGATGATCCGCGGGTCGAGATCCACAGCGGCCCTGCCGCCTTCGAGGCCGAGTTCGACACGCCCCATGGGCGCCGGGTGCTGCGATGATCGTCCGGGCGGCCACCGCAGCGGATGCAGAGGCAATCGCCGCGATCACCAACCAGATCATCCGCGACACGCTGATCACCTTCACCACGGCGGAAAAGACCGGCGCGCAGGTCAGCGATGAGATCGCCGAGAAAGGCACCTATGTGCAGGTGGCCGAGGAGGCGGGCCAGATCCTTGGCTACATCAGCCTTGGCGGGTTTCGCAGCGGCCCCGGCTATGCCCGCACCGCTGAACATGCGATTTACCTCACCGAAGCGGCCCGTGGCCGGGGCACCGGCCGGGCGCTGATCGCCGCCATCGAGGAGGTCGCGCGCCGGGACGGCATCCACGTGCTGGTCGCAGGCATCAGCGCGCTCAATGCAGGCGGGCTTGGCTTTCACGCGGCCATGGGATTTGTCGAGGTCGGACGGATGCCGGAGGTCGGCTACAAATGGGGCCAGTGGCTGGATCTGGTGCTGATGCAGAAAATTCTCTCTCCCAAAGGGGTTGGCCCCGCTGACAGTCCGGCCAAAGCAGGCTAGGCTGGCCATATGTCACTTTGGACCCGCATCACCGAAGCGCTCGCTGCGCTGGCCTCTGGCCAGAGCCTCAGCGATGTCTTCGACAGCCTGCGTGCGCCACCGGAACGCACCGTTGCCTTTGCCATCGCGGTGATTGCGCTTGGTGCCAAAATGGCCAAGGCGGACGGGCAGGTCACCCGCGACGAGGTCACCGCCTTTCGCGAGGTGTTCCAGATCGCGGCGGAGGATGAGGCAGGTGCTGCGCGGGTGTTTGACCTCGCCCGAACCGATGTTGCGGGCTATCAGGACTATGCCGCGCGGATCCAGAAGATGTTTGCCAATGACCCGCAGACGCTGTGCGATCTGATGGAAGGACTGTTTCACATCGCCATGGCGGACGGGTTTTATCATCCCGGCGAAAACGAATTCCTGTCCGAGGTCAGCCGCATCTTCGGTCAGAGCGAGCAGCAGTTCATGGCGCTGAGGGCGCGGTTTGTTGCCGATGCGCCGCGCGATCCCTACACGGTGCTGGGGGTGACCCCAGAGATGCCGCGCGAGGAGATCCGCAAACATTGGCGCAAGCTGGTGCGAGAGACCCACCCGGATGCGATGATGGCCCGTGGCGTCCCCGAAGAGGCGGTGCGGCTGGCGGAAAAGCGGATGATCGACATCAACCGCGCCTGGGATGAAATCAACGGATGTGCGGCCCATGCGGCTCGTCACGTATAACGTCGAATGGTTCTCCTCGCTGTTTGACGCCGGGGACCGCCTGCTGATGGACGCTGGCAGTTCGGGCCGCTACGGGGTGGATCGCAGCAGTCAGACACGCGCGCTGGCGCGGGTGTTTCAACGCCTCGATGCCGATGGCATCATGGTGATCGAGGCCCCGGATACCAATGGTCGCCGCCAGACCGTGCACGCGCTGGAACATTTCGCGCGAGAGGCCGGGCTGCGCAGCACCGACGCGCTGATCGGTTTTGCCAATGACACCCAGCAGGAAATTGCCTTTCTCTACGATCCGCAGGTGCTGCGGGTGGCCCATACACCGGCGCAAACCACCGAGGCACCGCGTTTCGACGGTGTCTTTCACATTGATCTGGATATTGATGCCAAAAAGGATGCGGTGCGGTTTTCCAAACCGCCGCTGGAGCTGACCCTGACCACAAACGGCGGGCGCGAGGTGGCGCTGATCGGCGCGCATCTGAAATCGAAAGCACCCCATGGCGCGCGCTCCGAAGGGCACGCGGTCAGCCTGTCGATTGCCAACCGGCGCAAACAGCTGGCACAGGCGATCTGGCTGCGCCGCCGGGTTGAGCAGCTTCTGGCCGAAGGACGGGATGTCATCGTGATGGGCGATCTCAACGACGGGCCGGGGCTTGACGATTATGAGCAGCTGTTCAATCGCTCCTCGGTCGAGATTGTGATGGAGAGCGATCTCTATGATCCGAACGCCCAGAGCCTGCTGCAACCCCGGCTGCGGGTGATGCCCAGTACGGCACGCTTTTATGACAAGGCAAACAAACGCTATTTCAGTGCCTTGCTGGATTATGTCATGGTCTCTTCCGGGCTGCGCCAATCGGCGCAGAGCTGGCGGATCTGGCACCCGTTCGAGGATGCCGCCTGTTATGAGGATGTCGATCTGCGCGAGGCGCTGCTGGCGGCCTCCGATCACTTTCCGGTCAGCCTTGATCTCGATCTTGGGTGAAGGCCCTCAAAGGTTCACCGGCGGCACCGGGGGCTGCGCGACGCCGCCGGTGGTGGTCGCCACTTCAATCCTGGCGTGTTTCGCCTATATTGACGGCAAGCAATCCCGTCCAACCCTAAAGGGGGCAATGACATGATGCCTAGGTTCCGAATGACGCCTCAGTCGATGCGCGGCCTTGCGCTTGCGGGGCTGCTGGTGCTGCCGCTGACAGCGCCGGTGGCTGCCGAAACCGCACCCGCGCCAGAGGACGAAGGCAGCAGCCTGATGCAGCGCGGGGCGGAGCTGTTCTGGGAGGGGCTGCGTCAGGAAATGGCGCCCGCGCTTGACGATCTTCAGGCGCTGGCGGATGAATTCGGGCCAAGCCTGCAAGGGTTCCTGTCGGAGATGGGGCCTGCACTGGCCGAGATCGCGGGCAAGGTCGAGGACTGGAGCGTTTATGAACGTCCCGAAATCCTGCCCAATGGCGATATCATCATTCGCCGCAAGCCGCAGGACGCTCCAGGCGTGCCGCCGGGTGGATCCCCGCAGGCCA
The DNA here is from genome assembly GCF_048055755.1 of Phaeobacter sp. JH204B. Lineage (NCBI taxonomy): Bacteria > Pseudomonadati > Pseudomonadota > Alphaproteobacteria > Rhodobacterales > Roseobacteraceae > Phaeobacter > Phaeobacter sp. JH204B. The sequence goes on from NZ_JAYMXF010000026.1 coordinate 319,732, forward strand.
GCCCGGACACCGATCTGCCCGAAGGCACAACCGACCTGTGACGCGCTGAAGATCGGCCCAGAGCGGCAAGAGACGGTCTGACCCGATGCGGGGCAGGCGCTGCGGTTACTTGCGGATCTTAACCCGCAGCTCGGCCTCCAGCGAGCGGGCGAGCGAGGCCAGACGGGCCTCTGCCACCTCGCCAAACAGCGGCTCCGCCTCGGCCGGCAGTTCCAGCAGCAGGTGTTTCTTGCGCGGTTGCCAGACCAGCTTGCCGATGTTGCCATCCTTGCTGACCATCAGCATGGCGCCGAACCGCATCGCCTTGCCCAGGATCTCGGCCTCTTTCTTGCCGCGCTCGTCCAGAAGATCATAGAGATATTCAAACGCCGTCCCCTGCCGCTTGTTGCGATAGCGGTGCAGCAGCGCAAGGCCGAGAAAGATCCGTTCGGAGTGTTTCAGCCCGCCCAGATTGGCCCGTGTGGCGTTGTCGAAACAGACCTCGGCGCGATAGTCGGGATGGGCGCGCCAGCTGACGTCATGCAGCAGGCAGGCGGCTTTCACCAGCCGGGTCTTGGCATGGTCGGAGGATCTGAACAGCGGCGAGACGAATTCATACAGCGTGCGGCCAAAACCGGGGATGCGGGCATCCTTCTGCTCGGCAAAGCGGCTGGCTTCGATCAGCGGATCGCGGTCGCGCAGGCGCTGGGGCATCTGCTCGTAGAGCAGCCCCTCGCGGATGCCATAGCTGGAGACCGCGATATCCTTGGGCCGAAAGGTCTTGACCAGCCGCGACAGCACATCGGCGGCATAGGGCACCAGCGACATCCGGGCGCTGGAAACACCGCATTCGGCGCGCAGCTCTTCCAGGTCCTGGGTCTCGATATAGCGCAGGGTCTCGCGCACGGATTGGGCGCTCATGCGGTATTCATGCAGGACCCGCAGCGGGTAGCCGCGCCGCGCCATGTCGATCCGGGCAATCGCCCGCCAGCTGCCGCCGACCAGAAACAGCCGGTCGTTCTGCTGGCCCATCTCGCTGCGCAGGCCCTCCATCACCTCGGTGATATGCGCCTTGCGGCCACGCCGGCCTCCCGCAACGTCGCGCAGTTTCAGCGGGCCGAGTGAGGAAGTCACCCGTTTGCCGACCTCACCGTCATGGATTTCTGCCAGCTCCATGGAGGAGCCACCGATATCGCAGACCAGACCATAGGACCCGGGCCAGCCCAGCAGCACGCCCTGCGCAGACAGGCGCGCCTCTTCCTGACCGTCGATGACCCAGATCTTCAGCCCGGTTTCGCGCAGCACCTCGTCGCAGAAATCCTGCCCGTCGCTGGCATCGCGCACCGCCGCAGTGGCCACCACCGACAGCGGCGGCATGTCCATGCCCGCGGCCAGATGCTGGAACCGGCGCAGCGCCGACAGGGCGCGGATGCGCCCCTCCGGGTTCAGCCGACCGGTCTCCGACAGGCCAGCGCCCAGGGCACACATGATTTTTTCGTTGTAGAAATAAGCGGGGCTACGGGCGGCCCCGTCAAAGATCACCATCCGCACCGAGTTGGAGCCGACGTCCACCACGCCCACCCGTGACAGGGCGCGGGCGCCCGGATCGTCAAACAAGGGTCGGCCAAAAGGCCCCCAATCGGCGGTGGCAGGCTCCGGTGTCACGTGCATGTTGGCTCCGTTACGTGTCGTCAGGATGGGGGATCGGCAAAGCCGGGTCAATCGCAGGCTGCGGCAGCGCCGGACCTGTCTGCGGCATCGGCTGATGCGGTGGCGGCTGGTTTGTCCGCAGGCCGCGACGGGCTGCGTGCGGTTCGGGCAGGGCGGTCCGACATCAGCTCGACCGCCAGCACCCGCGACACCATCCGCCCTTCGGCGAGGGACAGGCGGTCCAGCTCCTCGACGATCTGCGAGGCCGCGGCAAAGGAGCGGTCCATATGCGCCACCAGATAGGGGATCACATCGGGTTTCGGGGTGATCTGCCGGTCGTTGAACAGTTTTGCCAGCACCACCGACAGCAGCGCGTCATCCGGCGGTTGCAGCTGGGCATGGGTCGCGCCTTCGACCCTGCTTTGCAGATCGGGCAGCGACATCGCCCACAGATGCGGTGCGGCCCGCCCGGTCAGCATCAGCGCATGGCCATTGGCCAGAACCAGATTGTGCAGGTGAAACAGGGCATCCTGCGCCTCGGCGTTATCGGCAATATCCGGCACGTCCTCGATGGCGATCGGGCCGTCAGCCAGATGCGGCACATCCGCCTTGGTCAGCTGCCAGGCGGGCAGGATGCGCGCGCCGGAGTTGCTGGCCCAGACATGCACCAGATGGGTCTTGCCGGAGCGTTTCGGCCCGCTCAGCACCAGCTTGCCGCCGGGCCAGGCAAAGGCGGGATCCAGCATCGCCACCGCCATCGCATTGGAGGGCGCGACAAAGAAATCGTCCCGTCCAAGCGCCGGTTTCGCCGGGAGGTCAAAGCTCAGCTGTTGTGCCATGGGTCAGGTTCAGTCCGCGTCGTGAAAGGCTTTGCCCTGGTAGAGGCGACTGTCCAGATAGCGCTCAACCAGGAACCGCGCAATCACCCCGAGTGCGGCGGCAACCGGCACCGCGATCAACATGCCGACAAAGCCGAACAGCGCGCCAAAGACCGACAGCGCCAGCAGCAGCCAGACCGGATGCAGCCCAACCGAATTGCCAACCAGCTTGGGGGTGAGCAAATTGCCCTCAACCACCTGACCGATCACGAAAATGCCTGCGACCATGCCGATCGACCACCAGTCGCCCCAGAACTGGAACAGCGCCAGCCCGATGGCCAGCGCGCCGCCGATCAGGGCGCCGAGATAGGGGATAAAGGTGACCAGACCGGCGATGAACCCCACCGCAAGACCGAAGTTCAGCCCCACCAGCATCAGCGCCACTGCGTAATAGGAGCCGAGAATCAGGCAGACCGTCCCCATGCCGCGGATAAAGGAGGCCAGCACCTTGTCGATGCGCGCGGCCAGCTCGCGGATGGTGGGGGCGTGATCGCGCGGCAGCAGCTCGTCGATCCGCGCAACCATGCGATCCCAATCGACCAGAAAATAGACCGCGACCACCGGAACAATCACAAACAGCACCATGACGTTGACCAGCGAAACCGCGGAGCCGACAACGCCCTCCAGCACGCTGATCGCCTTGCTTTGCAGGGTCTGGGCGATGGACACGATGGTCTGCTGGGCACGGCTGCCCTCGTCAAACAGGGACGGGGCCTGTTTCTGGGCAAAGTCGCGCAGGTTCTTGAAGGCCTCCGGCAGCACCTGCGCGAGGTCGATCATCTGGTAGATCAGCGTCGGCACCACCACCAGCAGCAGCACCACAAACAGCAGTACCGCCGCAACGGTGATAGTTGCGGTGGCCGCCGTGCGGCTGAGCCCCGCCGCTTCCAGCCGGTCGGCAATCGGATCAAGGAGATAGGCAATCGCGGCGCCCAGGACAAACGGCAGCAGGACATCGCCCAGTGCCCACATGGTCACCGCAAAGACGACAGCGGCAATGCCCCAGTATTTCAATTGCTTCTGTGCCGGAAGTGCCATGTGTTGCGTCCTGCTCTCAGCCTGATCCTAGGGGCCTGTTTGGGCAGAAGTCTTCGCCCATGCGCCCCGTCGATGCAACCCCAATGACCCGCCACCGGTTCCCGCAGGGGGGGCGGTCAGGTCATCCGCCCGGTCAGCCACGTGCCGAAACGCAAAGCACGATTGCCTGAGGCGCGTCGATGGCTTAGACCGCTTGCGAACCCAGATTGATAAATGAGACCGCCATGCGCCTGTCCCGCTATTTTCTTCCCGTGCTGAAGGAGACCCCCTCCGAAGCCCAGATCGTCAGCCACCGCTACATGCTGCGCGCCGGCATGATCAAGCAGTCCTCTGCCGGGATCTATTCCTGGCTGCCCTTGGGCTTCAAGGTGCTGAAGAAGATCGAAACCATCGTCCATGAAGAGCAGATGCGCGCGGGTCATATCCCGATGCTGATGCCGACGCTGCAATCGGCGGATCTGTGGAAGGAATCGGGGCGCTATGATGACTATGGTCAGGAAATGCTGCGGATCTCCGATCGCCATGGCCGCGACATGCTCTATGGTCCCACCAACGAAGAGCTGATCACCGATATCTTCCGCAGCCATGTCGGCAGCTACAAGGATCTGCCGCTGACGCTCTACCACATCCAGTGGAAATTCCGCGACGAGATCCGCCCGCGGTTCGGTGTCATGCGGGGCCGCGAATTCTACATGAAGGACGGCTATAACTTCGACCTGACCAAAGAGGACGCGCTGCACGCCTATAACCGTCATCTGGTCAGCTATCTGCGCAGCTACGAGCGTATGGGGCTTCAGGCGATCCCGATGCGCGCCGATGGCGGGCCGATTGGCGGCGATTATACCCATGAATTCCTGGTTCTGGCCGAGACCGGCGAGAGCGAGGTGTTCTATGACAGCGCAGTCACCGATCTGACCTTTGGCGATCGCGAAATTGATTACGACAGCGTCGAGCAGTGTCAGGGCGTGCTGGAGGAGTTTACCTCCAAATATGCCCGCACCGATGAAACCCATGACGAGGCGCTGTTTAACGAGGTGCCGGAAGACCGTCGCCGGGTGGCGCGCGGGATCGAGGTTGGCCAGATCTTCTACTTTGGTACCAAATATTCCGAAGCGATGGGTGCCAATGTGCAAGGCCCCGATGGCAAGCAGTCGCCGGTCCATATGGGCTCGCACGGGATCGGCGTTTCGCGTCTCCTTGGCGCCATCATCGAGGCCAGCCACGACGAAAAGGGCATCATCTGGCCCGAAGGTGTGACGCCGTTCCACTGCGGGATCGTGAACCTCAAACAGGGCGACGAAGAAGCCGACGCCGCCTGCGAGAGCCTTTATGACGCGCTGACAGCTGTCGGGCTGGAGCCGCTTTATGATGATCGCAAGGAACGGGCGGGCGGTAAATTCGCCACCATGGACCTGATCGGTCTGCCCTGGCGCATCACCGTCGGCCCGCGTGGTCTGAAAAACGGCGTGGTCGAACTCACCTCGCGCCGCAGCGGCGAAAGCGAGGAACTCTCGCCCGAGGCGGCAGTGCAGAAGATCGTGGAGATCTATGCCAACCACCGGACCGGCCGGGGCTTCTGAAGCGGCGCATAGCCCGCGACACGCCCTTATGGAACGATCAGCACGGTCCGCGCCCCATTGGTGCGGACCGTTTGCGTCGGGGCCTGGAATTTTGCCAAAAAACCCAGCGCCCGGCCGATGGCGGTGGATTGGTGTCACCGCCGGGGAATGCTGCCGGGGCGGAAACCAGATCTTGACCTTGGGCCGTGGGCAGCACAGGTTGCGCTGAACTTTGCCCGGCAGGATCATTATGGCCACACCACTCCCGTTTTCCCGTTTTGAATGGCTGATCGCCTGGCGTTATCTGCGGGCGCGCCGGGCCGAAGGTGGCGTCAGTGTGATGACCTGGATCAGCCTCATCGGCATTGCGCTTGCCGTCTTTGCGCTGATTGCCACATTGGCGGTGCGCACCGGGTTCCGCTCGGAATTTGTCGGCACCATTCTGGGGGCCAATGCGCATGTGACGCTCTATTCACATGGCACGGTGACCGAACAGGGCCAGCTGGACCGCAAGCTGACAGAGTATGACGCCCTGGCCGAGGCCGCCGCAGCGGTGCCCGGCGTGATCCGCAGCGCGCCGCTGATCAAGGGACAGGTGATGGCAAGCCTGCGCCAGCGCAGCGCCGGGGTTGAGGTCTTTGGCATCTCGGCGGCCAACATCGCCAGCCTGCCGGGGATTGCCCAGAGCGAGGCGGCGATTGGTGACCTGTCGCGGTTTGACGAAGGCGTGGCGCTGGGATCTGGCGTGGCCCGTGAACTGGGCGTGAGCGTCGGCGACCGGATCAAGCTGATTTCCCCCGATGGGGTCAAGACCGCCTTTGGCACCAGCCCGCGCGTCAATGCCTATGAGGTGGTCTATATCTTCACCGCCGGGCGCTATGACATCGACCGCACCCGGCTTTACATGCCTTTTGCCGAGGCGCAGAGCTATTTCAACCGCGAAGGCTTTGCCGATGAAATCGAGGTGATGGTGGAGGATCCCGAAACCGTCGACCGTCTGGTGCTGCCGCTGTTGCAGGCCGGGGATGAGGTTGCCCCGGGCATCGGCGTCTGGACCTGGCGCGATGCCTCGGGTGGCTTCCTGCGTGCGCTGGAGGTCGAGGACAATGTGATGTTCATCATCCTGTCGATCCTGGTGCTGATTGCCACGATGAATATCGTCTCCGGGCTGATCATGCTGGTCAAGAACAAGGGCCGCGATATCGGCATCCTGCGCACCATTGGCCTCAGCGAAGGATCGGTGATGCGGGTGTTTTTCCTCTGCGGGGCCTGTACTGGCGTGATCGGCACTGTGCTTGGGGTCATTCTGGGCTGTCTATTCGCGATCTACATTGATCCGATTTTCTCCTTTGTGAACTATGTGATGGGGGGCGGGGTCTGGGATCCGGCGATCCGGGGCATCTATGCGCTGCCCGCCGAGCTGCGGCTGGCGGATGTGCTGTCGGCGGTGGCGCTGTCGCTGACCTTGTCCTTTGTCATCACCATTTTCCCGGCCCGGCGCGCGGCGCGGATGAATCCGGTGGAGGCGCTGCGCTATGAATAATCCCGAAACGCAGACAGGCGCACAATCTGCCGTATTGCAGCTGAGCCAGGTCGGCAAATCCTACAACCACGGCCTGCCAACGCAGGTGGATGTGCTGACTGGCATTGATCTGACGGTGAAGCCCGGAGAGATCGTGGCGCTGGTGGCGCCCTCTGGTGCCGGCAAATCCACCCTGCTGCATACGGCCGGCCTGCTGGACACGCCCGATCGTGGCACGGTGCGGATTGGCGGGCAGGATCTGACCGGCAAATCCGAGCGGCGGCGTACGGCGGTGCGGCGGCAGGATGTGGGGTTTGTCTACCAGTTCCATCATCTGCTGGCGGAGTTCACCGCGCTGGAAAACATCGTGTTGCCGCAGCTGGCCAATGGCATCAGCCAGGCCAAGGCAGAGGCGCGGGCGCAGGATCTGCTGGCGCGGGTCGGGCTGAGCGACCGCGCCGGGCATCGCCCTGCGGCGATGTCGGGCGGCGAGCAGCAGCGGGTGGCGTTTTGCCGGGCGCTGGCCAACGGGCCGCGTCTGCTTCTGGCGGATGAGCCGACAGGCAACCTCGATCCCGCTACCGCCGATCAGGTCTTTGCGGTGCTGATGGAGCTGGTGGCCGAGACCGGCATGGCGGCGCTGATTGCCACCCATAATCTGGAGCTGGCGCAGCGTATGGACCGGGTGGTGCGGTTGGACGGCGGGCAGCTCCATCCGGGGCTCTGAGCCGCATCGGTCAGGCGCAGATACCGCCCAGCTCGGCGCCTTTCCACGGCAGGTAGACATCGCTTTCGCGGCTTTGCGGCAGGTCTGAGACGGGCATCGCCGCCTTCAGCATTCCATGCAGCCGCTTGGTGCGCGCGCCGGTTGGGTCCAGCGCGCGGCAGCAGACGTATTCTTCGACAATCGCGCCCTGCTGTTCATAGGCAAAGTCGATGAAGCGGTCGTCGCCTTTCAGATCAAACAGATAGGGATCATCCGTCGCCCGGTGTTCGGCGGCGGCGCGCAGCGGGTGATAGCCGGTCTTGGCGCGTTGCTGCCATTGCCAGACATGGGTCGCCTCATGGGCCAGCAGCATCGCCTCCACCAGATAGAGCCGCTCGGGGTAGGCGGGCATGTAGTCGTCGATATACCAGTCGCGCACGAAGAAGATGCGGTTGAACAGCGCCAGTGCGGCGGGGGAAGAGGTGACGATCTCATCTTTTACGGGCGGCAGGATGCGTTCGCGGCAGGTCACGCGGGGGCGTGGCTTGCGGCGAAATGTGACCTGCGAGAGCGGCGCGCCCTTGACGATGCGCAGGCGGCTCATATCCAGTTCGGGCCCGTGAATACGGCTGAGGAACTGCTGTTCGCCTTCGGACAGCGGACGCCCGCAGGACAGCAGGGCAAGACACCCTAGGACAAGACAGAACCGCGCGATCATGGACCCACCCTAGGACAAGTTGCGCCTGGGTGGGAACTGGTTTTGCGAGCTTTGTCGCGTGGTCAGCTGGCAGCGCGGCGCAGGTCCACGAAGGTCTCGTTATAGCAGGCGCCATCTTCGGTATCGGTGCGGATATCGGCGGGGATCAGCGCGTTCACGGTCAGACCCGTGGCGCTGCTGGCGCGCCAGGTGCCCTTGGGGCTGTAGAGCACGCCGGGACGGGTGGCATCGCTGATTTTCAGCCGCAGGGTGACGGTGGCCCGATCGTTGAAGACCTCCAGCAGATCGCCATCGGTCAGCTCACGGCTGGCGGCATCCTTTGGGTGCATTTCGACCAGTTCGGCCCCATCTGAGGGTGGCTGATCGCCAAAGGTGGCATTGGTGCGTTTCGCAGAGGACGGCGTGATCAGCACAAAGGGGGCGCTGCGCGGCACCGGATCATAGCGCGGCACGCCAAAGCCGTAGCGGGTCTCGTAGTCCTCGCTGAACAGCTCGATCTTGCCCGAGGCGGTGGCCGGCGCAATTGTATCACAGAGGATCGGTGCGGCGCCCTCGGCGGCGGTGATTTCCAGCGCCCGGTCGAGGGGGATTTCACTGGGGCGGTGGCCCTGAAGCTGTGGATGATTGCCGTCCAGCGCCTGATCCATCAGCTCAGCATCGCTGGCCTGAAACAGCGGGTCGTCATAGCCGAACCGCGCGGCCAGACGGCGGAAAATCTCGGTATTGGGCAGGCTGTCGCCCACCAGCGGAATGACCGGGGCGGCACGCTGGATGAAGTTCTGGCCATAAGCACCATAGACATCGTCATATTCAAAATGGCTGGCGGCGGGCAGGATCACATCGCACATCCGCATGGAATCGGTCATCGCCACATCGCAGCCCGCGATAAAGATATCCTCCTGGCTGAGCGCTTCGATCAGGCGGGCCTGATCGGGGTGGGTGGCGACCGGGTTGTGATTGTAGATCATCACCGCCTTCACCGGGATGCGCATGTTCTGGTCCAACAGTTTGCGCGCCACATCGACGATGTTGAAGATACGGGTGTCTGGGTCGATCAGGTGGCTGGCCTGCAAGCGGTCTGGAGTCTTTGGAGCCGCAAGGCCGGGTTTGGCCAGCACCCCGGCGCCCAGCCGCCCGTGATGGCCGGTCAGCGCCTGGAGCGCCATGGCCGCCCGCAGGCCGGAGCCGCCGGAGCGTCCGCGCTCGATCCCGTTGCCGAGCGAGGTGGACATGCAGCGGGCCTGTGCGATCCAATCCGCCAGCTGGTGGAACTGCGCCAGCGGGATGCCGCAGACCTTGGCCACCTGATCGGGGGTATAGCTGCGCGCGGCCTTCAGGTATGGTTCTGACCCCGTGGTCCACTGGGCGATGAAGTCATGATCCAGCGCGCCGCGCCGCTCCAGCTCAGCCGCCAGTGCCATCGCCAGCACCACATCGGTGCCCGGCACCGGTTGCAGATGCAGGTCGCAGTGTTCGGCAATCTTGGTGCGCTTGGGGTCGATGACGACCAGCCGTGTGCCCTTGGTGCGGGCCTGTTTCAGCAGCGGCGCCATATGCAGGTTGGAAACCGTAATGTTATTGCCCCAGACCAGCACCAGATCCGAATGCAGCAGCTGCTGCGGCGGCATGCCGGGAGCGGGGCCGAACAGGCTCTCATAGGCGCCACCGCGCACCCCGCCGCAGAGCGGCCCCCGGTTCAGCCGGGTTGCGCCCATGTGGTAGAAAAACCGCCGGTCCATCGACCCGCCGGCCAGCTCGCCGTGGGGGCCTGCGTAGTTGAAGGGCAGCACCGATTGCGCGCCGTGGGCGGTGATTGCGCGCATGAACCCGGCGTGGATCAGGTCCAGCGCCTGCTCCCAGCTGATCGGCTCATAGCTGCCGCTGCCGCGCGGGCCGCTGCGCCGCAGCGGCTGGGTCAGCCGGTTGGGACCATGGACAAAGCCTGCAAAACTGCGCGCCACCTTGTTGCAGATCACCGCGTCGGTCAGCGGATTGGCGTGTGATCCGCGCACCGCCGTGATCTCGCCATCCGTGACACTGACGCTGAGGCTGCAGGTGTCGGGGCAATCCAGCGGGCAGACGCTGGGCAACTGGGTGGTCGGGCTATCGGCAGGGGCGTTGTCGCGCATGGCTGGGCTCGCAAATCTGAAAGGGTCTGTCGCGGTCAGCCTAGCCCGGAATGTGACCTTGTCGAAATGGCCAGTTCGGTGAGTTTTGATAAGGCCAGGACCTAGCGTAGATCCACCACCGATTTGCCCAGCCGGAACGGCGCGGCAAAGGCCACCATGCAGAGCGCGAGGATCTGCAACACCAGAATATGAGCGTTGTCCTGAAGATATTCCCATTCGCTCTTGAGCTGGGTGATCTGCCCGATCAGCGCGTCATAGGCGCGGGCCAGGATCAGAAAATCGCCCGCAATGGTCGGCACCTTGCGGCGCAGGGTGTCGACGGCGGCTTTGGTCGGGGCATCCAGCGCGGTAAAAACGGTAAAGGCGGCGGGATCGAAGGCATCCGCCTTGGCGGCCATTTCCATCATCTCAGGCGTGTGCTCGGCGCGGCCAAAGATCAGCCGCAGCCCCTGCAGCGGGGTGACCTGATCGGTGACGGCGATGAACAGCGGCAGCTCGGCATTGCCCGCGGTGGAGGCGGAGAGAAACTCGATCTTGTCGCAGAGCGTGGCGATATCGCTGTCATAGGCCGGATCGCAGAAGCGCAGGCGAAAGCGCGCGGCGTCGCGGTCAAAAGAGGCGGTGGCGGCATAGGCGATGTCGATCTGCCGTTCCAGCCGCCCGGTGTCGGCCTTGTAGATGCCCGCCAGCACAGCAACCAGCGCGCCGATACCGCCGAGCACCACCCAGCCCAGATCCGCCAGCCGCCAGACGCGGTGTCCTGCTGGATGGCGAAACAGCAGCACGGTGCCAAGGCTGCCTGCGCCGAAACACAGGAGGATCAGCAGCAGCTGATTGTCGGCGATGGTCATCATGGCGGCGGCTCCTGCGGGTGGGTCCGGGGTGGGCTGGCTCAGGGGAAGTGTAGAAAGACCAGCGCCTTGCAGGCAAGCGCTATCACCGCGCGGCCGGTGATGCCCAGAGGCGCGGTGGGGGATGTCCTGATTGTGATGTCACCCGCGTGGTGGGGAGCGGGTAGTTGCTGCGGGCAGCAAAGAGCAGGCGGCGCCGCCAAGGGCCCAATGTCTCCACTGGGGCCAGAGGCGGAGGGTGGGATGGGGATTGCCCATCTTCGCGAGATATCTGCGAACCACCCCGGTTGGTGGCCGTGGCGTCCGATCTCCAGGTGGTGGGGCGGGGTGTCAGACCGCCCCGGATGTCGCGACGGGATCAGCCTGACAGAGCGGGTTTAAGCGAAGGTGCAGGGGGCGTGCGGTGGTCCGGGGGCTGGCGCAACGGGGGTATGAGGCACCTTGACCGGGCCGCGTGCCAGCCCCCGGCAGGCGCAGACCTATAGGCGGGATGCCTTCCCCCTCTCGGCGGCAAAACCGCCTGCCGGGCAGGGGGCGGGAGTATTTGGGGAAGGTGAAGGGGTTGGCGGAGTTCCCCTTTGGGACGTGGGGCGCCAGCCGCACGGCCCGCGCCTGACCTTCCCGTTATGCCAGAGGCATGCTTTCAGCATGACGAAGGCGCTTCACGCCTCCCCAAGGTCAGGCGCGGGCCTTGTGGGGAGGGAGGGTGGCGAGGGGCATCGGTTCAGTTTTTCTCAAAAGAGTTAACCAAGTGGATTGCATAAGCCGAATTTCACGCCTGGCGTCCGTTTAGTTGATCTCGAGGTCGCGGTGCCAGACATTATAAAGACTGTCTCCCGTTTGATAGAATTGTCTGACGAGCCGGATGTACTCTTTGAAGTCTTTGTTTTGCTGTACGACACGATTAACAGTGCCCCAGTCGATATCAGGTCGTTCTCGGGCAGGTATCAAGATTTCGCTGGATGAAAAGTCATCAGGATCAAACTTTATCACACCAATGCCGTGCAGCCCTGATAGGAGACGAAGCTCCTTTAGAGTATCGGTCCCATGAAACTCTACGGCAACCAAATATCCGAAATTGGCCCAAGATGAATTGCTGACGGCTTGGAAAAAGGATTCTCGGAGGTTACTTCCGTTTACCTTAAGTTTTAGTTCGAACGACCAGAGCTTCGTCTTTTTGTCAGAGTATTCTTTCGCGCAATCGATGACCTCCCTGTCCCATGCTTGGCTCAAATCCTCCATGCCAACGACATCGGGATAAAGCCACTTATTTCCTGCATGCCCTCTATCGTTTGAGGACTTACGTTCATCGATGCGTCTAGTCGAAACGTTCAGTTCCTCTTTGAGGAATATCCGAAATAGTGGATAAAGGTCCTGCTCCCTGAACGAAATAGGAGTGACCGTCGTAGCTGAGCCTGAATGCGGTAACCTGTCTGTCGAGACCTCTTCTTCCTCAGAGTTCGACGAAAAAAAATATTTCCGAGGCCTGCCTTCAGTCGTTCTGATGCCGTGCCTTTTCTCGAGTCTATTCCTTTGAGAACCAATTTCAGCGACAATTTGCTGGACCATCGCTTCTGGCGTATCCAGCGGCACCTTCTTGGCGTTGCTAGATAAACGTTTTCTCTCGGTTGCTTCCGGATAGGTTCGAGTGATCCACTGTGCAATTTCACGTGCAGTGAATCTTTCCTCTGGATTATCTTTCAAAAATTTTGGAACAAACTTGGTAATGCTAAAATCAGTCATTTTCCCCCTCAAACATCCAGCTCCTCCACGAACTTCGCGTTTTCCTGAATATACTGGAAACGAAGCTCGGGTTTCTTGCCCATCAGGCGCTCGACCAGGTCGCCGGTTTCGCCGGGCTCGTCCTCGTCGATGGTGACGCGGATCAGCTTGCGGGTCTTGGGGTCCATCGTGGTCTCTTTCAAATCCTTGGCGTCCATTTCGCCAAGACCCTTGAAGCGGGAGACGTCGATCTTGCCCTTGCCGCCGAGGCCCTTTTCCAGCCATTTGTCGCGCTCGGCCTCATCGAGGCAGTAGACGCGGCGCGCACCCTGGGTCAGGCGGAACAGCGGCGGGCAGGCGAGGTAGAGGTGGCCGCCGTCAATGAGCGGGCGCATCTGGGTGAAGAAGAAGGTCATCAGCAGCGAGGCGATATGGGCGCCGTCGACGTCCGCATCGGTCATGATGATGATCTTGTCATAGCGCAGATCGTCGAGGTTGAATTTGGTGCCAAGGCCGACGCCAAGCGCCTCGCAGAGGTCGTTGATCTCCTGATTGGATCCGAGTTTGTTGGAGGCCGCGCCCAGCACGTTCAGGATCTTGCCCTTCAGGGGCAAGAGCGCCTGATTGACCCGGTTGCGCGCGCCCTTGCCGGAGCCGCCCGCGGAGTCGCCCTCGACGATGAACAGCTCGGTGCCGGCGCGGTCCTTGGAGGTGCAGTCGGTCAGCTTGCCGGGCAGGCGCAGTTTCTTGGTGGCGGATTTGCGCTGGGTCTCTTTCTCCTGCTTGCGGCGCAGGCGTTCCTCGGCGCGCAGCACGAGAAAGTCGAGGATGGCGCCGGCCGATTTGGTGTCGGCGGCCAGCCAGTTGTCGAAATGATCGCGGACCGAGTTTTCCACCATCTTGGCGGCAGCCTCGGTCGAGAGGCGGTCCTTGGTCTGGCCGACAAAGGCGGGATCGGCGATGAAGCAGGAGACCAGCGCGCAGCCGCCCGCCATCAGGTCGTCGCGGGTGATGTTGCCGGCCTTCTTGTTGCTGACCAGCTCGCCGTAGGCCTTGATCCCTTTTAGGATTGCGGCCCAGAAGCCCGCCACATGGGTGCCGCCCTCGGGTGTGGGGACGGTGTTACAGTAGGACTGGGTGAAGCCGTCGCGGGACGGCGTCCAGTTGATCGCCCATTCCACGTATCCCGGCGCGTTGAATTTCTCGCGGAACTCGACCTTACCGGCAAAGGGCTGGTCGGCGTAGACGGAGGATCTGCCGAGCACCTCTGTCAGGTAGTCCTTGAGGCCGCCGGGGAAGTGGAAGGTGGCCTCGGTCGGGGTCTCATTGTCGTCGATTTCCGATTTCCAGCGGATTTCGACGCCGGAGAACAGATAGGCCTTGGAGCGCACGAGGGTAAACAGGCGCTTGGGCTTGAACCGGTGGGAGCCGAAGATCTGTTCATCCGCGTGGAATGTGACGAAGGTGCCGCGCTTGTTGGGGGCGGCGCCGATTTTTTCCACCGGACCCTGGGGGAGGCCGCGCGAGAAACGCTGTTCGAACAGTTCCTTGTTCTTGGCCACTTGCACCACCATGGAATCCGACAGCGCGTTCACCACGGAGGAGCCGACGCCGTGCAGGCCGCCCGAGGTCTGATAGGCCTTGCCGGAGAATTTGCCGCCTGCGTGCAGGGTGCAGAGGATCACCTCAAGTGCCGATTTGTCCGGGAACTTCGGGTGCGGATCAATCGGGATGCCACGGCCATTGTCGGAGATGGTGACGGAAAAATCCGCGTGCAGCGTCACCTCGATCCGGTTGGCGTGGCCGGCGACGGCCTCGTCCATGGAGTTGTCGAGGATCTCGGCGACCATATGGTGCAGCGCGCGCTCATCGGTGCCGCCAATATACATGCCGGGGCGCTGGCGGACCGGTTCGAGGCCTTCCAGAACCTCGATCGAGGAAGCGTCATAGGTCTCAGAAGCGGGCGTGCTGAGGAGGTCGTCGGCCATATGCGGGGCTGCTCTTGGTTGGTTTTGATTTGCCGCCATTATGGCAGGTGTTGGGGCCGGGTGGAAGAGGCACGCAAGGGGCTGTGGATAAGGCAGGGCAGGGTGCGCGGCGATCAGTTCATCGGCAGTAAGGCCGGGCAACTGGGTGCGGCGATATTCTTCGTGCGGTGCCTGGGCTTGCGGGCTACACCTGTGGGCAACGGCAGGCAGGAGGAGGGCGCGCGGGTGGCTGAGACTGGGATCAAGACGCAGGATTGGGCGGTGTTCCGCGCTGAGGCGCAGCGGATGCTGGAGGCGGCGCTGGACCAGATGCAAGAGGCAGCGGAGCGCCCCTGGCAGCCGGTGCCGGAGGATATTGACGCGCGCTATGCGGTGACGGCGGAGGCGCTGGGGCCGCAAGAGACGGTCGACCGGATCATCCGGGACGTGCTGCCCTATCACGGTGGCAACACCCATCCGCGGTTCTGGGGCTGGGTGCAGGGATCGGGTCTGGCGACGGATCTGATCGCCTCGGTTGCGGCGGCGGCGGTCAATGCCAATATGGGCGGGCGCGACCATGGCGCGAACTACATGGAGCGCGCGGTTGTCGACTGGACGCGCCGCAAAATGGGGATGCCGGAGGGGGCCAGCGGCATTCTGGTGACCGGCACCTCGCAGGCGACGGTGATTGCCTTTCAGGCGGCGCGGCTGCGGGTGCTGAAGGATGTCCGCAAGACCGGCCAGGGCGCGGTGCGGCTGACCGCCTATGCGGGCGAGGGCGTGCATAATGCCTCGCTGAAGGCGGTGGAGCTGTTGGGTATCGGTTCGGACAATCTGCGCAAGGTGCCGCTGGTCGATGGCCGGCTGGACTGCGCGGCCTTGGCCCGGATGGTGGCCGAGGATCGGGCCAAGGGCGCGCTGCCCTTTCTGCTGGTGGGCAATGCGGGCACCGTGGATCTGGGGCAGTTTGACGATCTGAATGCCTTGGCCGATGCGGCAGCGGATCTGGGGCTTTGGCTGCATGTGGACGGGGCCTTTGGCGCCTGGACGCGGATTGCGGCGGAGCCTTACCGGTCGCTGAGCGACGGGATCGGCCGGGCCGATAGCATTGCGCTGGATTTCCACAAATGGATGTATGTGGGCTATGACTGCGGCATGGCGCTGCTGAGGAATGAGGACGAGCACCGCGCGGCCTTTGCGGCGCGGCCTGCCTATCTGGAAGGGGCCGAGCGCGGGCTGGCGGGCGGTGAGCCGTGGTTCTGCGACTATGGCATTGACCTCAGCCGTGGCAACCGGGCGCTGAAGGTCTGGACGGCGCTTGAGACCTATGGCGAGGCGGCGTTCTGCGAGGCGATCACCGGCAATTGCGAGCTGGCGGCGCTGATGGCGGCTGAGGTTGAGGCGCAGCCGCTGATGGCACTGGGCGCGCCGGTGGTATCGAATATCTGCGTCTTCACCGCGCGCAGCGATCTGACGCCGGAGGCGCAGTCTGTGATCAACGCGCATATTGCCCAGACCCTGCAGGAAAGCGGCGAGGCGGTGTTTTCGACCACCCGCGCAGGCGGCCGCGTGATGCTGCGCGCCGCGATCACCAACCACCGCAGCCGCGAGGCGGATGTGCGGGCGGCGATTGCCGCGGTGGCGCGGGAGGCGGCGGCGTAAAGCGATGAGCCCCGCGCCTGCCTGGGCGGGCGCAGGCGTGACGGCGCGGCTTGGCGCCCGGCGCGATAGATGATTGCCGTTGCGTCTTGTTGCGCCGGTGAACGCGCCTGCCGGGGGGGCAGGCAGGCGCGGGGCGGCGGTGCCGCCTTGCGTAACATCTGTGACGTTCGGTTCCGTCTTTCCGCCACGTCAGATTCCGCTACTCTCGGGTCAGACAATCAGGGAGAGTAACATGGCCTGGATCAGGACCGTTCCGTTTGAAGAGGCAACCGGCAAGCTGAAAAAGCTCTACGAGCGGGTGACCGGGCCGGGCAACAATGTCGACAACATCATGATGGTGCACAGTCTGCGGCCGCATTCGATGGAAGGGCATATGGCGCTTTACAAGAATGTGCTGCACCACAGCGGCAACAGCCTGCCGAAATGGTATCTGGAGGTGCTGGGAGTCTGGGTCTCGTCCCTGAACGACTGCGCCTATTGCGTGGAGCACCATTTTGCCGGCCTCCAGCGGCTGCTGGCGGATGAAGCGCGGGGGCAGGAGATCCGCGCCGCGATCGAGGCGCGCAACCCGCAGCTGGCGCCGTTGGATCCGGCGCAGCGGGCCGGGCTGGTCTATGCGCGCAAGCTTACCGAAGCCCCGGCCGCGCTGATCGAGGCGGATATCCATGCGCTGCGGGCCGCCGGTCTGGATGACGGGCAGATTCTGGAGATCAATCAGGTCTGCGCCTATTTCTCCTATGCCAACCGCACCGTGCTGGGGCTGGGCTGTTCGATCCGGGGGGATGTGCTGGGGCTGAGCCCCAACAACAGCGACAATCCGGAGGACTGGGGCCACAGCTGATCCCGGCGATCAGGCAGCGACCGGCTTGGTCAGGATCGGGCGCAACAGGGTGAAGACGGGTGCCAGCACGAGGGCTGCGCTACAGATCGCGGCCTTTGGATCCACCGGCGACGTGAGGTCGAGATCAGACCACAGGGTCAGCGACTTGCGGCGCAGGAGATCGGCGTGGGGATGGGTTTGATCCTGTGGCCCCGGCACCCGTTTCAGCTCAGCCGCATTGGGTCGAAACCCCTTGAGGGTGAGGATATCCAGCAGCGCCGCCAGCTCATCGGCAAAGCCGCTGTCGGGGGGCTGTCGGCGCCCGTCGATCTGGTCGAGGCCTGCCGTCGGATAGACCCGGACCAGCGGCCGGCCCGCAACCGCAATGCGCCAGCGGCTGAGCGCAGCACCGTCAAGGCTCATGACACCGCCGCCGACGCGCAGCCGGGCCGGGTCGATGCCAAAGAACAGCCCGGCCCCCGGCAGCAGCGGCAGCTTCCACAGCATATGCAGATGGGTGTGATAGGGGGTCTTGTCCCTGGAAAACCGCAGATCGCGCTGGGGCCGGAACAGCTTGCCCTGAATGCCGGGGTGATGCGGGCGCAGGTAATCGGCAACCTCGGCCAGCAGCGCCTCTGCCGGGCGGCGCAACTGGTCGTCATAGCGGGCCTTATGCGTCTGGAACCAGTCGCGGCTGTTGTTCTGCGACAGCTCCGTCAGGAAGGCCTGCGCATCAGGGATCAGCTGGCGTGTGAGATCGGACATGCAGGCGCTCCTTGCTGGCGATGATCGGCACCGCCAGCATATCACATTTGCCGCAGATCGTACGCATAAGACGGGGCGCATAACCGGCACGGCAGACGTCGGCGGGCAGATTGCAACCGGAGCGGAAATGAGGCTTGCCGTCATGTCGACCCGTGCCTAAGGCTTGCATATGACACAGAGATTGCCCGCGCCTGCCCCGAACACACTCCTCGCCCATAGTCGCGCCATTGCCGTGCTTGGCCTGCCGTTGATTGGCGGGCATGTGGCGCAGTTTGCCATCGGGCTGACCGATACGGTGATGCTGGGCTGGTATGGGGTCGATGAGCTGGCGGCGGTGACGCTGGGCTCGTCCTATTTCTTCTCGATCTTCCTGTTCGGATCCGGCTTTGCCTTTGCTGTGATGCCGATGGTGGCCGCCGCAGCCGGTGCCGGCGAAGAGCGTCAGATCCGGCGTTCTACCCGCATGGGGCTTTGGCTGTCGCTGGTCTACGGGGTGCTGGCGATGCCGCTGTTGTGGTGGTCAGAGGCGATCCTGCTGTTGCTGGGCCAGGAGGAGAAGGTGGCGCATGACGCGGCGGAATACCTAAGGATTGCAGGCTGGGCGCTGTTTCCGGCGCTGCTCTATATGGTTGCGAAATCCTATCTGGCGGCGCTGGAACGGACCCAGATCGTGCTGTGGCTGTCGGTCTTTGGGGCGGTGGTGAACGGGCTGGTGAACTATGCGCTGATCTTTGGCAACTGGGGCGCACCTGAACTGGGGATTGCCGGGGCGGCGCTGGCCTCGCTGGTGACCAATGGCCTGTCCTTTGTGCTGGTGCTGGTCTACGCGCTGAAGGCCTTGCCGGAGCATGAGCTGCTGAAGAATTTCCAGCGTCCGGACTGGGAGATGCTGGGCCGGGTGCTGCGCATGGGGCTGCCGATCGGGCTGACCACGCTGGCCGAGGCCAGCCTGTTTGCGGCCTCGGCGATGATGATGGGCTGGCTGGGCACGGTGCCGCTGGCGGCCCATGGTATCGCGATTTCGCTGGGCGGGCTGACGTTCATGGTGCATCTAGGGCTGTCGAATGCGGCGACCATCCGGGCGGGCAATGCCTATGGCCGCGGCGACCGCGCGCATCTGGCACGCGGCGGCAAGGTGGTGACGCTGATGTCGCTGCTGGTATCGTCGGTGGCGATTGTCCTGTTCCTGACCGTGCCCGGCCCGCTGATGTCGCTGTTTCTGGACAGCGCCGACCCGCAGAAGGCCGAGATCCTGCTGATCGGCGGCGTGCTGCTGGCGGCGGCGGCGCTGTTTCAGCTGATGGATGGTATGCAGGTCATCGCGCTAGGCCTGTTGCGCGGTGTGCAGGACACCGGCGTGCCGATGGTGATTGCGGGGCTCAGCTATTGGGCGGTGGGGATACCGGCCTCTTATCTGCTCGGCTTTACCTTCGGCATGGGCGGGCTTGGCGTCTGGCTGGGGCTGGTGATCGGCCTGTCGGCGGCGGGGCTGTTCCTGATGATCCGGTTCTGGCGCCGCTCGATCAAGCGGGTGGGCGCCCCCTCCGCAACGCTGACCACCGGATAACGGCGCGAGGCACCTGTCAGCCGCGCACCGGAAAGGGGGCGGTATCGCCCCCTTTGGTCCTGTTGCCGGGTCATCACCGCGACCACCGGTAGCCGTGGCGGCGCGGGCTAGTTGCTGATCGGTGCCAGCAGATCGGGGTTGGTCACGAGATTGCGGACGCCATGGGCGTGGGTCTCGTTGAAATAATTATGCTCGAGCCAGGTGCCGACGCTGTGGATATTGACGCGGATCACCTTGGGTCGGACGCTCCAGGTGACCTGAAACGGGGAGCCTGTGGTATTGTACCCCGGACCGGTGGTGGAGCCGGCATAGCTGATCGGGGTGCCGGAATTGGCCGGGATGTTCTGCGCCTGATAGAGGTTGTTTCGGACCGTGAGACGGGTCAGTTCGGTGAAATCGGCGGCGTTTTCGTCATTGACCAGCACATAAACCTGCGCCTCAACCCGCAGCTGCGGGTTCTTGATCGCATCGCTGAGGCAGGCGCCCAGCGTTGGCCCCGGGGTCACCTGCGCGGTGGTGTGGACGTAATGCACCTCGATGGTGTCGCCCGGTTGCAGATCGCCGTGGCCGCCCTCGGCGCCGATGGGGCTGTCCAGCGGCGCCAGTTCCGCCTCGCTCAGCGTGCCGTCGTATTGATAGCCGGTGCCATAGCCCTTGCCATCGCCATTGCCCGCGTAGCTGGTGAATTCACCGCCGCGATGTTCTGCGTTTTCATGGAAATGGATATTGCAGAGGTTCATCTCGGTGGCGGGCGGTGCCGCGCTGAAGACGCGCAGGTTCTGCCCCTCGACCATGTCGATGTCGCGCGGCGATTGCGGACCAAATCCGGCCCCGAAGGTGCTCATGGCCAGTGCCGCACGTTGCCGGTCGATTTCGCTGTCCTTGACGGTCTGCGCACTGTCTGCGGCCAGTGCGACACCGCTGGCGAGGGTCAGGGCGGCAAAAGCGGGCATGATCGAAATATATGACGTCATCGGGAATCCTGTTGTGACTGAATGATACTGGTAACAGTGGCGGCAGTGGCGGATCTGCGCAGGACCAGAACAGGGGGCCGGGGTGATCGCGCTACAGTCCGAAACTGCCGCCAATGGTTCCTATAATGATTGTGTGATAAAAATATTAATCGCCTTATGGTTGCCATTGCAACCCACCCCTCACCGAAGGGCTGGCGGTGGCGTCCAGCGACAGAGGACGTAAGGAGCGGCGGCGCGACACGCATGATGTGCAAGCCGCCAAAGATCCGCGCGTACGCATCGGGTGATGTTCAGATCCGGCGCCACCGATGGCCGGTCATGCCCACGCTGATCAGGAGGGGTCGCTGTCCTTGGCGCCACGGGCCAGATGATCGGCCTTCTTGCGCACCAGCACCGAGCGCAGGTCGTGCATGGCGAGCAGCAGCTGGTCGGTGATCTCCTCCAGCTGCGCGGCGCTGGCCTTGCTTTGTGCCCAATGGGCGGTGCTGTTCAGATGCTCGATGGTGCGGTGAATGTCATCCATCTCGCGCGTGGCCAGCGTCTCGCGGCGCTGATCCATCCAGCTGCGGATCGCGTTCAGATCCTCGGCACTGAGGTCACGGTCGCCATGGGCGCGGATCTCGCCGCTGCGCAGCTTCACCACGGCGATCTGATCCATATCCAGCCGCCGCTGCCGGTTCTCACTATCGACGCGGAACACAAAGGCTCCGTTGTCGCGCAGGCGAAAGTAATAGTCCGGCAGGGAGGCAGCCATGCGAAACGCTCCGTTCAGCGCAGCGCGGCGCAGAAGGCCTGAATGCGGCGGCAGGCCTCGGTCAGGACGTCATCGGCCGCGGCGTAGCTGATGCGGAAGTTCGGCGACAACCCATAGGCGGCGCCATGGACCACGGCCACATTTGCCTCCGCCAGCAGCGCCTTGGCAAAGGCCTCGTCGTCGGTGATCTTGACGCCCCCGGCAGAGGTCCGCCCGATCAGCGCATGGATGGAGGGGTAGACATAGAAGGCCCCATCCGGCACCGGGCAGGCAACGCCTTCGATCTGGCTGAGCATCGAAATCACCAGATCGCGGCGGCGGCGGAACACAGCGGTATTGGGCAGGATGTAATCCTGGGTGCCATTCAGCGCCTCAACCGCGGCCCATTGGCTGATGGTGCAGGGGTTCGATGTGGATTGCGACTGGATCTTGCGCATCGCGTCGATCAGATGCTTGGGACCGGCGGCATAGCCGATCCGCCAGCCGGTCATCGCATAGGCTTTGGAGACGCCATTGCAGGTCAGCGTGCGGTCATAGAGCCGCGGTTCGATCTGCGCCGGTGTGCAGAAGGTGAAATCATCGAACACCAGATGCTCATACATGTCATCGGTCATCACCCAGACATGCGGGTGGCGCAG
This sequence comes from Phaeobacter sp. JH204B, assembly GCF_048055755.1. Taxonomy (NCBI): domain Bacteria; kingdom Pseudomonadati; phylum Pseudomonadota; class Alphaproteobacteria; order Rhodobacterales; family Roseobacteraceae; genus Phaeobacter; species Phaeobacter sp. JH204B. The sequence goes on from NZ_JAYMXF010000026.1 coordinate 341,631, forward strand.
CAGCACCTCGGTCAGCGCCTTCAGCTCCTCCGGGTGGTAGCCGGCCCCGGTCGGGTTCGAGGGTGAGTTGAAGATGAACCATTTGGTCTGCGGCGTGATTGCCTCCTCCAGCTGGGCCGGGGTGATCTTGAACCCGGTGTCCAGCGAGGAGTCGACACAGACCGGCGTGCCACCGGCCAGCCGCACCATATCCGGGTAGGACACCCAATAGGGGGTCGGGATCACCACCTCATCGCCGGGATTGAGCGTTGCCATCAGCGCATTGTAGAGGATCTGCTTGCCGCCGGTGCCAACCGAAACCTGCGCCGGGGTATACTCCAACCCGTTGTCGCGGGCGAATTTATCGCAGACCGCCTGCTTCAGCTCGGGGATGCCGTCGGGGGCGGTGTATTTGGTCTTGCCTGCCTGAATGGCACGGATCGCGGCGTCCTTGATATTGTCGGGCGTGTCAAAGTCAGGCTCACCGGCGCTCAGGCCGATCACGTCACGGCCGGCCGCACGCAGTTCAGCGGCCAGCGTGGTGACGGCGATTGAGGGTGACGGTTTGACGCGGGAGAGGCTATCGGACAGAAATTGCATGGAAAGACCTCTGTTTGAATGTCATCTAGAACTGTCATAGGGTGCCGCTAACTTCCGATCAAGCGGGATCAGGAGACCGACAAACCGATAGGCCAACAGGAGCGGGCAAATGAGCAACGACGACATGAATTGGTATGGCCCCGACGCGGCAACCTTTGGTGACCGGGTGGCCGCTGCACGCGATGCAGCAGGCATGACCCAGGCGCAGCTGGCCCGTCGGCTGGGCATCAAGAAATCAACCCTGACCGGCTGGGAACAGGATCTGTCGGAACCGCGCGCCAACAAGCTGTCGATGATGGCGGGGCTGCTGAATGTGTCGATGCGCTGGCTGCTGACCGGCGAGGGCGAAGGCATGGAAGCCCCGGCTGGCGAACAGATGCCGCAGGATCTGGCGGCGGTGATGACCGAGCTGCGCCAGCTGCGCGAGGATCTGCGCAGCAATGCTGACCGGGCGGCGCGGCTGGAAAAACGCCTGCGCCTGGTGATGGAAGGCAGCGCACAATGAGCGAACTGCCTGCCCACCGGCTGAAGCGGTTGCAGATGCGCTCGATGCGGCGCGGAATCAAGGAGATGGATATTCTTCTTTCCGCCTATGCCGAGCGGACACTGGCCACGATGGGCCCGGCGGATCTCGATCTCTACGACCTGCTTTTGCAGGAGAATGATCAGGATCTGTACCAGTGGGTGACGGGGCAGGTGGCGGCGCCGGATCGGTTCTCGGCGCTGATCGACGACATAGCGCAAACCCATCAAAAAGAATAAAATTTCAGCTTAACGGATTTTTCGGGAATTTTCCGCATTGTTGCTCTCAGACACCATCGAGTCGGAGATGCGGATGAGTATGGAAATGCCAATCGGCCAGCAGGACACCAAAGGGTTCATGACTGGCTACCTTGAGGCGCTCGCAATGGTTGAGCGTCTTCACCGTCTGCTGCTGGACGTCATCAAGGACGAGTTTGAGCGTGTCGGCGTGCTGGAGATCAATGCGGTTCAGGCACTGCTGCTGTTCAATATCGGCAACAATGAGGTCACGGCGGGCGAATTGAAATCACGCGGCTACTATCAGGGCAGCAATGTCAGCTACAACCTGAAGAAACTGGTCGAGATGGGCTATATGCACCACCAGCGTTGCGAGATTGATCGCCGTTCGGTCCGGGTGCGCCTGACCGAGCGCGGTCGCGAGATTCGTGATATTGTTGCGGCGCTGTTTTCGCGCCACGCAGAAGGCCTGGAAGGCAAAGCTGTGATCAGCAGCGAGGGCATCGCGGATATCACAGCCTCGCTGAAGCGGGTGGAGCGTTACTGGTCCGACCAGATCCGCTACATCTATTGAGCCGGGTTTTGCACGCCTGAAACGGGGCGTGTTCCATCGGTCGCAACGCATATCCCTCTCGGCAGAACGCCGACTATCACCGATATGCCTGATCCTTTTGATTTGCTGCGCGGCAGCTGATCTGACCAAGCCATACCGACGCTGACCGGGCAGAAGGCCGGGAGCGGAGCGGATCCGGGGACCAGAAGGCCCATCAGGCTTGGACCATCTTTTCGGACAGCAGCATGGCTGACACACCACCGGGGCAACCGGCTGGTGCAATTTTGCGTGCCCTGCGGGTTGGCATGCCCTGATGGTGCGGCTGGGACACTGCTGGGACAGTGCGGTGCGGCTGGGGCGGCGTGCGGTGCGGCTTGGCGGCCTGCGCGCAGGGCGGCACAGATATGCCGCAGAGGTCAAGCGCCGCGCCGTCAGGCGCCGGGAGGACAGGGCGCGCGATGATGGTGCTGCCCTCCTGGCGGTTGCGGCTTACCAGCTGCCGGTGTTTTCCATGCTGGCCCAGGGTTCTGCCGGGTCCAGCGCGTCGCCGTTTTGCAGCAGTTCGATCGAGATATTATCGGGCGAGCGGACAAAGGCCATGTGGCCGTCGCGCGGCGGGCGGTTGATGGTGACACCATTGTCCATCAGATGCTGGCAGGTGGCGTAAATATCATCCACACCATAGGCCAGATGGCCGAAATGGCGGCTGTCGCTGGGCAGCGCGTCATCGCCATCCCAGTTGTAGGTCAGCTCAATCGGGGTGTCTTCCTGGCCTTCGGCAGCCATGAAGATCAGCGAGAAACGGCCCTTTTCGCTGTCATAGCGTTTGGTCTCTTTCAGGCCCAAAAGCGCATAGAACGCCATGGATTTTTCCAGGTCTTTGACGCGGACCATCGTGTGCAGATATTTCAGCGGCATCGGTGTCTTCCTCATATCAGGACGGTTGGCCCAAGGGGCGCGGCGTCCGTGTCGTATATCTCAGGCCCCTGACCATAATGCGTCCGCTGGCGGTGACCAGAGCGATTGCGGGATCTGATTGGCATTTCGGGCTTAAAACTTGGACTGGATGCCGAGGGAGAGAGACAATTCGCGAGACTGAAAGCGGCTGTGATTGCTATCTTTTTTGCCAGCGCGCAGGCGCAGTGTCGGGGCAAAACCCGCATAGTCGTAGTCCTCGAAGAAGAGGTTTACATCGGCATAATAGGACCGGTCTTCGCGGCCATCGGCCAGGTAGCGGGCGGGAAAGCCTGCGATGAACTGCGGGTAGTCGGATTGGCCAAGGATCAGTCCGGTGCTGATTTTGGCCGGCCCCAGCGGTTTGGCGAAGTGATAGCCGAGCCGCAGCGTGGCGCTGCGGCTGGAGGTGTTCACATGGCCCGATCTGCTGTCGCGCAGCGCAAGGCTGACGTCGATCTGATCGCCATTTTTCAGCGCGCGATTGACACGGAGGCCCAGGCCGAACACCTCGCCATCCTGCGAGGGGCCGCGCGGGTCGAGCCGCTGTTCTGCCATGCCATCCAGTGTCAGTCCGGTGCGCGCCGATAGCTGCCAGCTGCGCCGGGCGGTCAGTTTGACCAGATCATAGCTTTTGTCGCCGCCATACCAGGCGGTCCCAAAGCTGAGCCCGAGGGCGGCGGAGCCTTTGCGTTCGGGCGGGCCAGCGGCAAAGGCATGGGTCAGGGTGATCTCGCCGTAGGTCGATCCGAATTCGCTGTTGCGCGGCACCGTGGTGCCGGACTGCTGGGCGAGGGCGGCGGCCTTGGCCTTGGCGGCTGACGACAGTGCCACCCGCTGGACATAGCCGCGCGCGCTCAGCGTGGTGAGGCTGCTGCGGCTTTCCCGCAGGCGGTAGCCGATCGCGGCATCGAGCACGGCAACGGTCCCCTCCAGTGCCACCGACCGGGGACCAAACCGGCCCAGTGTCGGCACGCCGTCGATCACTTCCAGCGTGTTGTCGGCGCCGTTGTTGACGTTGTTTGAGGGCTTCAGCTCACCGCGCAGCTGGAAGGACCAGGGGTTGATCCGCCGCAGGACCTTATAGTCGGCGGCGATGCGTGTTTCGCTGATCTCATCGGGGGCGTGAATGGCGGTGCGGCGCAGCCAGACCTGCGCCAGCGTCGGCCGGGCGTCCTGCACCGCCAGCCGTGCGGCCAGCTGGGCTGCGCGGAATTTGCCTGCGCTGTCAGGGGCAAAGCGATAGGCGCGCGC